>JBKAGC010000057.1:0-17250 GCA_046290215.1 Pseudomonadales bacterium | reverse complement strand
CAAACTATAGCCGCCCGGGATGGTCTCTTTGTTCGCCGCGGCGATATATATGTGGACGGTGAATTTCGTCAAAGCGCCAGTAGCGCAACCATCCCTGTTACCAACCCGGCCACGCAAGAAGTGTTATGCGAAGCGCCAGTGACGACCCTGGATGAAATTGATCGCGCCGTTGCTGCGGCAAAAACAGCCTTTCAAGAATGGCGCCAGGTTCCAGCACCAGAACGTGCGCGCATGATGATGAAGTACCAGATGCTATTAAAAGAAAAGCAGGATGAAATCGCGGAAATTCTCTCCCAGGAAACGGGCAAAACCTTTGCTGATGCCCAGGGTGATGTCTGGCGTGGTATTGAGGTGGCGGAGCAGGCCTGTAACGTGCCAGCCATGATGATGGGGGAAACCTCGGAAAACGTTGCTCGGGGCATTGATACCTACAGCTTAATTCAGCCGTTAGGCGTTTGCGTCGGTATCACGCCGTTTAACTTCCCAGCAATGATTCCACTTTGGATGTTCCCTCTGGCAATTGCCTGCGGTAATACGTTTGTTTTAAAGCCCTCTGAACAAGACCCTATGACGCCGAGTCGTCTAGTGGAACTGTTTTATGAATGTGGCTTTCCAAAAGATTTGGTGCAGCTGGTGCACGGCGGCAAAGAGCAGGTGGATGCACTGATTACTCATCCTGACACCAAAGCGATCTCGTTTGTCGGTTCGGTTGCTGTGGGCCAACATGTTTATCGGCTTGGCACGGATAATTTGAAACGTGTGCAGTGTATGGCTGGCGCCAAAAATCATATGGTGATCATGCCCGACGCGCAGAAGGATCAGGTGGTGAATGCCCTGGTGGGTTCCTCGGTGGGAGCCGCGGGTCAGCGTTGTATGGCAATTTCCGTGGCTGTATTTGTAGGTGAGGCCCAGCAGTGGATTCCTGATGTGGCTGAAGCCATGGCAAAAGTCAGGCCCGGCGCCTGGGATGACAGTGAGGCAGGTTATGGCCCGCAAATTAGCCCCCAGGCCCGTGAGAGAATTCTTGGTTATATCGAAAAAGGCAAAACCGAAGGTGCGGAATGTTTGCTGGATGGCAGCAACTGCGAAGTGGATGGCTTACCTGAAGGTAACTGGGTTGGGCCAACACTATTTAAAAATGTCACCACCGATATGACCATTTATACCGACGAGATTTTTGGCCCGGTACTGGTGGCGGTCAATGCCGATTCACTTGAGGATGCCATCGAGATTATTAATCGTAATCCATACGGCAATGGCACCTCCATTTTTACCGCGAGCGGCGGTGCGGCACGAAAGTTCCAAAGTGATATTGATGTGGGCCAGGTTGGTATTAACGTACCTATCCCGGTACCTTTGCCGTTCTTTTCTTTCACAGGTTGGAAGGGGTCTTTCTACGGTGATCAACACGCCTATGGTAAGCAAGCGATTCGCTTCTATACAGAAACCAAAACCATTACCGCGCGCTGGTTTAGCAGTGATGCGGTAGCGTCTGCGAATATGACCATCGCCCTCAAGTAAATGCGAGGAGTGTTACTTTGGACTTTGATCTCAATGAGGATCAGTTAGCCTATCAGGATGCCGCGCGGAGCTTCGCGCAAAAGGCGCTAGAGCCGAACGCGGCGGCCTGGGATGCCGATAAGGTGTTCCCTAAAGCAGTGATCGCTGAAGCTGGTGCATTGGGCTTTTGTGGTTTGTACTGCCCGCCGGAAGTGGGCGGTTTAGGTTTTAGTCGTCTCGATTCCAGTTTGATTTTGGAGCAGCTGGCGATGGGTTGTACGTCCACCACCGCTTATATCTCCATCCATAACATGTCCACCTGGATGATTGCCGAGTTTGGTAACAGCGCCACCGTTGATCATTTTTGCCCAGAACTGGTTGCCGGGCAAAAGCTCGCCAGTTATTGCCTCACAGAGCCGGGTTCTGGTTCTGATGCGGCGTCTATTCGCACCACAGCTAAATTGTCTGAAGACGGCGAATACTATGTGGTTAATGGCAGTAAAATGTTTATATCCGGTGGTGGCCAGACCGATGTGTTGGTGGTGATGCTAAAAACCTCGGACACCGGCGCCAAAGGTGTTAGCACGCTGGTCATTCCCGCTGATGCGCCAGGTGTGAGTTACGGCAAAAATCTGGAAAAGATGGGTTGGCATTCGCAACCCACGGCTGAAATCACCTTTGATAACGTTAAGGTGCCGGTGCAAAATCGCCTCGGCAACGAGGGAGACGGTTTTAAGATTGCCATGAAGGGGCTCGATGGTGGTCGCATCAATATCGCTACCTGTTCCATTGGCACGGCCCAGGCTGCCATTAACCGCAGCCAGAAGTACATGCTGGAACGCAAGCAGTTTGGCCAGACCCTAAGCGAATTCCAGGCGCTGCAGTTTAAACTCGCCGACATGGTCACAGAGTTGGTGGCGGCGCGGCAAATGGTGCGTTTGGCCGCGTACAAAATTGACCAAAACCATCCAGAAGCCACTACCTATTCTGCTATGGCGAAGCGTTACGCCACGGATGTTGGCTTTCAAGTGTGTAACGAGGCGCTACAGCTTCATGGCGGCTACGGCTACATGCAGGAATATCCCCTGGAGCGCTATATTCGCGACAATCGTGTTCACCAAATACTTGAGGGCACCAACGAGATTATGCGTTTGATTATTTCCCGTCGGGTCTTATCGATGTCTGACCCCGAGGTGATCAGCTAAATATTTTCTTTCTCTTCATTCAATCCCTGGACTAAACATGACTGAAAAACTGCTTTGTGAAATGCGCGGCCATACCGCTCTAGTCACCATCAACAATCCTGCTGCAAACACCTGGGATGCTGAGAATCTGGTGGCTTTAAGGGAACTGGTGGAGGAGCTCAACGATAACCTTGAGTGCTACAGCCTGGTGATAACGGGTCAGGGTGAAAAGTTTTTTTCCGCTGGCGCCGACCTGAACATGTTCGCCTCTGGTGACAAAGCGGTAGCACGAGATCTAGCGAATAAGTTTTCCGCGGCGTTTTCCGCCTTAAGTAATTTTCGCGGCGTTTCCATTGCTGCGGTCAACGGTTATGCCATGGGCGGTGGCCTGGAGTGTGCGCTCGCTTGTGATATTCGCATTGCTGAGTCCCACGCTGTGATGGCGCTACCGGAAGCAACGGTTGGTTTGCTGCCAGCAGGTCTTGGCACGCAGCACTTACCCTGGGTCGTGGGTGAAGGCTGGGCAAAGCGCATGATTCTTTGCGGTGAACGCGTCGATGCCGAGAAGGCTTTGAAAATTGGCCTGGTAGAAGAAGTGGTGGAACAAGGGCAAAGTCTGGCAGCGGCTTTAGAGCTTGCTACCAAGGTAGAAAACCAGAGTCCCAAGAGTGTCTCTGCTTGTAAAAGTTTGATTCAGGCCGCGCGTACCTCAAGTATGGTTTCTGCTTATCCTGCCGAGGCTGATGCGTTTGTGGATTTGTTTGATACCGCTGATCAAACCGAAGGTGTGAATGCGTTCTTAGAAAAACGTAAACCAGAATGGAAGAACGCCTAGATGTCAGCCGCACCAGAAGTTTTGTTTCGCACGGAAGCCTTAAGGCAGGGCGGCAAGGCGGGTATTGTTACCCTGAGTGTTGAGAAAACCCTGAACAGTTTGACCTTAAATATGGTGGACCTGCTGCTGGCCCAGTTGCAGCACTGGGAGAATGACGACGAGATTGTCTTCGTCTGGTTTGAGGGAGCGGGTACGAAAGCCTTTTGTGCCGGCGGCGATATTCAAGCGTTGTATCACGATATGGCGGCGCACCCGGGCGGTCCTTGTCCTTATTGTGAGGACTTTTTCAGTCGCGAATATCGGCTCGACTATTTAATTCACACCTACAAGAAACCCACGGTGGTTTTTGCCCACGGCATTGTGATGGGCGGCGGCCTTGGCATTGCTTCCGCGTGTGATTACAGGGTGGGCACAGAAAAAACGCGCATTGCCATGCCAGAAATTACTATCGGTTTGATTCCTGATGCTGGTGCTACTTATTCGTTTATGCAAATGCCAACCAATGTCGCGCACTTTCTCGCTTTAACCGGCGCACAAATTAATGGCCAGGATGCGCATGAGGTTGGGTTTGTGAATTACCTCACGCCATCAACAAACAAAGACGAGATGCTAGAGCGCTTGAAGCTTGAGGTTGATCCCGCTGCTGCAGATGCCAATATTCAATCGGTTCTTGCGGACATGAATGACTGTGAGGGCTTTCCTCCAAGTTCCCTTAAACAACACGCAAGTGTGATTGATCAGGTGATGACCCGGGCGCTGGCTAGCGACAATCCCGTCGCAACATTGTTAGATAGTCAGGCAGAGCTTGGTGGCGATCCATGGCTTGAAAAAGCCATTGGTACCCTTGCCAGTGGTGCGCCGACCACCGCGCAAATTATCCTTGAGCAGTTTGCCCGTGCAAGATCAATGAACCTGAAACAAATGCTTATGCAGGAGTTGACGCTTGCCAGTCAGTGCTCCCGCCATCCTGATTTCGCCGAGGGAGTGCGGGCATTGCTTATCGATAAAGACGCCCAGCCCAGGTGGCATCATGCCAGTATGGGCGGTGTACCTGCAGATTGGATCACAGCGCACTTCACGGCACCCTGGGCGGAACATCCGCTTGAAGATTTGGACGAGTCGCGAATGGTGACTGCTTAGGTCTGCTGCGGCAATGCCAACAGGGTTAATAAGTTAACGAAAGAGTCAAAGTAAAAAAGGAGAAGGTCGTGGCGAAAATAGGTTTTATTGGCGTCGGCAATATGGGCGGTCCCATGGCAGTCAATTTGCTCAAAGCCGGCCATGAGGTGCAGGTTTTTGATCTGGTGCCAGAGCTGAGTAGCAAAGTCGCGGATGCTGGCGCCACCGTTGCACCTTCTGCCGGTGAGGCAGCGCAGGACGTTGAAGTCTTAATCTCAATGTTGCCCGCTTCAACCCATGTGGAAAACCTTTACCTGGGTCCCGAGGGATTGCTAGCCAGTTTACCTACCAGCACTCTGGTGATTGATTGCAGCACCATTGCGCCGGAATCTGCACGCCGCGTAAATGCCAGTGCTGCGGAGCGCGGTATAGCCATGATTGATGCCCCTGTGTCCGGCGGTGTTGGTGGCGCCCAGGCGGGTACCTTGACGTTCATTGTCGGAGGTGAAGAGGCAGCTTTTAAACAAGCAGAACCAGTGCTGGCGGCGATGGGTAAAAACTTATTTCATGCGGGCGCTGCAGGCGCAGGGCAGGTGGCAAAAATCTGTAACAATATGTTGCTCAGTGTGCTGATGACAGGCACCGCTGAGGCCCTGCAACTTGGCGTGGAAAGCGGTCTTGATCCGGCCGTGTTATCAGAGATTATGCGTAAAAGTTCCGGCGGCAACTGGGCCCTCGAAGTCTACAACCCGTACCCGGGTGTCATGCAGAATGTCCCAGCGGCGAATAACTATGAAGGTGGCTTTCTGGTCGATCTGATGATTAAAGATCTGGGTCTGGCCATGGAAACCGCACAGGCTGAGGGTGCTGCCACTCCAATGGGGTCGTTAGCTCGGAACTTATACTTGAACCTGCACAAACAGGGACTAGGACGAAAGGATTTTTCCAGCATCCAGACCTTTTTCCAGGAAAAGGAATAGCCAGGATATTGCGCCTTGTTGTTGCCATCCTTACCAGATGAAACCCGCAAGGCAATTCTGCAATACTATCCAGACATTGGCCCGGCCTGGATTGCCGGTTTTCCCGAATATCTCGCGTCCTTGTTTGACCGCTGGCAGCTAACCTTTGAAGCTGTAGCGCCGCCAGGTTGGCCCACTAATCTGGTTTATTTTGTGCGGCGGCAAGAGCAGCCGTTGGTATTAAAGGTTTGTGTGCCCGATAGAGAAGCTGAAACTGAACAACGCTATCTCGAAGTAATACAGGGGCCTCAAGTTGCCAGGCTGACAGACAGCGCGGAAGGCTGCGCTATTTTACTCGAGCGGGTGTTACCTGGGACGCCCTTGAGAGCCAGCATTGCGGACCCGGCTATGATTGCTGAAGCGTTGACGTTGCACCAGCTATTGCCCGCGCAAGGGGTTAAATTAGCAGGCTTTCCAACTTATGAGTCCTGGTTAGAAAACGCTTTTACCCAGTACAAAAATCGTGATGCCTCTCATGGGGATTTTGTTGACAATATCCACCTGAGTCAAAAACTGTTTACGCGGCTCAACGGCGAAGATTGTTTGCTGCACGGTGATTTGCATCACGACAATATATTGCGAGGTGATGCTGGTTGGGTGGCTATTGATCCAAAGGGCGTAGTGGGCCCGGCTGTGCTGGAATGTGGCAGATTCTTCCACAACTTTATACGTGATGAAGTGGGTGTTGAGTTAACCAGGGAAAACTGCAGCGCTAAATTGGCGGAGCGATTTCGATTGGGGGTCGAAGTGCTGCCTTATACGTTTCGGGAGTTACTTGAAGTGACTTTCATCGATTTAACGCTGGCGGTGACCTGGCAGTTGAATAGCAACCAGGCTAGCCCAGATGGGCTGCTCATGCTCGAAGCCTTACAGCATTTGTTGGAAGAGTTGGACTAGCTGAGCAAGCCTTTTGCCGCGCTGACCTCATCCTCTAGCTCGTTCTCATCCTCGAGCACCACATCAATTGAAATACCAAGGTTCTCGAAAGCATGGATTTGTGACCAGTCCATTTCAGCGAAGGGATGATCTTTACCAGCGTAGCTGTGCAAGTTGGCAACCATCACCACGTCTACATAGTCGGCGGCTTCCACCAAACGATCGAACTGCGTGTATTGCTCCGGGACTGCCTGGAGCTCTGGTGGGAAGTCCCAGGATTCGAGAATGATGCGACCAATCTCTGGGTGCAGCGCCTCGGTAACCTTTTCGATGGTGTCATCGTCCCATTCATGATCATCCGCCCATGCCAGAATCGGCAGTTTGCCAATTTCATGAATTAAACCTGCCAGGGTGGCCTGGTCTGGTTTTAAGTTGGTGAAGTGTTGGCACAAAACGTGACTCAAACTTGCCACATCCGTTGAGTGTGCCCAGGTCTTACGCATGCGTTCGTCCACTGCGTCAGACGTCGCCTGAAACAATTGTTCCATGGCGATACCAATAGCGAGGTTGGCGGTGTATTCCATGCCCATGCGGCTCACCGCCATTTGCAAATCTTCTACCGTTTGCACGCCTCTCACCAGCGGGCTATTGGCGATGCGAATTATGCGTGCCGTCAACGCCGCATCATTGCCGATAACCCTGGCGATCGAGTGAACCGTCGAGTTTTCGTTTTCAACCTCCTCGCGTAATCGCAGCGCTACCTCGGGCATTGTAGGCAGAACCAATTGGTCGTTTGCGATGGCGTCGAGAATTTCAGAACGAATGGTGTCGAGGTTGGCTTGCACGGTATATCCTTAGAGTAGATCGCTACATTAGGTATAGCTCAGCACAAGCAGACTTCAAGGTGATTCGGCAGATGTTGCCTAAGTATTACTGACCTCGCTGGGCGTAATTTCAGTGCCGTCGCCAAGCTGATAATCCGCCTCGCCAATCTTCAATACCAGGGCGCACAAGTTGCCGCTGCGAGCAACAATATTGCCAAGCTTCTTGCCCTCGCTGCTTAGCACTTTAGCGCCGATTTGACGATGCTCAGCAGGGACGCTGTCTGGGACCTCCGCCAGGTGCAGGCGGTTTTTCAGTTCGCCCCGGTACTGCATACGGGCGACGATTTCTTGACCCAGGTAGCAACCTTTATCAAAGCTGATGCCGGCCTGATTATGCAGATCGAACATCTGCGGGATGTATTCTTCACTGGTGTCTGCGTTTACCCAGACAATGCCCGAGCGTAGCTCCGCCAGTTGCCAGGCTGCCAGCGCTGCTGTGGAAGCTTCAACGTCATTGTTCAGTTGCCCCGCGGCTGCCCAGAGTTCAAAGCGGTTCTCATCCACCTTGAGCAGTTTGCCCTCGTCGTTGTCAGCGATGCTGTACATGTCTTGTGGGATTGTATCGCCAGTTTCTGCCAGTGCATCGCCAAATGCACCGAAGCAAACCATGTCACCGGACAAATTGACCAGCTCAGCTTTGGAGAAAACAATGTATTTGCCAAGAAACGCCTCGGTGCTTTCCACCAGTGCCTTGTCCATGCGCAGCAGCAGCCCATCGGCAGTGCTGATGACCAGGAAATTGCTCACCATACGGCCTTTGATGTTACAGATCGCCCCGCGCTGGGCATGCTCTGTGTCGAGTTGCTCAAGGTCGCAGGTGGTGTATCCCTGTAGGAACTTCACAGCATCCCGGCCGTTGACGGCGAGGAAGCCAAACTGGTCTAGTGGTGTTAACGCATCGTAATTCATGACAGCAAGTTTACCTTGGGTGAGGGGAGAACAGTTATACTTTTGCCTTATAAGTTAAACGCCACGGGCATTAAAGCGGATTTTAAATGGTGACTATGAACAGCGAACAAGAAGAGTTAAATCGCCTACGTTGGCGCAGCCGTCGTGGCATGCTGGAGTTAGACCTGCTGCTTTTGCCATTTTTTGATGAGGTTTATACAGACCTCGAGGCGAGTCAGCAGCTAACCTTCCAAAGGTTGCTAGAGCAAGACGACCCGGACTTGTGGCTGTGGTTTAGCCGTAAGGGCAAATCTGAGGATGCTGAGCTGCAATCCCTGGTTGAGTTTATTCTGGCGCGGGTCCAGCCCAGTTGAAGGTTGCTTTGCAGTTGGGGTGCTCAAGGGTGCAAACCCTCTGCATCCTCGCTGCATTTGTGTTCGCACTCTGGGGTTTATGGCTTGCTAATCTGTCATTGCCATTAAGTCTGGCATTTGGCTTTGCTTTGTTCGTTTCAGCGCTTCAGCAGCTGATGCTCATCAGAGGCTTATTGCCCCAGAGCATCCAGGCATTACGTTGCACCGGTAAGGATTGGTGGCTAACTCTGGCCAGTGGTACGACCGTGCGGGCCGAGTTAGTAGGGCTGCGCATTGTCTTGCCCTGGCTTGTCAGCATTAACTTCAGAACCGCCAGGGGCAACCATCATTGCGTGGTAGTCAAAGATCAGGTGAGCCAAACCGAGCACCGGCGTCTGCGTGCGGCAATCTTGCTGCAGCCTGTTAAGCGCAGCGCCATGGCTCGCTTATGGCGGTTAGCCGTAACGCGGTGGCACCAGTATCGTATCTACTGGATTCGGCGCCTGGGCCGGATAGTCCAGGGTGTAATGTAAACCGCGACTTTCCTTGCGGCGAATCGCCGATTGAATAATCAAGTCTGCCACCGTGATCAAGTTGCGCAACTCGATTAAATCACTGCTGATTTTGTAGTTGCTGTAGTACTCGGTTACTTCCTGGCTAAGCAGTTGGACCCTGCGTCTGGCTCTCTGCAAGCGTTTGTTAGTGCGGACAATACCCACGTAATCCCACATAAAGTGCCGTAACTCGTCCCAGTTGTGGGAGATGATGACGTCTTCATCGGAATTGGTGACCTGACTATCGTCCCAATAGGGAATATTGTAATTATTGGCGGCGACTTCATGGCTTTGGATGTGTTCTGCCGCCGTGGTGGCAAATACCATGCATTCCAACAGCGAGTTACTGGCCATCCGATTAGCCCCATGGAGGCCAGTAAAGCTCGATTCACCAATGGCATACAGGTTAGGAATATCCGTTTGCCCGCTGGTGTTCGTGACAATGCCGCCGCAGGTGTAGTGTGCGGCGGGCACAATGGGGATAGGGTCCGTGGTGATATCGATGCCAAAAGTCAGGCAGCGCTCGTAAATGGTCGGGAAGTGGCTCTGAATAAATTCCGGATCCTTGTGGCTAATATCCAGGAACACGCAATCACAGCCAAGGCGTTTCATTTCGTGGTCAATGGCCCGCGCCACTACATCGCGCGGCGCTAGTTCCGCACGTTCATCAAAATCTGGCATAAAACGTCGGCCGTCCGGCAAGGTTAAGATGGCACCCTCGCCGCGCAGGGCCTCGGTAATCAAAAATGACCGGGCATCAGGATGGTACAGGCAGGTAGGGTGGAACTGATTGAATTCCATATTGGCCACGCGACAACCGGCGCGCCAGGCCATGGCAATGCCGTCTCCCGAGGCTGTGTCCGGGTTACTGGTGTACAAGTACACTTTGCTGGCGCCGCCGGTGGCGAGCACCACATATCGGGCGCGAAAAAGTTCTACTTCGCCAGTTTGCAAATTTAAAACATAAGCACCAATGCAGGCATTCCCGGCCTCGCCGATTTTGTCTTTTGTAATGAGGTCTACCGCCACATACCGCTCGAACACCTCCACATTAGGATGTTCCTGTAGTTTGCTTTGTAGTTTGCTGGCGATCTCGCGACCGGTAGCATCCGCGGCATGGATAACCCGGCGATGACTATGGCCGCCTTCTTTGGTGAGATGGAAGTCTTCGCTGCCGTCAGCGTGGGTCTCTTTATCAAACTGCACGCCCAGTTGCACCAGCCAGTCAATCACGCCGCTGCTACGCTCCACCGTAAAGCGCACCACGTCCTCATGACAAAGGCCGCCGCCAGCATTTAAGGTGTCCTCGATATGGGATTCGATGCTGTCATACTCATCGAGTACGGCGGCAACCCCGCCCTGGGCGTAATAGGTAGAACCCTCACTGGTAACATCCTTGCTAATCATGGCAACGGAATAGTCGGATCCCAGCTGTAATGCGGTAGTCATGCCTGCAGCACCGCTGCCGATGATTAAAACGTCATGTTGGTGTTGGCGATTGCTCACTTTTGGCAACAACTCATTTGTGGGGGGCTGAAGAGTACCGAATTCACCCGGGCAAATGAACTCTTGCTTGAATCCGGTCAGTCTCCATAGGTTGTCGAGGTGGCGACGGATCTGCGCGCAAAAATGCTATTATGGTGTTTTTTTTCGCCGTCATCCGAACTATTCCCCCCGTTGGGGGTCTATTGCTTGTGGATAAAGCCGGCAAAAATCCTGTGACGGTTAAGGGAGCGCCGGTGGCGGAGGAGTCAGTAACAGATAAACAATTGGTCGAGCGGGTTCAGCGCGGCGATAAGCGTGCCTATGACCTGCTAGTGCTAAAGTATCAGCATAAGATTGTTGGTCTGGTGGGACGTTATCTTAGAGATCAAGACGAGGTACAAGACGTAGCCCAGGAGGCCTTTATCAAAGCCTATCGGGCCCTGCCACGGTTTCGTGGTGATAGCGCGTTTTACACCTGGTTGTACCGAATTGCGATCAATACGGCGAAGAACCATTTGGTGTCTCGCTCAAGACGGCCCCCGGATACCGATGTTGATGTGGACATGGAAGAGGGGATGCATCAGGAATCCCTGAGCGATATGGTGAATCCAGAAAATAGCCTGGCCACCGATCAGCTTGAAGCCGTGGTGTATAAGGCCATAGAAGATTTAGCAGAAGATCTAAAAGTTGCGGTAACTTTACGTGAATTTGAAGGTCTGAGTTATGAGGAAATTGCGGAAGTGATGGATTGCCCGGTGGGCACGGTACGTTCGCGAATTTTTCGGGCCCGAGAAGCCATAGAAAAGAAGATAGCAGGGATAGAGAAGGGGTAACGGTGACAGAGCAATTGAAACAATCCATTTCGGCACTGCTGGATGATGAAATCAGCGAAATCGAAGTGCATCGACTACTTCGCGAATTTGACTCGGAAGCCGAGTTGAAATCCGCAGACTTGAAAGGCACCTGGGTGCGCTTCCAGCAAATCCGTGCTGTCAGCCAGGGGCATCACCATTTGTCCGAATCCCAGCATTTGGAATTACATAGCAAGATCAGCGCGGCGATTGCGGACGAAGACCATCATCAATGGACCGGTCATACGCGACCTGCCTGGCAGAAACCTGCAGCAGGACTTGCCGTGGCGGCATCACTGGTTGTGGCAGTACTGGTAGGTATCAATACCCAGCAGCAAATTGATCCTCTGGCAAGCGAACTGGTGGCAGATGCGCCTGCCCAGGTCATTAATGCGACACCCGTTAGCACAAATCCTATTGTGGATCAGGACAACTCGACGGATATGGTTGCTTTCAACGAGGACGAGTTGGAATTGCGTGAATTGGACACCGTCAAACAGCAACAATTACGCGAATACCTCATGCGCCACGATCGCATGAGCCAGATGAATCAAATGAACAACCACACTCGCACAGTGACCTTCCCTGCAAACGGGGTGATAAACGGCACATTGAATGTGCCGCCGAAAGAGACGTCAGGACGGAACTAAACAGCGGTATGGTTAAATTTTCGGTCATCTCAACCTTCTTAGCTGGCCTAATTGGCTGTCAGGTTGCGCTTGCAGCTCCAGCAACACCTGCGGATCTATCAGTCCATAGCGCATCCGACCCTCACGTCGAAGCGCTTGAGTGGTTGCAGAAAATGGGTACGGCAATCCGCGAGGAGTCATACCATGGCACTTTTATTTACATGCGTGGTGCTCGTTTTGACACGGTTGAGGTAACGCACCAGTTCCAGGACGGGAAAGAGTTCGAACGTTTAAAGAATCTCTCCGGTGCGAAGCGAGAGATTGTTCGCCATGATGATCACGCTGTTTGCCTCCATGCTGACGGTGAATCTATGGCGCCGCATCCACTGCCTCGCGGCCCTTTCACTCACACATTTAACCGGATCCTTGCCGAGAACATCGAAAACTATGACTTTTCGGTTCACGGCGTGGGCCGTATTGCCAATCGGCCGGCGGTCCGGGTGAGCATTTCTCCCAAGAATCGTGATCGCTATGGCTATCAATTGTGGTTAGATGAAGAAACCGGCTTGCTGCTGCGTTCTAATCTCGTTAATCGCGGCCGGGTACTTGAGTTGTTTCAGTTTACGGAAGTTGTCATTGGTGAAACATTAGATCCCGAACTGCTGGTGGCATCCATTGATGCGTCTGGCGCGACCACCCATGAGCTACTAACGCCAGGCCAGTTAGCCGAGTTAAATCAACCTATCGCACCTACCTGGAAGGTGAACTGGATGCCGCAAGGTTTCCGCCAGGTAAAGACACCTAACGGTGAAGGTATGGTGTTTACGGATGGCGTCGCGACCTTGTCTGTTTTTGTGGAGAAGCGTTCGAGAAACACGCTGGGTGAAATGCAGACACAGGTAGGCGGTACTGTGGTGCTGAGTAAACCGATTGAAGGCTCACAAGATCACATCACGGTGATCGGTGAAGTGCCTTTCGCCACGGCGAAACGAGTGGCCGAGTCCGTTGAGCCGGTTATCTATTAGCGGCCGATTGTGCAGGCCGCGATTTCAATACCATTCCTGAGCGATGTGCCGTTTTGAGCAGGCTGCAGGTCCAGGTAATCTCCTCTAGTGACGATGTGACGGTGATCAGTAGCGATCGCGCTTGCACCAAATGCCCGTCTTGTAGCGTTGAAATTTCTCGCACTGCCACCATTTCTGGACACTATAGAGGCCGGGTAGAACTTGAATTGAGTGTCGCCCAGCAATGGTTCGCGTTGTTTAACTCATTGTTATTACCGTTGCTTATGGCGGTTACATTCGCGTTCGTCGCAGAATGGCTTCTCTTAGACGAGATATACGGAATTATTGCGGCGATCTGCGGTTTTAGTTTAGGCGTACTGCTTTGCAGGCAGTTAAAACCCACGGCGCTTATCGCAAGACAAATAGATTGAGGTTACATGTATGTTGAAGTCATCAGGAAAATGGTTGTTGTTAGTGATCCTGAGCGGTGTGGTGGCTATGCCTGCCAGCGCGCGTTCTTTCCCAGAATTTACCCAGCTGGTGGAAGAAGCATCGCCTGCAGTGGTGAATATTACCGCCACCCGGGAGACGCCCCGTAACAGCCGCTTCAATGATCGCAGCCGCGAAGATGTACCAGAGTTTTTTCGCCGCTTCTTTGAAAACAATCCTGGTCGTAGTCAGCCCCGACCGGCCGCAGGTTCTGGATTTATCATCTCCAATGATGGCTACATTCTAACGAATAATCATGTTGTCGAGGACGCCGACGAGATTGTCGTGGCGCTCAGCGATCGCCGCGAGCGCGAGGCAGAACTGATTGGTTCTGACCCGGCCTCGGACCTTGCACTGCTAAAAATTGATGCAGACGATTTACCTACGGTGAAGCTCGGCAACTCCGAGAAGCTGAAAGTGGGTGAATGGGTTGTCGCCATTGGTTCGCCGTTCGGCTTCGAGTTGTCAGTAACCGCCGGTATTGTCAGTGCCAAGGGGCGCAGCTTGCCAGACGAAAATGGTAACTATGTGCCATTTATTCAGACCGATGTCGCAATTAACCCCGGCAACTCTGGTGGCCCTCTATTTGATTTAGATGGCCGTGTGGTTGGCATTAACTCACAGATTTTTACCCGTTCTGGCGGTTTTATGGGTTTGTCATTTGCCATACCTATTGATGTGGCCATGGAAGTGGTTGAACAGTTAAAAGACAAAGGCACGGTGTCACGGGGTTGGCTTGGTGTCTTGATTCAGCGCGTGGATCGCGATTTGGCAGAGTCATTTGGTCTTGATCGGGCTACTGGTGCGTTGATTACCCAGGTGTTGGTGGATAGCCCAGCGGAACAAAGTGGTCTGAAAGAAGGCGACATCATTTTGAAGTTCAACGGTCGCGATATCGACTTGTCTTCGGATCTGCCCCATATTGTTGGCCGCACCAAGGCGGAATCCACCGTGGATGTGGAAATCGTACGTAACGGTAAGCCGCAAACCATCGAAGTGACGGTAGGTTTGTTACCTGCCAGGGAAGAGCGTTTAAGCCGCAGCGGCGCGCCAAATACCGACAACCGCCTTGGTATTGTTGTGGAAGATCTAACCCCACAGCAGCGTGAGCAGTTTTCGCTGGACGCGGGCGTGGTGGTACGCCGGGTTGCCGATGGCCCCGCAAGAGAAGCGGGCATACGCCATGGCGATGTGATTACTAACATCGACGGTGAGCGCATTCGTGATAGCAGTGCCTTTGCCGACCTGATTGAAGACCTGCCAGCAAACACGGCAATACCTGTTCGCGTGGTACGCAATGGCACGCCTGAATTCCTGGCGATTAAAATCCCTGAATAGCAATGTGGCAGTGAGTGGCGCTTACGGCCACTCACTGCCAAATGCGCCCCGCTAGCGCGTCTTATCTGGCTAAAAACAATGCTTTACGCTAGACTTCTGCGCTTCTCGCCCACCTGCCTTGACCTTAATGTTTGAGCCTGAATACATTCGAAATTTCTCGATTATTGCCCATATTGACCACGGCAAATCGACGCTGGCTGATCGTTTTATCCAGATCTGTGGTGGCCTAACGGAACGAGAAATGGCCAACCAGGTGCTTGACTCCATGGATATTGAACGGGAGCGTGGCATCACCATTAAGGCGCAAAGTGTGACTTTGTATTACGACGCCAAAGACGGTCATACCTATCAGCTAAATATTATCGATACCCCAGGGCACGTGGACTTCTCCTACGAGGTGTCCCGTTCCATGGCGGCCTGCGAGGGTGCGCTGCTTGTGGTGGACGCGGCGCAAGGCGTGGAGGCGCAATCGGTGGCGAACTGTTACACCGCCATCGAGCAAAACCTTGAGGTGTTACCTGTACTTAACAAGATTGATTTGCCCCAGGCTGATCCAGACGCCGTGTGCCAGGAAATCGAAGAAATTATTGGTCTTGATGCCACTGGCGCGCTGCAAGTGAGCGCCAAGCGTGGGGACGGTATCACCGAGTTGCTGGAAGAAATAATTGCGGTAATTCCGCCACCTGCGGGTAAGCGAGATGCTGATACCCAGGCCCTCATTGTTGATTCCTGGTTCGATAATTACCTTGGTGTTGTGTCCCTGGTTCGGGTGATCAGCGGCAAACTAGCAAAGAAAGACCGCATTGTTTTGAAGTCCCTGGGCAAGGTGCACCAGATTGACTCGGTGGGTATTTTTACGCCAAACCGGAAGGAAACAGATGAACTGTTAGCCGGTGAAGTAGGCTTTATTGTTGCCGGCATTAAAGACGTCAAAGGCGCGCCAGTGGGTGACACCATTACTCTGGCAACCACTCCGGAAGTACCAGCATTACCCGGTTTCGAAAAAGTTAGTCCGCAGGTGTTTGCCGGTATGTTTACGGTGAGCGCTGATGATTTCGAAGACTTCCGCGATGCCCTGGAAAAGCTCACCCTCAATGATGCGTCATTAGTTTATGAGCCAGAAAGTTCAGACGCCCTGGGTAACGGCTTTCGTTGCGGATTCCTCGGCATGCTCCATATGGAAATTATCCAGGAGCGGTTAGAGCGCGAATACGATCTCGACCTTATCACCTCGGCACCTACAGTGATTTATGAAGTGCTGACCAAAGGCGGCGAAGTTCTGCAAGTGGATAACCCTTCGCAATTGCCCGATCCCTCCACCATTCAAGAAATGCGCGAGCCTATCGTGCGCGCCAATATGCTGGTGCCGCAAGAGCACCTGGGTGGTGTCATTACTTTGTGCGTAGAGCGCCGCGGTGTGCAAAAGGACATGCAGTTTGTGGGTAAGCAAGTGTCTTTAACTTATGACCTGCCTATGAACGAGGTGGTGTTAGATTTCTTCGACCGATTGAAGTCAGTAAGCCGCGGCTATGCGTCATTGGATTATGCTTTTGATCGCTTTGAGCAGTCAGACCTGGTGAAACTTGATGTGCTGATCAACGGCGACAAGGTAGATGCGTTAGCGCTCATTGTGCACAGGGATGACTCGCGAACCAAAGGTTTTGGTTTAACCAAGAAGATGAAAGAGTTAATCCCCCGGCAAATGTTTGATGTTGCGATTCAAGCCGCGATTGGTGGTCAGATTATTGCCCGACAAACCGTGAAGGCATTGCGCAAGAACGTTACCGCCAAGTGTTACGGCGGTGATATGACGCGGAAGAAAAAGCTGCTTGAAAAACAAAAGGCCGGCAAAAAGCGTATGAAGCAAGTGGGTAGTGTTGAGATTCCCCAGGAAGCATTCCTGGCCGTACTGAAGGTTGACCGATGAGTATCGATTTTCCCTTAATCCTGGTAATAGCCACGGGTTTTACCGGGGCAGTCTGGCTGATTGATCATTTCGTGTTTAAGCCGCGCCGGGTAGCTGCTGCGGAGCTCAAAACCTCTGAGCAAGACAAGGCAAAAATCCTCGCTGAGCCGCTCCTGGTTGAGTACTCCGTTTCGTTTTTTCCGGTGCTGGCCCTGGTACTTGTGTTGCGTTCATTTCTGGCCGAGCCGTTTCAAATACCGTCTGAATCCATGGTGCCAACGTTGCAAACCGGCGACTTTATTGTGGTGAACAAATTCGCCTACGGTATTCGCTTGC
>JBKAGC010000056.1:0-17315 GCA_046290215.1 Pseudomonadales bacterium | reverse complement strand
TGCAAGTGATGATACTCCCCCGTTGTGCCATCGTCGTGCAGCACAATGACGTAGTTAGCATATTTGGCGTAACGTCGGTCACTACCTCCGCGGTTGTGATGGCTCACAGTTTGAACCACAACCCCACCTCTGGCCGCGTGTACCGGGGTGCCGATAGGCATGGCAAAATCCACGGCATATTTCGAAGCACCGCTATGGCTCCAGCCACCACCAAAACCCTGCACCAGCGGATAACGTTCACCTTTCGCAAAAGGGGCCAGGTACCTCACCTCATCATTGTGCTGGGCGTTGGCATCTCCTGGTACCCAGTAGAAGATATCTTGATAGTAGGCGCGAGCCATGGTGCTGGTGGGATACAACGTCAAGGCAAGCCAGTCAGTATTGCCTGGTACCACACCGCTTACCTCATAACGTCGTTGACTGCCCTGGTCATTGCGAAGGTGGCGCGTGCGCAGTTTCAGCGAGGCACTAAACACATAGGGCTTTTTATTCTTAACCCAGACTTCAAGCCGATCATCCAACTGCTCCACTCGCCAGCATGCCCAGTTTTCAAGGCAAGTTTCTGCTTGAACAAGCTGCGTCAAGAACATCAAGCACACAAACAAGCAGGAGACTCTTAAACCCGCTTCTATCCTTTGCCAGATCAATCGTCCTAACATGTTTGAACAGACCGGATTTAACGCCGCGTTATTGCCAGTACGCGGCCGAAACCTAAGCAGTTTTATCCAGCAAGCCCTCATCGCGGACAATTTGCAGGTGGGATAAGGTTTTATCCGTGGTAGCGAGCCGCCAACTAAGCAGCTTCTGCGCATATTCAGCCACCAGGTCCGGTCGCTCCGTTGCCAGGTTATGGCTTTCCTCCGGGTCATTTTCTAGATCAAACAGCAAGCACGGCAAATCTGTGAAGTGAACATATTTATACTTGTGATCCCGAATTACGTTGAGGCAAGCGGATTCCATATCCAGCTCTAAAGTAGATTCTGCCTGACTATGGCGAAAGTCGTACTCGTAGTGAGCCGCCTCTCGCCATTTTCGGGGAGCGCTGCCTTGCAACCAGGGCACCAGACTCATGCCATCGCACTGACGCGGTTTCGCTAACCCCAACCATTCGAGACAGGTGGGCATAATATCCACATGTTCCGTGAAAGCATCACAATGCCCGGATACTACATTTGGCCCACAGATTAGCAAAGGAATGTGATAGGACTGGTCAAAAAAACCAGCCTTACCATACATCCAGTGATCACCCATTTGCTCGCCATGATCTGAAGTAAACACAAAGTAGGTGTTTTGCCATTGACCTGTGGCTTTGAGATGTTCAACCAAACGGCCCATATGCTCATCCACCTCACTCATTAAGCCATAGTAGCTGGCCTGTAAACGTTGATGTCTGGCGGCATCAGAGTGGCTGCGATTACGCGATACAGCCAAATGGGCTTGGAGCCAGGGATGTGCTGCTTGTTCTTGTTCAATGGTGGCGGCACGCATAGGCGCAGGTAAATCATCATACTCATACAGACGGTTGTAGGGGGCCGTGGCAACCCAGGGTGGATGCGGCGCCCGCAGGGACAAATGCACCGCCCAGGGTCCGGTTTGCGCATCGATATAGTTCATCACACGACCAGTTAAAAACGCAGTATCACTGTCATCCTCAGAATAGGCGGTTGGCGTCGGATAACCGTATTCGTCTGGCTGCCCCTTAGTACCGTAGGTTGCCCCATCAAACTCAGGTATAGCGTAACCCTTGCTGCGTAACTCCTGACGCCAATCAGGGCAGTGGGTGGCCATATCTACAACAGGTGTAATCCCCGGCAAGATACCTTCATCGGTATTGAGGCGTTGGTCTCGCGGGTCAAGATCTCGCGGATCCTGGGCCGTGTGGGTATAGCCAAACAAAACGGGATCATAACCTGCACCACGTAGCTCCAACGCCCAATTGGTGAAGCGCTTATCCAGAGGCGTGCCATTGGTCCCAGATCGATGATTATGTAAATACATGCCAGTGTGCAGCGAGGCGCGACTTGGCCCGCAAGGTACGGCATTGGCAAAATGCCGCGAGAACAGCACGCCTTGACTGGCAATCTTCTCCAGATTGGGTGTTTTCACCACTGGATGGTTCAACATGGACAAAGCATCACCACGCCACTGGTCGGCTGTAATGATGAGTAAATTAGGTCGCGACATCACTTAAGCTCCCGTTGCAGTTTTCATTGCACTTCTTATTGCAGTTCTTATTGCACTTCTTATTGCACTTCTAGCCAATACGATACAGCATGATGAGGTTAAGGAAATATAGACATGCGGTTATTCACATTTCTGCTTCTGATTTGCTTTGGCGTGCTACTGGGCGTGCCCTATGGCTTATATGTGCTGCCAGATCTAAACGCTGGATTAGGTCTTGGGCTCGCGGTTGCCATGGGTTTACTGGTGGCGATTGCCGTGCGCGTGATGCTCATTGCAATGTTGGGTGGCCTGCTCACAGCTCTGGGCTTATTTTTGATTATTACCCTGGCCGCACAATATTTCTTTTTCGCCGTGGAGCGAGACCGCTGGTTTGGCAACCAAAATGAGTTACCACAACAACTACCAATCGCTGAGCGCGAAACAGCCTATCTCAATTCCCTGGGACTAGCGCCGCAGGATAATCCGCTACTGGACTGGTTTAACCATAGCCGCTACCAGGCCGAGTCCGGATTAGCGGCAAGACGACCGGGCGCTAATCAGATAGCTCCACCACGTCCGGAACTCGCACCTCAGGATGTCTGGCTCGGCTGGTTAGGCCAAATTGGGATTTTATTCGGCAGCTTATGTGGCGGCGTCTGGTTGGGAAAACGGAGGAGAACATCTTGAAGTTACGAGACAAACTCGGGCTTTCTCTTGGCAAAGCTTATATCAATTCAGTATCACTGGCTGAACAACTGATTCATGGCGCCGCCATCAATCCACTATCAAAGAAGCTCTGGGCAAATCCCTATTACTATCACAGCCGCATGCGTGACATCGCGCCGATTCAATACTCACGCGCCCTGCAAGCCTATTGGGTCACCCGGTTCGACTATGTTCAGGAGATTCTCAAAGATAAACGCTTTGGCGCCGACGTCAGGCGTTACCCGCAGCGAGTGGAGCGACTTACCCGGGGCATGGACGAGGATCGCTTAGAAGTTTTTAATAACCCGTCCATGCTGGACCTGGATCCGCCCAATCACTCTAGACTGCGGCGCCTGGTGTCACAGGGCTTTGTCCAGAAGTTCATTCAGTCCCTGGAACCAAACATCAAAAAGATCGTCGCGGATTGCCTTAACAAGGTTGGCAATAGCGATCATTTTGATCTGGTGGCAACCGTGGCCGCACCCTTACCGGCCATCGTCATTGCAGAAATGCTCGGCTTACCAGAAGCAGACCACGACAAGTTCCAGGCCTGGTCTGAGGATTTAATTAACGGCACCAGCACCAACGATCACGAAAAAATCAGTGCCTCGCAAAGAGCAGGTCGAGATCTTCGCGCTTACTTTCGTGACATCATCAAAATGAAACGAGCCGACCTGGATGAGGGTATGGTCAGCCGCCTTATCCTCGCCGAGGAAGAAGGTGACAAACTGAGCGAAATGGAGTTGTACAACACCTGCTTGCTACTGCTTGTTGCAGGTCATGAAACCACCACACGACTAATTGGCAATGGCATGTTGTTATTGCTGCAGCACCCAGAGCAGCTAGAAGCGCTACGCAACAATCGCGAATTGCTGCCTCAGGCCATTGAGGAGATGTTGCGTTTTGAACCACCGGTGCAGGCAACTCGTCGCTTTGCCACAGAAGACATCTCATTTCACGGCACCGAGTTTAAGCAAGGAGACTTGATTTTTGTTTCTATCGCCGGTTCCAATCGAGACCCAGCGGCGAATGATCGTCCAGATGATTTCGACATCCACCGCGAGAAACCACAGCAGATATCCTTTGGCTACGGCATTCACCTGTGCATTGGTGCAGCACTGGCTCGCCTGGAGACAAAAGTCACCTTCGACATGCTGTTGGATGAGTTTTCGCACATCAAATTAGATGACAAATTACCCGCCTGGGGTAACAATGCGTTTTTTCGTGGCCTCGACCACCTCAATATCCAGGTAACCAGATCCGCTTCATGATATTCCCAAGAGTTTTAGCCCTTGGCGTACTACTACTCAGTAGTGCGTCGGTTCTTAGCAATGAAATTACCGCCTATCAAACCTGCATACTAAATGCCGTAGAAACCATGGACGGCACAGTCACCCTGGCAAAAATAAAGGCTGGCTGTAGTGATCAGACGGTCGTGGTTAAGGAATCCGATATTCTCGCCACTCGCCGGCTAGAGGAACAGCAAGCAGAGATCAGTCGACGGGCCCTGGTGCCACACCGCCGGAATTATCTACTCCCTGCCGCATACGCACCGGACCCAAACGAGAAACCTGTACCACCAGCGTTTACCCAGTTCTTCCCGGACGAGGATCTGGACAATGTAGAAATGAAGTTCCAGCTCAGCCTGAAGTACCAGTTCGCCAAAAGCGTGTTTATGCGCAACGATCAGTTTCACTTTGGCTTGACTACTTTATCCTTCTGGCAAGCCTACAATAGCGATGTCTCTGCACCTTTTCGCGAAACTAACTATGAACCAGAAATATTCTGGACCGCGCCAGTAGAGTGGCGGCCACTTGGTATTGATGCATCGGAAATCGCCATTGGCTTTAGCCACCAATCCAACGGCCAGGCCGGCACCTTGTCGCGAAGCTGGAACCGGGTGTACGCAAACTTCACCTGGGAAACAGGCAACTTTGTGTTTGGCTTTAAACCCTGGTATCGCATCAGGGAAGATGACAAGAAATCTGTGTTGGACCCGAAAGGCGATGACAACCCGGATATCGAGCAGTTTCTTGGCCATTTTGAATTCGAAACCACCTACCGCACAGACAATCATGAGTTCACCATGCTGCTGCGAAACAATTTGCGCAGTGAAAATCGCGGCGCAGTGCAGCTAGACTGGACCTTCCCCATTTGGCGCGGACTAAAAGGCCACGCCCAGTACTTTAACGGCTACGGGGAAAGCCTGATCGACTACAACCGCCAGGTTGAACGCATCGGCTTTGGTTTATTGCTCAGCGACCTTTATTAGACCTCGATTAGCTCTGTTAACCTTGGTCGAGGGACGCCAGGAATTGCTCGCCGGTTAAACGCGGGTGATCGCCCGCGAAAGCATAGCCACCGGGGTTTTCATCCACATAGATTTCGCCGGTGAGCTTGAATGGGCTGCGATCGTCAAATAGGCCGGTACAAACAATGAAGTGGTTTGCTTCTTTGAGCCGGTAATACAAGCTACTACCGCAGTGCTTACAGAAACCCCGCTCGGCCCAATCTGATGAGTCATAGACGGTAATGTTGTCCTCTCCCTGAAAGTGAACTTCATCAACTCCCACAGCAAACAGCGGCGAGCTAGACCAGCGCTGGCAAGTGGAACAATGACAGGCATGAATGCCCGTTTCGCTAATTTCCGCCGCCACCGTCACCTTGCCGCACAGGCATTGTCCTTTGTGTTGCATTACATTCCCCTCTTCTCAATGACCCTGCCACTATACCCAATCCCTCCTGACAACCTAATGGCAGGAGCCTTCAGCTAATAGAGAGCCTTCAGCTAATAGAGAGCCTTCAGCTAATAGAGAGCCTTCAGCTAATAGAGAGCCTTCAGCTAATAGAGAGCCTTCAGCGGATAAAGAGCCTTCAGCGGATAAAGAGCCTTCAGCGGATAAAGAGCCTTCAGCGGACAAAGAGCCTTCAGCCCACATTTTACCGTACAGATAGCAGAGTTCTGGAGGCGGCTGTGGTAATTTGTTGCCATGAAACCACTGTGTCGAAAGTTATTCTCGTTCATCCTCACGCCCCTTGAACGTGGCAGCGAGCAATACGCCTATAAACCGTCTCATCGCTTGATCCTGATCGTCATGAGTTGCCTGTTTATGGGGCTCGCCGCACTTGTGGTTATGCTTATGCCAGGCTGGGACTCGGGCTATTGGCTGCCTGTCCTGGTATTCGGCGGCACCGGTCTACTTGGATTGGTCGTGGGTACGCTGGGTGAAGACCAGGCCGTGGCGAAACTCTGGGGCTCCAGATAACACCCTCAAGAAAACGCAGAGATCCGCCCCGTTTTCATTTTCTCTGCTACCTTTAAAGGTGAACACTTACTACTTCAGGTAGCCAGGTTGAATATCCTAATTTGCGACGATTCAGGCTTCGCAAGAAAACAAATGACCCGCTGCCTACCGGACGATTGGCCGGTGGACATATCCTACGCAAGTAACGGCGAAGAAGGTATCGAAGCCATCCGCGCCGGTCAGGGTGAGATCGTTTTTCTCGATCTCAATATGCCAGTCATGGACGGTTATGAAGTCCTCGAGCAAATTCAGTCAAACGACCTTCCCGCACTCTCCATTGTGGTCTCTGGCGATGTTCAGGAAGAAGCTTATGAGCGAATCAAAAAGCTTGGCGCTCTGGACTTCATCAAGAAGCCAGTTTCCACCGATGAGATAAGGCGCATCCTAAAAACTTATGGCATCCACGAGCCGGCTAGTTCCGAAATGACTGGCCATCGCGCTTATGAAGGAGACCCTATTTCCAGCCATGAGGCTTACCAGGAACTCGCCAATGTTGCCCTGGGACGCGCCGTTAAACTACTGGCTAAATATCTCGGTACTTTTGTGGATATGGCGATTCCTCATGCAAGTCATATGGCGTTTAGCGAACTCCAGATGGCTCTTCAGCACGTCAGTTTAGACGACCGGGTTTCGGCGGTTAGTCAGGGTTTTGTTGGCGGCGGTATAACCGGTGAGGCCCTGCTGATTTTCAACGAATCTAACGTGGAAAACATTGCCAGGCTACTCAAACATGAGGGTGAGTTAACCGATCAAGCTCAACTCGAGTTGTTTATGGATATCTCGAACCTGTTAACCGGCGCCTGTCTTGCTGGACTCACAGAGCAATTGGATTTGAAATTTAGCCAATGTCACCCCAAGGTGTTGACGCAACATGCCTATGTTGCGGAAGTGCTTGAGGAACGGGGAGAGAGACCCGCCCTGACAATTGAAATGGGCTGCTCCATTAAAGATCAAAACATCGACATCGAGTTGCTGCTGATGTTCACGCAAGACTCTATGGACATCCTCAATAGCAAACTCAACTATATGGTTTCTTAATGTCAGCTCAAGCAAATTTCGCTGCAGAATATTACTGGTTACAGGGCGTTACCCAGTCTCTGGACGTGGGGCTTGTGGTGTTAGACCTGGATTATAAGGTAGTGCTTTGGAACGACTTTATGGACAACCACTACTGTGGCGATTCTCCAGAGGTTATCGGCACCGAGATATTCAAGCTGTTTCCTGATATGCCGGCAGACTGGTTCAAACAGAAGTTTCAAGGTGTACTGCAGTTCAAGGGCCGTGGCTTTTCCACCTGGGAGCAGCGACCATACCTATTTAAGATGCGTCACTACCGGCCATTCACAAGCGCCGCCGAGTACATGTACCAAAATATTACGATGATGCCGCTTACCGATTTGGCCGGTAAAAACTCCCACATTGGCGTCCTGATTTACGATGTCACCGACGTTGCATTACAAAAGATGCAATTAGAAAAAACCAGGGATGAAATGAGCACCCTGGCAAAAACCGATTGTCTAACGGGTTTATATAACCGCGGCTACTGGGAATATTGCTTACGCCGTGAATTCAAGCGTTATAACCGAACTCGCCAGACACCCAGCATGATTGTCCTCGACATCGACCACTTCAAGAAAGTCAACGACACCTATGGTCACCCCGCTGGCGATGAGGTCATTCGTACCCTCGGCAAACTACTCCAATCTTCCCTGCGCACCACAGATATTATTGGCCGGCTCGGCGGTGAAGAATTTGGGATCATCCTGATTGATACCACGGGTGAGCCCGCTGAAATGCTGGCGAACCGAATCCGCGAGCGCATTGCAGAAACCGTAATCGAACACGACGGCCACCAGATCCAAATCACCTCGAGTTTCGGTGTCTGCGAACTCACCGAGGATTTTGCCGACGAACAAGCCTGGTTCGCCACCACAGACCTCGGCCTTTACGACAGCAAACACGCCGGTCGCAATAGCGTGACTCGAAAATACCCTACCTAGCCCTGCCTTTCTGGGCCTATCTGCCTCTTGGCAGACATAGAGTTTCGGTCGTAGACTGGAGATCTAATAAAAAAGGGGGATGACAGGGTGCCGCAGCATTCGCAGGACTACTACGACGAAATTAAAGAAAAATTTAAACAAGAGCGGGACATTCGGGTCGAATATCGGCCGGAAGGCACGGCCCAATACACCTCTGAACTCATCGGCGATCTCGAAAAGTACGCCATTGACCCATTCGTTAATGAAGAGGTTAGCCGTGAACCCATCAGCGATCAGGTAGAAGTACTGTTTATTGGCGGCGGTTTTTCTGCGCTATTAACCTCCGCTCGATTGCGGGAAAAAGGTGTTGAAAGTATTCGCATTGTTGAACGGGGTGCCGATGTGGGTGGCACCTGGTATTGGAATCGCTATCCTGGCGTCGCCTGTGATGTGGTGGGTTATGACTATTTGCCACTTCTCGATGAAATGGATTACGTGCCGGTAAATCACTACTCCCGCGGCCCTGAGATTCTCAAACACTGTCAGGCCATTGCTAAGAAGTACGAACTCTACGATCTTGCCGTGTTTCAAACCACAGTGACAGAAACCTTGTGGGATGAAGATGAACAACTCTGGCATGTAAAAACCGACCGCGGTGACCATATGCGTGCCCAGTTTGTGATTTGTGCCAACGGTACCTTGTCGAAACCAAAACTCTCTAAGATCAACGGAATGGAGTCTTTTCAAGGTCACTCATTTCATACCAGCCGTTGGGACTACAGCTACACAGGGCAAGACTTAAGCAACCTCAAGGACAAAGTGGTTGGCATCATCGGTACGGGTGCCTCGGCGGTACAAGCTGTGCCAGAGCTAGCAAAGACCGCGAAAGAACTTTATGTTTTTCAACGCACCCCTTCTTCTATCGACATCCGCGACGATTGGCCAACCGATCCCAACTGGGCGCGTAAACTGCAACCCGGCTGGCAAGCCAAACGCCGCGAAAGAGTACTCGCGGCGGTAGAACGCTCGCCCGAGCAACAGGCTAAGTTGGACGCCATGTCCCCAGAGGAAAAACTCCGCTTCCAGGAAAATCAAAATATCGACTATATGATGCGTATTCATCGTCGCATTGAAAAAACTGTCGAAGACCCAGAAACTGCAGAAGCACTTAAACCCTGGTATATGTTTATGTGCAAGCGACCTTGCTTCCACAACGAGTACCTACCGGCCTTCAATCAACCTAACGTTCACCTGGTGGACACAAAAGGCAAAGGGATCACCCAGATCAACAGCAAAGGACCGGAGTTTGACGGCAAAACCTATGAGCTAGATTTACTCATTTATGCCACTGGGTTTGAAGTTCAAAAGACCGGCATTTATAACCGCATTGTTGGCAAAGACGGCGTTGATCTTGATGACAAGTATTCAGAGGGGATTCGCACCCTACTTGGCATTCACACTCATGGCTTTCCGAACTTGTTTATCATGGGTGGCTATCAAGCCTCGTTTCAGTTCAATTTGACCGACATGCTGCAAACCCAGGGTGATCATATTGCAGAATGCATCAGATTTACCCGCGATAACGGCTACAAGACAATGGACCCCACCTATGAAGCCGAACAATGGTGGGTAGATGAAGTGATTGAGCATCGCGGTAAGACCAATCGAAATCAAGAATGCACCCCTGGGTATTACAATTTTGAAGGTGAATCAAATCGCCGCCAGGATGGCAATTACAACGGCGGCTTTCGTCAGTACTTTCTGCATCAGGGAGAGGTGCGCGCCAATATGCGGGAAAACTTCGAGCTTAAGTAAAGGCGTTAGCTGGCAGCTCGTAACTGCTCAAATAAATCTGCTGGCAGGGATCCCACAAAAGGCTTGATGCCGTATTTGCGACGAATTTCCGTAATACTGGATTGCCATTCCTGTTCAAACGGAATCGCCATCAAAGGTGGGGTTTGCCGGCCATGGCGCCAGCTCTCTCCGTAAATTTGCATCATCAAGTTAAAACCGTCAGTGCCATTGCGTTGACTCACCGTGGCAACAGTAGCCAGAAACATCGCAGAATAGTTGTGGTTAAACTGGGCGAGCTGGAAAGCAGAAATTGCAATTTCATGGGAGCCAGTGGTTTCGTAGTCAGCCACCAGATGCCAGACATCGTGCATTTGTAAGATACGAGTATTCAGATACCGCATCGCCGGCAGCAGATTCGCCAGACCAATAGCTTCACGATCTAACACCTCAGCATCATAGCCATTTTCAACCAGCATCTTGTACAAGGTCCTACCCAGCGAACCTTCCGCATAATTTTGCAATGACTCGATTTCCAGCAATGGTGGCACTACCTTACTTGCTGCACCCACTGCACCGGGATGCGCCTCTGCCGCCTGCTCTGCTAACTCATGGAAATTGTCAGCAGTTGCCCCGCCTAAGGCGGCAACCGCGGCAGTGATAGTACTGGGGTCATAACCACCTTCTGGGCCATCCACAGTTTCCTGAAAGGCTTGCCAGAACGACTCTGGGATATCGGCAACCAGGCCCTCAGGATCAAAGTGCCCAGCGCCAACGTCGCCAAATAATGCATCGTAAACAGGTAAAGTTGCTGCTGGACAGGAGAATGCAACCCATAACAAGGCACCACAAATCTCAATTTGAGCGTTGCTGTCTCCAGCTGTGGCCGCCGCCAGTTGCGCTGGCAAACGCGCGGGCTGTGGCCTTTTAGTGGCTGCTTTAAGTTCGACCAATGCTTGATTCATTTTGTCTCGGGCTCGTCTTTAGTCTGGTTGAGTAACACGTCCATTTCACTGCTCAAGCGGGTGAGTTTTTCCTTCAATACCACGGCCTCTTCCCCTTTCGCCTGCTCAAGTTCCAATTTGACGGATTCAATCGCACCACTTAGTTCAGACTTCTTCTGTGCTTCAGCCTCCGCCTGGTTCGCCTTGGCGAAGGCCACTTCCTCTGCCGAGCTCTTCTTGGTGGTTTCCGCTTTACGGATATTCACTGGAATCACCGGCTTATCCGCGGCATGGCTGATATGTCTAGCGAAATTTGGTGACATAATCTCAATGCCCGCCCCATGCAATGTATCTAACACTTTGGCGTTCAGCCGCGAACGACTCGTGAGTAAAGTTTTTGATTCTTCCAACAAACCATTAATGCGATAGGTCACGGAAAAATCGCCTAATTCCAATATGTGCACATAGGGATCTTTCAATCCTGCTTGTTTTGCCGCCGAGAGTAACAACTCTTCAATCCTGGCATGGTGCATGTCGTAACCCAGGGACAAACTGGTAGAAATAATCATCCCCTCTTTATGCACCACCTGAACCGACTGCGACACAAACAAAGCGTTAGGTATCGCGATTAATTCACCTGTGTCGGTTTGAATTTCCGTGTCAAATAAACCGCGCTCTGACACCTTGCCAAATTTGCCATCAAAGGTGATGAAGTCACCCACCGTAAAAGGCCTGGTAACACGCAGCATAATAGCGGCCATGGCGTTCGTGACAAATGCGGTAGATGAGAAAGCCAGAACACCAGAAATCATAATACCCACCAGCGCGAGCATTTGATTTCGGGTTGATTCGGGAATTGGCAACATGACGATAATTGTGATGACTGCCAATAACGTCACGCCAAGGAGAACAAATTGCCGGGGTAACAGCGCCTCGCCAGACAAGTCGTTCCTACGACCAATAAGCAGGTAATGCAGAACAAAAAGAGAAGTGATCGATATCCCTAAGGCATAGGCAATGGGAATATATTCATTAAACATCGTCAGGCTTACCTTAGAGATTGTCTCTCAGAGTAGTCAGCATTTTTTGAAAGCGCTCTACCACCGTATAGTCTTTAAGGTCGGTAAACTCACCGGCGTCAAAAAACAGCCCATAACAGCTCGCACAAGCCTCAAATTTGATGTGGAACTGGTCCTTATCCACCATTGGGATCATTGCCTGACGGCAAACCGGACAATCAATGTCGCGCATTTCATTATAGTGCTGGTCCACCTGCTCAACGCCGATATCGATAGATTCAGCCCCTGCCATTTTCACCAGATCTTCTTTTGCTAACGTATCAAACCACAGACCAAAACAGCCCGTACAACGGTCAACCTCAATGTTTTGAAACGTAATCCTTTCAAACGCCTTATTACACTTAGGACAATCCATAGTATTTGATCCGTTATCAAGTGGAACCCAGTTTACATCAATCCCCGACCACGCAACTTACTCTCGAAATCTTCTCGGTTGATATAGGCACCTGCCATGCGCCTACGCCCCTCGTAAGCCAGACGTCCATGGAGTAACCGCCAATTATCAAATACCAGCATTTCGCCGGCTTCTAAAACATACCGCCATTGGTTCTGTTCTAGATTTAGCAGCTGGTCAATGGCCACGATACCTTCATAGGCTGTCCGCATGTCTGCGTCCGATAGCCGCACCGTATCGCGATCATAGTTGTTAAAGGTTACCTGGATCAGCCGATCTTCGTTATCCAGGCGAAACACCGGGCGGCTCGCCCGCAAAACATGCCCATCACCCTGATAAGTACCCGTCAGGGCAATTCGGGTCATCGCATCAAACAACTCCGGCTGGCTTGCTTTGAACTGTGCAGCCACATGGAAGCCATCGACCAAAATCGATTCGCCACCAGTGGCTTCTCGTACCAGGCAAGTTAGCAATTGTAAGCCAGGGGCATCGTGGCTGTAAGTTCCATCAGTATGGGGCCGAAGTGAATCAGCGGTGTAGGCTGAGTCTGCCATTTCCTGATTATCCTCAAACTGCCACACCCCACCAAAGATGGTTTCTCGAACATAACCTAGTGAATTTGCAACCGCCGTCACTGAAGATTTTTCTAACGGACAACCTTGCAACAGAACAAAACCGTTAGCTTGCAAAGTTTGTAAAAGCTGAACCTGTGTTTCTTGATCGTTAAGCCCCGCATAGGGGATTGGCGTGACTTCCAGACTATCTGCATCCCAGAGATTGGGATTGTGATACAAATACTCAGAGTCAGGCGCGCGATACCGGTATAAGAACTCTGCGCTGTACTTAATAGCTTCCGGCAAGTCCGGCCAGACAACCACAAGATCGCCGGAATCAGCAACACTAAACGAGCTTGGCTCAATGTTTAGAGGTACTGCCGCGGTATAAAGCTCTCGTTGGTGACTTGCGGCGTTAAAACTACGAGCATCTCTGGCATTATCGCGTAACCAAAAGTAATCAAACTGAGCCTGTGAGTGATCTTGCCAGGTAAGCAACAGTCCGGACCCGGCTGCCTCGCAATTACGTAATTCCATCACTGCGTTTAACTCCACGTATCAAAGCGGACAATTTCTTCCACAGGCTTCCGTGAAACCGGACCAAACTTGCCCATTGGGTAACCTACCGGGATCAAGCAAAGCGCGGCCATTGTTTCAGGCAAATTTAGTATCTTTCGTACCGCGTCCTGATCCTGCAACGCCAGTGTCGTCGGCGCAGCACCCAATCCCATGGCGCGAGCAGCAAGTAATAGATTTTGCACCCCGGGCCAGATTGAACCGCCACCTTTTTGCACATCAGCACTGTCAACTTTCACCCCGAATTCCAAACAGGCCATGATCAGCGCGGGAATCTCGTGCATATGCTCCATTTGCCACATGACCGCATTGGCCATCCGGGTTCGCTTATCAACCGATTGGTGAGGCAAACCCTGGGGGTTATCCAACATTGGCTGGATATAACCTTCTACTCCGATCCGGTTCAGCTCAGCGAGGGCTTTCTTAACTTCTGGATCCCGCACAATCAGCCAGCGACCATTTTGCATATTCGATCCAGAGGGTGCCTGGTTTGCCGCATCCACCAGTTTGAGAAGGTCCGCTTCTGGTACCTCTCGGCTCTCTAAACGGCGCATGGCCCGACAGTTATACATCACATCAAATAGATCCACGTTAATCTCCCCTGGCACTAGTAAACCTCTAGCATAACATCAGGCCATCGCGATGATCGCGGGGAATCGGTGGTACACTCTTACGAAACCAAGGGGGAAGTTATGAAGTATCTTGTCGCCGCACTAATGTTGCTGGCTGGTCACGCCCAGGCGGACTCTCTAAATGCCACAACCAAGGCCGAAGCCGCCATCGTTGCCAAACTCGCCGAGAACGGCGCAACCACGGGCAGAGGAGCAAGCATTTTATTCTGGTCTGCCGCAGAGAGGCGAGTTGGCTTTCGCGAGATAGACAAGATTAATCCAACCCGGTCCATTGCCAGAGGCGATTCAGTTTACCCATTGAGCGAAAATCCCACGGATCTTTCCGGCCTAACCTATACCCATCAGGGCAAAGAGCGGCGCGTACAGGACTTTCTCGACCGACCGGAGAGTATTGGCCTCATCGTGGTGCACAAAAACCAGATCATTTTTGAGCGATACCAACCAGGCAATGACAAAACCTCTCGGTGGATTTCATTTTCTGTGACCAAATCCGTCACCTCGATGCTCATTGGTGCCGCGATTCAAGACGGCTACATCGAGAGTGTTGACGAACCCATTGTGAACTATCTGCCCAGGCTGCGTGGCACAAGCTACGAACAAGCCACCATCAAGGACATCCTGCAAATGTCATCTGGCGTGGCATGGAATGAGGATTATGCTGATCCAGACTCTGATGTGGCACACGCAGGAGGACTCAACGGTTTAGCATTGGTGCAGTATCTGGGCACCCTCGAAACAGAAGCAGAACCTGGCGAAAAATGGAACTACAACACCGGCGAAACCAATCTGGTGGGCCAGGTATTGCGAGCAGCCATTGCCAACAATGCCGCAACTTATCTAACCAGAAAAATCTGGCAACCATTCGGCATGGAGTTTGATGCGAGTTGGACTTTAGACTCCATCAATGGCGATGAACTTGGCGGTTGCTGCATAAACGCCACCCTGCGGGATTATGCGCGCCTGGGCATTTTTGCCATGAATGACGGAAAGCTCGCAGATGGCACTCAAGTACTGCCGGAAAATTGGCTGCAAGCATCCACTGCCCCGGCCAAGGGCTATGCCGGCTACGGCTACTTGTGGTGGTTACAGGCAGACGGCACCTATTCAGCTCGAGGTATTTTCGGCCAGAACATTACTGTTGATAAGGCCCACGAACTCGTTATTGCGATGCACAATTCAGCACCAGCAGCGGTGGATACCGAGTTTCATGACGAGCTCAACACGGTCTTAAATACCATCAAGGCCCACGTCAGGGCATCGCATCGTTAAGAATTCACAATTGCTCATTTGTCAGCCGATGGGCTTTTCAATAAAATTCAGGTCCCAGGCCAGTGAGCCGCAAGGCCGTTCGGATATCAATTGACCAGCGATGCCAACCCGTCATTACAACACCACTCTGAAGATCGCGAGCTTGTGGCCAAATGCCTCGCTGGAGATGAGAGTGCCTGGCACAAACTGATCGATAGATATCAGAAGCTCATCTATTCGGTCGCCCGGATTTACTTCAAATCTGGTGCGGCCGATGATGTATTCCAGGATGTTTGCCTGGAACTCTATAAGCACCTTGACTCTGTTCGGGATATCCAATCGTTACCTGCCTGGCTGATCACCGTGACCAAACGGGCGTGCCAGAAGGCCATGAACAAAATCAATGACTGGCAAGACATTGAAGAAGCCAACCTGTCTGAGGTGGACAAAAGAATTACGGCCATCGAACAAAGATTCTGGCTTGAGCAGGTCATTGGTATTTTGTCAGACCGGGACAGTCAGCTCATTCAAGCGCTGTATTTAGATCCTGCCCAACCTTCCTACGAAGAAATCTCCACGCAGTTAAATATTCCAACCTCAAGCATTGGGCCCACTCGAGCAAGAATTCTAAAAAAACTTCGGGAGCAGTGGGATGGCTGACATCCAGCAACCGGAAGTTGAAGCGTTACTTGGCCGAAACCCTGTTTCGGAAGCAGATATCCTCAGTTGGCTAGCTGATACCTGGCAATACTTTCTCGATAGCGGCTTGTATTTTGCCGGTGGGCCTGCAGATGACCGAACGGTGTATCGCCTGCAATTAATTGAACGCGCTCAGGCCCTGGCCGAAGAGTATGCCAGCCCTGGGGTATCGGCGGAGGCTAATCGAATTTCCGCTCATGTTATGAATGCCAGCGAGCAGTACCAACAAGCCGTCGCCTACTACGCCAAAGCGATTCCGCAACTGGAAGCCCTCCACCGGACCGATGAAGCGATCCGCACCCGACTGGGTTATGGCGCTGCATTGATGATGTCTGGTCAATATCCCAACGCCCTGCAAACCTTGCAAGAGGCGCAAAGTTGGTTTGAAAGTCATGACGACCAGGCAGGACTCGCCAGGGTATTGATCAACACAGGCAACGTTTACCATCGCATGGATGAGCACAATCAAGCGCTCCAGTACCAGATTCAAGCTGCAGAGATCTTTGAGTCCATTGGCAGCAACACAGACCTTGCGGTACTTGCCCACAACATTGCCAATGGTTTCGCGTTCCTCGATAGATTCGAGGAGGCTGACGACAAGTACCGGCAGTCATATGAAATTGCCGCTGCTAACGACATGGATTCGCTTGCCGATCAGGCACGCTACAACCGCGCTTATCTATCTTTTTTGCGAGGTCGATACTCCGAAGCGATTTCGGGTTTTAATCAGTTGCGGGAGTCTTTCCTGGCATCGAAGATGCATGCGCCACGCTGCCCTTTGTGATCTGGACCAGGCGGAAATCTATTTGCAACTTAATATGCCGGCGGATGCTGTGCGGCTCGCAGCCAACGCCGCCAGTGCCTTTGCCGAATTGGAACAAAACTACGAACAGGCCAAAGCGATTGCCTTTCAAGGAGTCGCCGAGACCCAGCGCAACCACTACCAGGATGCCCTGGACTGCTTTCAACAATCCGCGCCAATGTTTGAGGCAGAAGAAAACAGCTTTTGGGTTGGCATGCTCGAGATTTATCGGGCTGAAGTGCTATTAGGTTTAGGCCGCCTCTGGGAGGCAAAATTTCAAGGCGAGAACGCCAGATCGAGGTTTTCTGAATTAGGCATTGCTTATCAACATGGCATGGCCCTCATATTACTTGGCCGGGTGGCCATGGCGATGGATCAAATCCAGGAAGCGCGAAGCATCTCAGATGAACTACTCAATCTAATTGACGCCCACAATATCCCGTT
>JBKAGC010000055.1:0-17323 GCA_046290215.1 Pseudomonadales bacterium | reverse complement strand
AACTACGAGCATCTTTGACCTTTGGCACAGTAAAGAATCGAATTATCACGTGGGGCAAACCTGCTGTGCCAAAGGTCAAAGATGCTCGTAGTTCGGCAGGCTGGGCGCTGGTTTTTATCGCTGTGCTTTACACCACCGCGCCGGCGGTGGCAGGTATGGCGCGCTTGAATCTAATGCAAACCATCGAACCGGAGCCCGGACAATATCTGGCTTACGAGGAGCGACCGGCGTGGTTTAAGAACTGGGAAAAGACTGGCCTCTTGGAGTTCGAAGACAAAAATGCCGATGGCCTCATTCAATATTCGGCTGATGCGGCCAGTAACGAAATGGTGAAGATAGACAATGACATTATGGTGCTCGCCAATCCAGAAATTGCCCGCTTGCCTAATTGGGTGATTGCTCTGGTGGCGGCAGGTGGTCTTGCCGCGGCTTTGTCTACTGCTGCCGGGTTATTGCTCGCGATCGCCTCGGCGGTTTCCCACGACTTATTGAAAGGCATGTTTGTACCGGACATAACCGAGAAGCAAGAGTTGCTGGCAAGCCGGGTCGCTATGGCATTTGCTATTGCTGGAGCGGGGTATCTGGGCTTTAACCCGCCAGATTTTGCGGCGGGTACGGTGGCGTTAGCATTTGGCCTGGCGGCGTCATCGATTTTTCCCGCGTTGATGATGGGTATTTTTAGTACCAGGGTGAGTAAGGAAGGTGCCATTGCTGGGATGATTGCCGGTATTGGCGTTACTTTGTTTTACGTGTTTCAACACAAAGGCATTATGTTTGTAGCGTCAACGGCGTTTCTCGGTGACACACCGGAGAACTGGTTTTTAGGTATTGAGCCTAACGCTTTTGGTGTGGTGGGGGCGCTGGTTAATTTCGCGGTGGCGCTTGTTGTGACCCGTTTTACCGCGAGGCCGCCAGAAGCCGTGCAGGATTTGATCGAGAATATCCGTATTCCCGGTGGTGCGGAAACGGCTCACCATCATCACTAGGTGACAGGGTTGATGTTAGGGAACAAGCACGTGGTGCTAGCGATGGTGATTGCACCTGTGCTCGCGATCATCGCCTGGTTTAGTGTTGACGTTTTGTTTGGTCCAGGGCCCGAGGTTGCACTGGCTGGTAAGAGTTATCCCCTGCTAGCGAAAAGTAACTGCCGTTACGCTAGTGGCGCTTGCACTTTGGAAAATGAGGACTTTTCCCTTGAGGTGCGGTTTGCGGATAATGCGTTTGTGTTAACTACGCCCCATAAACTACAAGGTGCGTGGTTCGCGGTAGGTGACCCAGACGTGGTGCCTAACTCAATGACTCTAGTGCAAACTGGTGATGCAGAATTTCAACAATGGCGCATTAACACTTTAGCGCCGCAGCCAATTGAACGGATTTATGTGGTGGCGAAATACAATGATGTAACCTTCTTCGGCGATGCTGCCACTGCCTTTGCCTATCCGGAATAGACGCTCAATGAGCGATCCGATTACGGGTCGCCTAAGCTCTGACGCGCTGCGGCCTTTTCCCGGGCGGCCACATAAGCGGCCTCGTCTAACGAAAAACGCACCATCAAGAACAGCGCCACAAGATGCAAGGCACCTGGAGCAGCAGAGGCAAGCAACATCATGCCAGAGAGCGTTTGTTCGCTTTGCTCGACGTTCGGCACAAAGCCAGTCATCGCGAGCATGACGCCAATGGCCCAGATCGCGACGCCACCGGCTGCCTTTTGTACAAAGTTCCAGGCAGCAAAATATGACCCCTCTTTGCGTTCACCGGTTTCTGCTTCATCCCAATCAATCACATCAGCTTTTAAAGAAGGGCCGACCACGGAGCCACAACCGTTCATAAGACCAAAGCCCACGGCGATCATCATCATGGCAATAAAGTCTCCCTCGCCGAGAAAAAACGCGCAGGCAAACAGCACCGTTTTGGTGGTGATGGAAAATATCCAGACGGGCTTTTTACCCAGATGTTTCGACAAAATAATCCACAGGGGGATGGAAACCAGCGCCGAGCCAATGGCACCAAACAAGTATAGCCCGGTGCTACCTGGGGTTTTCACCACATAATCTGAAAGATAGGGCATCAGGGCGACTAACGCGGCAAAACCCAGTTGTTCGAGAAAGAAAACCCCAATGAGAATTCGCGAGTGAGGATTTGCCACCACATCGCGAAAAGACCGCCACGGATTGGCGCCGCCGCGCCCCTGAAATTCTGAACGTTCTCGGATCTTCCAGGCCGCAAGTAGAATCAGTAAGGTTGCGAATACCGCAATACCCACTGCCAGCGTTCTTGCCATGGCGCGGGGATCTTCAGCGTTTTCGAGCAAGGTCAGGGCACCTGCGGCGGAGAGCATGCCGACACTCTCTACAGCTTGCATGATGCCAAACACCCGGGTGCGATCGTGATAGCCGCGGGAAAGCTCTGCGCCCATGGCGATATGGGGCACGCGAAATGCAGTATAGGCGGTGTAGAACAGCAGTATTGCTGCACCGACCCAAACCGTTAATGCTGAGCCGGTGAGCCCTTGCGGTGGACTCCACAACATGACAATGGAAATGCCCAGCGGTAGTGCAGAACCGATAAACCAGGGGCGTCTGCGGCCTAGCCTGGTGTTTGTTCGATCCGACAACCAACCGGCGGCGGGATCCGTTACCGCGTCCCAGATTCTTGCCAGTAGCAGTAATGAGCCAATGACCGCCGGACCGATGAGCAAGACATCGGTAGCAAACTTCAGTAAATAAAAGTTCACCAGCATACTGGCCATAAAAACGCCCAGTACCGGGGAGCTGTAAATTAGTATGCTGCCGGTGGCGATTCTTTCTTCAAACGGTTGATTCATCGAAAATTCTTCACGCGCCAAACACCAAATCTGAGGGGTGTCCTGACAATAGGTTTGTTAACATGTGAACCATCGTATTCGGCTGGAAATTATTATGCTACGAAAACTTCTGATTGCGTCCCTGCTGGTACTGGCCGGGTGCACTGATACAAGTAAGGTCTCTGAACCTAACCAGGTCAATGAGGCACCGGAGCCACCAGCATTAATATCTCGGACCGATCTATTCGGTAATCCGGTGAAGTTTCAGGGTCGCATAAGCCCTGATGGCAAGTGGCTTAGTTGGTTAGCGCCGGTTGATGGTGTGATGAACCTCTGGGTTGCACCCAGCAACGATCCTGACCAGGCACGGGCTTTGACGAACGATAAGGGTCAGGGGATTTCAATCCACTATTGGACGTTTTCTAACAAGTACATTCTTTACACTCAGGATAACGACGGCGATGAAAATACCCGTGTGTACCGCGTCGATATTGAGAGTGGCGACGTTACCAACCTGACGCCGATCGCAAGTGGTGCTAGAGCAACCATTCAAGGTTTGAGCGCCAACAAGCCAGATACGCTGATTGTTGGAGTGAACGAGCGTGAGCCACAACTATTTGATTTGTTTGAGGTAACCATTAGTAGTGGCGAAACTAAACTGTTGCTGGAGAATCCCGGCTATTTAGCCTGGTCTTTGGATAATGAATTAGCGCCAAGACTGGGTTACCAACCCCTTGCAGGTGGTGGTTATAAAATTATGACCATTGGCAGTGAGGCGCGTGAGCTGCTTACTATCGCAGCAGAAGATGCCCTGACCAGTCAGTTTATCGGCTTCAATAAAGACAACAGTCGTGCTTACTTCACCGGTAGCGCAGGTCGCGACACCGTGGGGTTGTTTAACATTAATCTAGCAGACGGCAAGCAAACCTTGCTAGCCGCAGACGACCGGGCGGACATTAGCAATGTGTTGATTGACCCGGTGAGCAGGGAAGTGTTTGGTTACTCCGTGAATTACCAGCGTGAGAAGTGGCAAGGCCTGGGGGACGCGGCAAATTCAGAGTTTGCTGCTATGCGCGCGGCAATTCCTGGCGATCACAATATTCTCGCCAGTACTGCCGATGGCCAACAGCTGGTGATCTATGCCGATGCTGCCCAGGCTCCAGGCATTTATTACCTGTATAACCGGGAAACGGAAACGGCTGCCACGCTGTTTGAAACCCAGCCTGAGTTAAACGACAAACCGCTGGTTGCCATGACCCCGGTTGAAATCAAATCACGTGACGGCTTGACGCTGGTGTCGTATCTCACATTACCGGCAGATGTGCCGTTAAACGATGCGGGTTTACCAACGCGACCCTTACCCATGGTGTTGAATGTCCATGGTGGCCCCTGGGCGAGAGATAGTTATGGCTACAATTCAACGCATCAGTGGCTGGCCAATCGTGGTTACGCAGTGCTAAGCGTGAATTATCGTGGCTCAACCGGGTTTGGCAAAAGCTTCCTTAACGCGGCCATTAATGAGTTCTCAGGCAAGATGCATGACGATTTGATTGACGCGGTGAACTGGGCCGTAGCAGAAGGTGTTGCGAAGAAAGATAAGGTCGCCATTATGGGCGGCTCTTACGGCGGTTATGCCACCCTGGTGGGCGTCACGTTTACGCCGGACACTTTTGCCTGTGGCGTAGACATTGTTGGCCCTTCCAATCTCGTGACCCTGGTAGAAAGTTTTCCGGCCTACTGGGCGCCAGCCCTGGAATCTACCTGGTATAAGTTCGTGGGTAATCCAGCGGATGAAGCCCAGCGCGCTGACATGTTCAACCGCTCGCCGATTTCCCGGGTAGATGACATTAAAGTGCCGCTGCTGATTGGTCAGGGTGCAAACGATCCGAGGGTCACGAAATTGGAATCGGACCAAATTGTTGAGGCCATGAACCAAAAAAACCTACCGGTCACCTATTTGAATTATCCCGATGAAGGTCACGGCTTTGCTCGACCTGAAAACAGTTTGTCATTTATGGCGACTGCGGAAGCGTTTCTCAGCGAATGCCTGGGCGGGCGTTTTCAGCCCATTGGTGATGACTTTGCCGGTTCGTCTGTAGAAGTTTTGCATGGTATTGAGTATGTGCCAGGCCTCAAAGCTGCCGTGTCAGCTACCGCTGTAGCAGATGGTAGTTAGGAGAAGGCAAAACTCTTGAATCCACCGTGAGGTGGTTATTCGATGGCATTGCGCCAACGCCAACCGCTGAGCAAATCATGGATCTGTGTTTTGAGTGCTTTACCGTGTTGTCTGCCGGGTTCTCGAGTTGAACACGGCAGGCGAATTTGCTGCAGCGGATAGGTCCTGGGCGGTTTGTGCTAACTTAAGCTTTGATTTTCGCGGGGCCGAATGCTGGCGCGCGGTTTTCAAAATTGGCCTTAATTGCCTCTACCTGATTATCCGTACCGATCAGTCTGCCTTGCAGAGACGCCTCCATCTTTAGACCCGTTTCCTGATCTGCATGCCAGCTTTGCTCGAACAGGTGTTTGCCGAGACGAATGGCATCTGGGCTCTTGCCAGCGATTTCTCTGGCCATTTCCATGGCGCGCCCATGTGGGTCCTCGGCAACTCGAGTCACCAGACCCAGGTCCTTTGCTTCACTGCCGCTGAAAACCCGGCCAGTAAAGGTGAGTTCCTTGGCGACATCGATGGGAATCAGATCTCTCAGGGTTTGGGTAATGCTCATGTCAGGGATTAGCCCCCATTTGATTTCCATGACGGACATTTTGGCATCGGGGGCGGCAATACGAATATCAGCGCCGAGAGCAATCTGGCAACCGCCACCGTAGGCCACGCCGTGAATGGCAGCGATGACGGGAACTGGTAAGCGCTTCCAAACGAAGGCAGGCCGCTGCGCATGATTCTCTGGATAGTCGCTCTCGGCGAGCAGTGAACTTGCGCTAGAGTTCTCGTCACCGCGCTCTGACATGCCTTGAAAGCTGCTCATATCTAAACCAGCGCAAAAACCGCGGCCGTTACCCGATAACACAACGGCGCGTAAATCATCGTTGCTGGCCAAACTTTCACCAGCCGCAATAATGGCGGCGAACATTTCTGGACTTAACGCGTTGTATTTTTCGGTGCGATTCAGGCGAACATCAGCGACGCCGTCTACAATGTCTATAGTGACAAGATCTTCCACGTTTTGACCTCTTATCGTTTATGGATTGCCAAGCAGTGTAACATTTGCTTGGATCAACTCCACTGAACAGGATGATGGATATGTCCCCTGGTTCCGCCAGAGAATTTCAATTTACGCTAGATTACGACAGCGAGGCGGACTACTTTGTGCAGAAAATGCGTGGTGTCGTTACCACCAGCGACATCATTAATGCCATGGCGGCATTGCGCCAACACCCCGTGTTTAAGGAAGATTCTCGCGTCCTTTGGGATATGAGTGAAGCGGATTTCGGAGCGATCCACCTGGATGAAATTCGAGATTTTGCTGGCCGGGCAGAAGCGCGCATGTTGCAACCGAAGCGTCAGGCGAAAATCGCCTGTGTGGGTGAATCGGACATGCAGTTTGCGGTGATTCGGCAAATCCTCGCCACGGCGGGCTGGGACGATGAGTATGTGAAAGTGACGCGGTCCCTGGCCACGGCCACTGAATTCCTGATTGCTTGAATCGAAACGCGCATTTAAAGTCGGTCAAAGATAATTCTTTGTCGAGAGTGCCATGAAGGAATATGACTACTCGCTGACTTACGTTGAGGCTGAAGACTATTTTATCCACCGCTTCACGGGCGCAATTAATATCGATACGATTTTTTCTGCCATGTCACAGCTCAGACAACATGCAAGCTTTTGTGACACTGTTCCGGTGCTTTGGGATATTCGAGAGGTAGATACGGAGAAGCTCACCCAGGAAGCCATGTGGCAGTTTGAATTACAGGTGCGGCAAAAGGTACCGTCATCAAAGCGTAACGCTCGTATTGCTTATCTGATAGCTACAGAGTTGCAGTTTGCGGTGGCGCGGCAGTTCATTACCCTCGCGGGCTGGAGCGATAATGAGTACATCATTACGCGTTCTATGGACGAGGCAAACACCTGGTTGAGACCTGATTAAGACCTGTTTAAGAACGGGCTAGTGCAATGATTGGCGTTTTACCCCGGGTGGACCACCAAATCAACACGAGCAGCAAAATCTGAATGAATAGGCGCACAAGATAAACCTCCTGACTAGCATCGGGGAACTGCTCTGGATGTAAATACATATGGATATTAGCGGGCGTCACGGCCACCGTCACTGCAATGAGACCCCAGCCAGCCATAGGTCGGTAGGCTTTATGAAGTAAGGCGGCGGCGAGGAAAATCTCAACAACGCCAGAAACATAGACCACGGCTTCGGGAAAAGGTACCCAGGGAGGCACGATGGAGATAAAGAAGTCGGCAATGACAAAGTGCGCAATGCCGCCCAGCATAAACCAGCAAAAGACAACTCCCAGGCCGACGGTTCTCAAATTATTTATCATGCTGTTTTCCAGCCTCACTGAACTCTGCTGCGGCTTTATTGAACCAGTGGCAGACCTATAGCTAATGTTTCTAGATTATGACGCTACGGTACGTTAAGTGACTCATTGCAGATTGTCACATCACCCCCCATTTGGCCGGTAGTGACCCTGATAAAAAAATGCTCCCATAGGCTCGTTAATCGAAGACAAAGTATGATTTGTTTTAAACTGCCGCTATGAATATCGATGCCATTTTGATCGTTGAAGACACACCGGATACCCTGGCCTGGCTTAAGGGGCTTTGTGCTGAAGTGTTTAGTGACGCACTCGTCACGACGGCAACCACAGTGGCAGATGGTAAAAGCGTCATTGCTGAACAAGAGTTTGATCTTTGCTTGATTGACCTTGGCCTACCGGACGGATCTGGTTTGGAGTTGATAGAACAATTACGCGAGTTAGCGCGAAGCTCGTATATTGTGGTCGCAACGATCTATGATGACGACAAATCCTTATTCACTGCGCTTCAGGCAGGTGCCAATGGGTATATTCTCAAAGACGATGAGAGAGATAGTGTTATAAGCTACTTGCGCGGCATCTTAAGCAAAGAGGCGCCATTTTCCGCTCGCACGCTTAACCGAATTGTTCAGCACTTTCATGAGCAAGGCGAAGAGAAGCGTTCGATCAGTGAGCTTACCCGGCGGGAAACCGAAGTGCTTTGCTTAATCGCGAAAGGTTATAGCGTTGGGGACACGAGCGAAATGTTAGATATTAGCAAACACACAGTGAAAGGTTATGTGAAGGATATCTACGCTAAGCTTGGTATCTCGAGTCGCGCGGAAGCCACTGCGATCGCTATTAAGTTGCAATTGATCTCTGCCTAAGCAGCGCGCAGTTTAAAAAAACGCCTGGACCTGATCATTGCGCGCAATGGCCATGCTAGACTCATCGAAAATTTCTTTATCAGGCCTATGACTACAGAAAACCCCCAGCGCAGCGATGATGCCCAGGCGCAAGCATTGCGTGAAAAATTAAAGTCGCCAAAATATCGTACATACGTATTGTCGATCCTGGTCATCGTTTATATTTTTAATTTCCTTGATCGTCAGATCGTGACAATTCTTGCTGAGCCAATCAAAAATGATCTGGGTTTGAATGATACTCAAATTGGCTTGATGACAGGTTTGGCGTTTGCGATTTTTTATACGGTGCTGGGTATTCCTATTGCTCGTCTCGCAGACCGGGCAAATCGCGTATCAATTATTTCAGTTGCTCTGGTGATCTGGAGTGGTATGACGGCCTTATGTGGTGCTGCACAGAATTTTGGCCAGATGTTAGCAGCGCGCATTGGCGTCGGTGTGGGTGAAGCAGGGTGCTCGCCGCCGGCACATTCCTTAATCGCCGACTACTTCCCGCCTGACAAGCGTGCCTCGGCTTTATCAATCTATGCGTTGGGTATCCCAATTGGCAGCATTTTTGGTCTACTTGCGGGTGGCTGGATAGCGGAATTCTGGGGTTGGCGCGCGGCGTTTTTTGTCGTCGGTGTGCCAGGTATTTTGCTCGCAATACTGGTTAAAACCACATTGCTAGAGCCCATCCGAGGCATGTCGGATGCAGTGCAAACCGCAACACCAGTGCAACCGCCACTAGGCGTCACCATTAAAACCTTGTTGGGTAATCGTACTCTGGTGCACATTGCAATGGGGGGTGCGTTAACTTCTTTTGTCGGTTATGGCCTGGGGCAGTGGTTGCCCGCTTATTTTATTCGCTGGCATGGCATGGGCATTGCCGAAACAGCAACCTACTTTGGTCTAGTGATAGGTGTTGCTAGTGCCATTGGTACGGTGTTGGGCGGCACCCTTGCTGATAAGTTGGCGGTGAAAGACGTGAGGATGTATAACTGGCTACCTGCTGCAGGGGTTTTACTGGCTTTTCCGTTTTACGTCGCGGCAATGCTGTCTAGCAATGCTTACATTGCAATTGCCATACTGGTGGTGCCCAGCTTATTAAACTCTCTCTGGCTTGGTCCTTCGTTTGGCACGATTCAAAATCTTGCACCCACGCAAATGCGAGCCCTGGCCTCAGCCATGTTGCTGTTTATCTTAAACATCATTGGTCTGGGTCTTGGTCCTTTTCTCGTTGGTGTGTTGAGCGATTTATTGAGTCAGCAGTTTGGCGATGAGTCATTACGCTGGGCAATATTAATTGCGACAGTAGCCTACTTCTGGGCTGGCACACATTTTATCCTGGCGGCTCGAACACTGCGCCAGGATCTTGCAGCGAGAGATGCTGAGGTTAGTTAGGTAGATCGATTCAGATGCTTGATTGAGTGAATACCGTGATCGGTGAACAGGAGTGGTCAGGTGCCAGGTTCGTCTGAATCATGCTGTTTTAGGTGCTCGGCCAGCGTCAGCATGAGTTGCTGACGCGTGAAGGGCTTGGTCAAGATTGTTTCTTTGTGTAGCAATGAAAGGTTGCTTTGGTCGCCTGCATAGCCGGTCATAAAGACAATGGGAATAGATGGCTTGAGTTCGCGCATTTGCGCTGCCGCCGCGTCACCGGTTAGACCTGGCATCACGATGTCCATCAGCACCAGATCGATATGATTAGCGTGAAGCTTAAATTGCTGCACTGCGCTGGCGCCATCTTCTGCTTCGATGATGCTCGTGTCAGAATCTCTGAGCATGGATTTAACCAGGCCTCTGATGACTTCCTTGTCATCCACCACAAGTATTTGCCGAATACCTGAAAGCCTGGGTATGTCATTTTCGCTGAGGTTCTGTTCAATGGGCGTCCCGCTGCTGAAAGGCAAGCGAATGGCTATGGTTGTACCCTTGCCTTCGCTACTGTCTGCACTAATCTCTCCACCATGCTGTTCAATGATGCCTGCTGATACGGCTAGACCCAGCCCGCTACCTTCGTCTACATCTTTTGATGAGAAAAATGGCTCGAAAATCTTGCCTACAATGGCGTCTGGGATACCAGAACCAGAGTCAGTAAAAGTAAGCTCAATTGTATCGTCATCGCGCCGGCCGAAAATGGTGAACGTGCCGCCGTTTGGCATGGCGTCTTTTGCGTTCAAGCTCAGATTCGCAAGCACGCGCTCTAGTTGAATGGGGTCGGCTTCCACTGTCAAACCTGGTGGTACATTGATTTCAAGTTTGATGCGGCTGTCAAGAATGGGGTCCAGCAAGGTGCTAGCGTCTTCTAACCACTCCGCGAGATCTAGAAACTTCAATGCCAGAGTCTGGCGCCGGCCCAGTGCTAACAATTGTCTCACCAGATCTGAGGCGTTGCTAGCTGCCTTCAAGATCTGCTGGTTGTAGTGTCTGATTTCAGCAGTATCGAGATTGCTCTGATCAATATCAGTGAGGATCATTTCGGCGAAGCCAATCACACTTTGTAACGAGTTGTTAAAATCATGGGCGACGCCGCCAGCAACTCTGCCAACAAGTTCACGTTGTCTGGCTTCTATGAGTTGTTGCTCCAGGGACTGCTGTCTCTGTTCTATTTTTAGACGATCATCAATGTCAATCGTGACTCCAAGTATGCCAATGGCCTCGCCGTTACCGTCGCGTAGAAAACTGGCGTGAACTTCTGTCCAGAAGGTTGTGCCATTTTTACGCAAAGCCTTTAGTCTTGTAGATACGGAGCCGTGAAATGGCTTGATCTGTTCCATTGCTAGATACTTTTCAAGTGAATCATAGGCAACCTGGTGGCTATCCGGGTGAGTCATGCCAAGGGCCGGCAAGGCTACAGCCTCTTCAGGCGTATATCCCATCAAGTCTTTTACCGATTCAGAGTAGAACAATGGTTCGAGGGCCAGGTTCAAAGTCCAAAACATCATGCTTTGATTGTTGTGGAGAAGATCAAGCTGCTCTTATTGCACTCGCAAAAATGCTTTGGCTTCATTAAGGCGTTTTGTTTCAGCTTCTAGCTCGCGATTGCGTTTTAATAGCGCGTCGTGCGTAAGTTGCAGGGTTCTGGCGCTGCTGAAAAGATCTAGTGGGTACATTAGTAAGCGCCTGATCATCGGTAACAAACCTGTCTCTTTCGGCAGATCGATCCACATTTTGACCTTGTTAGATTCGTATCGCGTGACGACTTTAGATTTCTCGTATCCCATCACTTCCGATATACCAATCGCTTGACCTTCAATGATCCTAAAGAAATTTCTGTTTGGCTCAAGGCCGTCAGCAACACTGAACTGGAGAGCTAGATGGCGTTTGTCAGTGTCGTAGCTTAAGAGTTCTGAATGAATCGGGTAGAACTGCACTGCCATTCCTTCTGGTCCCATGAGGTACAGATAAAATTGGCTTAAACTGAAACGGAGTCTGCCCAGGGTGCGATAAAGGCGATACATTGGGTGTTTGTAACTGGCTACAGATAACTCCATAAACTCATCATCGCTTATTTCGTCTGCGATCCGATCAACGATGGTAGTTAGAGATTCCCAATCGATGAAGTTAGCCGGCTCCATCAGATGCGTTTTATCAAAAGGCAAACCTGACAATAATTTGTCAGTTGAGAGTCCCTGCTCCTCGCAGATAACCATCAAAATGCCCATGACCTGACATGAAACCTGATGAGATTGACGGATGTTTGACGAAGGCAAGGTGTTTTGGGGTGTTTCTTTCGGAGCCGGTCATATTAGAATGATTGCAGGTCCGCAGCAAAACATTATTGCGTTTTTGTGAGTCTAGCCGAGTTTGGTTTTCTCGAAGGCAGGGCGCTTTAACATCTGACTATGCCAGTGTTTTAGCTCGGGGTAGGTAGTGTCCCAGTGGATTTCGGGTAATCTAAAACCCAAATAATTCAGGGCGCAAGCGCTGGCGATGGTTGCAACATTGAGATCAATCAGGGGTTGCTGACTGAGGGCCATAAGGCCACGATCAATGGCATTGTGCCAACGATCAAGCCAGAATTTGGAGGGTTCTGCATCGGGGCGCTTATTCTCCATGACGATGTTAAACGCAGCTTCCATAATGCCATCGGCAAGCGCCTCCTGACGTTGTACACGCCAGCGTTCTGGCTCAGCTTTTGGCAGCAGCATCAGTTCTGTCGTTAGAGAGTCCAAGTAGGCGCAAATTACCGGGCTGTCGTAGATCAGTTCGCCGTTCTCTAAAACAAGGGTTGGCACCTTGCCCAGTGGATTCTTAATAACGTCTGCTGAACCGGGCTCAATTGGAATGACATTAGTGATGTCCAGTTGGATTTGTTTTTCCAGTGCGACCACGCGCACCTTCTGGGCAAAGGGAGAAGTACTCGAACTAATCAGTTGCATAGGTTTGCTCAGCTGGCTTTCTTCGCTAGATATATTCCAATAATGATCAAGACAATGCCAGCGAGCCTTTTGAGGTCAAAACTGTATGGTGCCGAGTTAAACAAGCCAAAGTGATCTATTACGGCGGAGGCAATTAGCTGGCCAAGTAGGACAAAGAAAATCGCATTGGCAAGACCGATAATTGGCGCGGTAAAAGTGATTGAGCCGATATATAAGATGAACAGCAGCCCGCTCAAGTAGTACCAGCGCGGTACGCTGGTTAGCTGCCAATTCACGTTGCTCTGAGTTGTTAGGAGTAGCGCGGAGGTTGCTAGTGCAACGACGCATAACACCACCACTGCGGCGATGGGGCTTTGTAGTTGTAATCCTACTTGCGCATTCATTGCCGCCATCACAGGTATGCCTGCCCCGGCAATTAACATCAACATGAATAACCCGAAGACATTGGCGCTCATTGAAGTTTCTCTCTGTGTGGTGCGCTGTGCTAGCTGCATTGTTATCTCATGGGGCTAACGAATTCAATTAGACGCTCAAGGTCCATGTTGCAGTATCATTGTTGCGTTCTACAGACAGCCTTTTCATTTGCCGCTGCGAGCTCATAGTGCCAAACCATAGTTCACTCCAGCACTGAAATAGTAGCTCGGCTTCATGTGCAGGTAGACCCCTGATAACTCTTAGCCCCTGTTGTTTTATGATCATAACATCGTCTTCGCTGTGTACGGTGACAGAATCACCCATGCCTACAAGCATACGCTGTAAGTACTCGGCGGCTGCTTCGATGTCGTCGTCCCTGGCTTCAACCATGGCAGCGGTTTCTGGGAAGTACTGCAAACCAATGAGTTTCGCGGCGCGGCGGCAAAGTTCCAGCGTGTTTTCTTTGCCAATCACTGTGGTCAATTCAGATATGCCGTTACGAATGTAGTTCAGGGCGTAATTACGGTTTGCTTTCTCCAGTCGTTCGTCGCTCCAATTAGCTTCCGGCACTGAGGGTTGTTCTTCAGCACGAAAGGGCGGAGGCGTCTCGCCTTTGGCAAACTGCAAACGTTCATGTGGTTCAAGATCGTGGTCGTACTCTTTAAAGTAACCGCAAAGACCGAATTCACCAGTCATGTCTTCAGAAACGCAAACATAACCCAGACGGGGGTTGTTGAGTGAAACCCCGTTGTGGGCGTACCAGCCTTCAAGAAAGCCGCGGCTAACACCCACTGGTACTCCGCAAATTGTCGGGCCATGATACATCCAGCGAGGATAACGGAACCGTACCCAGGCCTTTTGATCCGATTCGTACATATACTCCACACCGACACCGCCAAGATTGTTAGATAAGACATGGTACTTTGCGCAGGCCACAGCATGTGGCAGGTCGGATAAGCCAAGCTTGTCAAAGCTAGAGAGAAATTTGTCGAGGTGTTGACGGCGAAACAATTTGAACATCCATTCTTTTACCACCTCATTGTCGTGATGGATTGAGACCATCAATTGCAATCCAAGCAAGTAAGCATGATGAAGGTGCGCCTGAGCGCGAATGTATGGCACCTGGCTATGGGTTGCTGTCATGTTCAAACCTCCGGGTAGTGCAGTTGAGGTCGCGAACACTAACTTACCGATCGGTCAGTGGTCAAGCAATGTGCGTGGCAAGGTTTAGGCCTGTTTTAACCATGTCTGCAAGGTAGATTCGAGCTTGTCTGCATCAATGGGTTTAGGAATATAGTCATTCATGCCGTGTTCTAGACACTTCTCTCGATCCCCGGGCATGGCATTTGCGGTCATAGCAATGATGGGAATATCGGCGTTCTCGCCGGCCTTGCCAGCGCGGATCTGTTGGGTGGCCGCATAACCGTCAACCACCGGCATCTGACAATCCATTAGCACCAGATCAAATGCCTCGCGTTTCAGGCGCTGCAAAGCCTGTTCGCCGTCTGCCGCGGTGACAACATCGTCGAAGCCAATATCAGACAAGAGACCAAGTGCCACTTCGGTGTTAATCAGGTTATCTTCCGCAAGTAGCAGTTTGTACGACTTCGTCTGTAAATTGGCAGCGCTGCCGCTAGATGTAGGAGTCTGCGGGGTGAGCGCTTGAGCGAGTTTGCCAGGTAAGGGCGGGCGATCAATTAGACGCGGCGCACTAGATTCTGACCCCTTCAATGGCGTCAAAGTGATTCCGGCGCTGGCCTCTGGTAACGCTCTAATGGCGAATTGAAACCTCTCGTCGCGGCACAGTTCATCAAAATACGCGACATTTCCAGTCTCTGTGACAGTGCCATGCCAGGCTTGTAGTTGCGCCGCCAGCGATCGCCGCTGAGCCTGGTTTGGGTGATAGAGGACAATGCTTTGATTTGTCAGATCTGGTGTTGGGCTGGTTGATGTAGCCGATTCAAAAGCGACCCGAACGCAAAAGGTCGTACCCACGCCAGGCTGGCTGGTCGCGGTAATATCACCCCCTAACAAATGGCAATACTGCTTGACGATCGCGAGGCCAAGCCCAGTTCCACCATACTTGCGCGTGGTTGATTGGTCGGCTTGAGTAAACGTTTCAAAGAGACTCTCTAGTTTGCCAGGCTCAATACCGATACCTGTGTCACGAACTTGAAGTTCCAACTCTGCGCCTGCTTTTGACTGCTGCACCCTGGCGCGAACTTCTATCTCTCCCGAGGACGTGAATTTGCACGCATTGCCGATGAGGTTGTTGAGAATCTGGGTAAGTTTGGCAGGGTCTGAAACAATGACCGGTTTCTCAATGCAGCTAGCATCCAAAATAAACTCGAGGTGCCGATTGTCTTCGAGGATGGCAAAAGTTTCGATCACTTCTTCCAATAAACTAACGAGATTGAAAGTTTTTCGCTCGATATCCATTTTACCGGCCTCTGCCTTGGAGAAATCGAGTATGTCATCGACGATTTGTCGTAACAGTTCGGCGCTATGTCTGGCGTGGCTGGCGTAACGTTGTTGTGCTTCGCTTAGTTGCTCTTTTTCAAGGAGTCGCAGCATACCGAGTACACCGTTAATAGGCGTACGAATTTCATGGCTCATGGTGGCAAAGAATAGGGACTTGGTGCGCACGCTTTCCTGGTTCACGGCACTTGACACCGCTTGTCTCCCAATACGTGACATAAGGCCGTAAGCGATCAGCAAAGTCATTAAGACTAAACCAGCATCCAATAGCGGCGCATTGTTGATGTGTGCGCTGGTAAGACCAAGGGCGGTGGCGATGGAAGCGAGAATTGAAATGATAAATGCTGTGAAGCCGAGTGATACAACGTGAGTGCCGGGAATTTGATGCTGATATCCTCGAATCACGCAGGTAATAACCAACACCGGCACCAGGCTAATCATTATCAGGGTGAGGAGAATTGAATAGCTCGGCAAAGGCATAAGCATCCCCACAATCAAGGCCAAAGACAACAGTTGAGTGGTGGCGGCAATCTTCGGTGAATACTGTTTGGTTGATAAAAATGCGACGCAAAACAACCCGGTCGCACCAAGCGTCAGGCCGAGTCCGAGACGAGCTGCCAGGGGATTAAGCTCAGGTAGGGTCGGCCATAAATAGGCAAAACCTAATCCCGAGGAGGAAAGGATTTCAATCAGGGCGCCAACGCTCACCAGAGCAGCGAACAGCACATCGGACCGCCGGGTTGTATAAGTCAGAGCCAGGCCAAGCAGAGCAATAAAGCTAAACAGTCCAGCCACGGCGCTGTAATACACTAACTGTCTAACTGATCCGTTGACGGACTCGATAGCCGGGGCAATGCTAAGGTTAGATTGCATTGCGCTCCGGGTCGTCAGGCGGATGAAAATTTCGTGGTCACCTGGCTGCTGGCTCAGCAGAAACGTCCACTGCGGCAACTTCAAATCACGGCTAGCATAGGGTCGATCTGTGCCGGTAAACAAACTTTTGTGTAAAACCCCATCGATGTAGTGGTAGTAGTCTACCTGGCGGAAATTGATCTTGTTCAAAGTGAGGTAGAGGCGCTCGGGTTTTGGCTCGGTAAGCTGGTAGTTTACTTTGAGCCAGACAGCGCCCTGGACAAAACCGAGATCGAGGAATTGGTCTGCAAGTGGCTGAAAAGAAGCTATGTCCAGGCCGGGCGGTTCAGAAGTGTCAGTGGGATCATGCCAGTAGCTGGTTTCTAGCCCCGGCAGATGCGGCGTTGCAACGTTTGCAAGAGCATACGCAGGGCATACAAGTGCAAAGGCACAAATTATACAGAGGAGATGGCGCATGCATGGGTTTGGTAACTTGTCATCACTTATTATAGACGGCTCTCTGGCGTCTACCACTGCTCAGACATAACCCTTGCAAACGCCTCTGGGGTCCGCCATCTGGTGCCTATCAGGCGCAGCACATAGGCGCCACCGGTCATCAGGACCATCGCCACGAATACGATCCAGGAAACTTTAGCGCCTAGTTCCCAGACATTAATCACAAAATACTGCGCGAGCACCATAAACCAGTGCAGAATGATGCTGACCCACATGAGCCAGCGGGTATCCCCTGCGCCTCGCAGTACGCCACCGGCAATCAAGATCATGGCGTCAGCCATGACGTAGGTGGCAAGGCCTATCATCATAAAGCTGCCTAGCTCCAGAATTGCCCGATAGTCGGCGCCGGGAGAAATGAAAATTTCTACCAGAGGGAGGCGAAACAGCATAAACAAAATGGCGAGCACCGCAGAGTAGCCTAGACCGAGGATAAATCCTGTTTTGACAACCTCTCGCAGACCGCTCATATCCTCGGCCTCGAAACTAAATGC
>JBKAGC010000054.1:0-17544 GCA_046290215.1 Pseudomonadales bacterium | reverse complement strand
CCTGTTTCGCATCGGATTGCAAACTCGCAATGATCCCTTGAATCTCGGCGATGGAATTTTGCGTTCGCATGGCCAACTGCCTGACCTCATCTGCCACCACTGCAAAGCCGCGGCCCTGCTCGCCAGCACGGGCTGCCTCAATTGCTGCATTGAGGGCAAGAAGATTTGTTTGGTCAGCGATCGCGCGGATCACTTCCAAAACACTGCCAATGGATTCGGTGCCTTTATCCAAATCCCCCACCACACCAGATGCATCCCGCATATTGGTCGCCAAAAGATCCATGTCCGCAGCAGTTCGCTCCATCACCGCCAGGCCGTCGCGGGCCGAATCATTGGCCGAGGCTGCTGCGGTTAAGGCAGCATCAGCATTGCCAGAAACCTGCTCGGAGGAGTCAGACATAAATCGCATGGCTTCCTGAGTCGCTTCAAGGTTGTGATTAGTCTTGTCGGTATTGCGTTCAAACTCTCCGGCCGAGGTCACGATATTAAGTGAAGTGGTTTCAAGACCCGCGGAAGTTTCCTCAAGATGCTTCATCATATCGCGCACATAGTTTGCCATCCGATTGGCGTTTTTTGCGATGCGCGCAATTTCATCTTGAGAGTCCGCCTGAACCACTGCGGAAAAATCGCCGTCGCCATAGCGGTCTAACTGCTCTCGCAGTCGCGCAATGGGCCTCGAAAAAGAGTAGCGCAAAGCAGCAAACCCTAACGAGATAGTCACTAAGCTCACCACAACTAATAAGGGGACCGAGAAGTTGATTGCATCATTGGCGTCATTTACTACTTCGCTGGTAGCCGTCTCGGCGTGACCGGCAAGGATTTCCGCTGCACTGGCCAGGGTTTTCGCTGGCGCCCGGTCGATGCCTTTTACTTCCGCATCGCCGACGGTATGGACAAAGCCGGATGCCACAAAGGCATCAAAACCCCGTTGATAGCCCTTGGCCATATCTTGATGAGAGCGAACAAAACTCCGCAACTGATCAGCACCTGGCTGCCCTTCAATCTCGCTAAGTAGCGCATTTGCTTCAGCCTGAATTTCCGCTTCTAATTTCTTAAAGCGGCCCCAGTACTTATCACGCTGATCGGTTTCGTGCCCCCGTAACAGGACGTTCTTCCATTCCTGCACTTGAGTTTTGAATTTGATGACGAGCCCGGTGATGGCTCGCTCATGGGGAATTTCAGAATCCATAAGCACATACTCAAACTCATAGAGCGAGGTGCTTAACTGACGTGTGGTGGTGAAATTGACCAGTGCTACTGCTAAAACACTAAAAACGATCAACGCCAGAACTTTATTCGCAAGGCTGCGCGAAAACCACATCATAAAACTTCCTACAACAAATACCGCAACCATTAGTCTAGGCAGGTTTTCGTAATGCGCTAGATTAATATTTCATTAATGGTCCAGGCAGCCAGGGACAGATTGGCAGCGCTCTATTTGTGTGCACTCAGTTAACAGCTGTCTTAACATGACGCAAAAAAGTTACGGCCGCATGCCCCAGGTTATCGGGCCTTTTAATTGCTCAAGGGTTGGTTCTATCCAGTCGATCCAACGACACAATTTGGCCCGGGTGTGGCGAGGGTCAATAAGTTCATGGACGGCGAAACTTTCCATCATCGGGAATGGACTACGACCGGCCAGTAGCTTTTCTTCGAGTTCGCGGCGCTTTGCCTCAGGGTCTTCGGCCTCGGCAATTTCTTTGTGAAATGCCACAGCCACACCACCTTCTACCGGCAGAGCCCCCATTTCATAAGAAGGCCACGCCAGTTTATAAGTGTTAGGCGCAAAGTGTGCCGCCGAGGCGACGCCAAACGACTTATGCACAGCAATGGTTGCCCAGGGTACAGTGGATTGCACCGCCGCCGCCACCGCGCTCATCCCGTAACGAATGGTGGCGGCTTGCTCTGCATCCGGGCCGATCATAAACCCGGGTTCATCAAGAAAATTCACAATGGGCAAATGGAACATGTCGCACATTTCCATCATCCGTTTCACCTTTTGTGAACCGTCAGCGGTCATAGCGCCAGCAAAGTGGCGGCAATCATTGGCAATAACGCCTACTGCCGCGCCATTTAATCTGGCCAGACCGGTAATCTGCCCCTGGCCATAATAGGGCGAAATTTCAAACCAGCTATCGCGATCCACGACGTGAGTAATGACATCACGCATTTCAAACGGGATTCGGCCATCCCTTGGTACTATGGACAGCAGCTCTTCATCGGCGCGATTAGGATCGTCGCTACAATCCTTGCGCTCAGACAACTGCCAGACATTCTGTGGCAAATAACTTAAGAAGCGCTCTACCTGCTCTAAGGCTTCTTGTTCGGAATCCGCGACGTTGTTACAAATGCCTGAACGGGTATGCACCTTCCAACCGCCCAACTCTTCTTTACTCATAGATCGATTCAAGGCGCGATCCACCAGCGCGGGACCTGCCACCATAATTTGCGAGGTGTCTTTGACCATGACGGAAAAGTGCGAGGCCACCAGACGTCCCGCGGGGAACCCTGCAACCGGCCCCATGGCAGCAGAAACCACCGGCACCACATTCATGGCCTCGGCAATGATTTTGAATCTAGGTTCGGCATACACAGGTGAGCCAACGGTTTGCGGCTTACCGCCACCACCCCCGGCAACACTGCCGCCGCCGCCCTCGAGCATTCTCACTAGCGGCACCTTAAACTGCACCGCCAGTTCCTCAGCGTAGACACTTTTGCGTAAGCCAGCGCCGTTCGGCGAGCCGCCCTTTAGGGTAAAGTCTTCACCGCCAACCACAACACGGCGTTCGCCTAATTCGCCAAAACCCACCACATAGTTCGCCGGTGAAAAAGCATTAATGTTCCCAGCATCGTCTTTTTCTGCAAAGCCTGCGCCCTCACCATGCTCTTCAAAGCTCTCACCTACTAACAGGTCTATACGTTCGCGGATGGACAGTCGCCCTTTTGCATGCTGCTTGGCAATACCTTCCTCGCCCCCTTGCTGCTTGGAAAGCTTTACCCTTAGCTCAATTTCTTCCGATTCTTTTTGCCAGCTCATACCCGTTTGCTCATAGTCGCGCTGGCGAATTTATAGCATTTTTCTGACCACGCCACACACCACGGTGATTATTACGCCTTTCACCTGTGCATTGCTCTAGCGATGACACCTAAGGCACACTGATGGGATAACCAATCACAATAGACCAAATGTTAGTAGCAAGGGGGAAGTATGTCGGAAGCATTACGAGGTGCCTGTCATGACGTATTATGGGTATCGGCGCTGCATGTGCGAAAGCGCTATCAGCCCAGGGAGCAACCATTGTCCTTACAGACTTTAACGATGATGAGGGCATCAAAACGGCGCAAGAAATCGCAGCAGCTGGCGGTCGTGCCCGCTTCCTCCACCACGACGTGACCCAGGAATCTGAGTGGCAAGGTGTAATAGATGATATCCGCGCTAATGAAAAAGCCCTCCACGTACTTGTAAACAATGCGGGTATTGCCATCGTTTCACCCATTACAGAGATGAGCCTTGCTGACTTCCAGAAACAAAACGCCGTGAATCTTGATGGCGTATTCCTTGGCATGAAACATGGCATCCCGCTGATGGCTGACTCTGGTGGCGGTTCCATCATCAATTTGTCTTCTGTTGCAGGTTTACGCGGTGCCGCGAACTTTGGCGCTTACTGCATGACCAAAGGCGGTGTTCGCTTATTGAGCAAATCGGTGGCGAAAGAGTGTGCTCTGGCTGGTAACAAGATCCGCGTTAACTCGGTACACCCTGGCATTATCGAAACGGCGATCTGGGACAAGATGGGCTTACCCTCGGCAGATGGCGCAAATCGCACAGAAACCCGGCAAATTGCCGAGAGCTCAGTGCCAGGTGGCGTCCTTGGCAGACCAGAAGACATCGCCAATGGCGTGGTGTTCCTGGCATCCGAGGAGTCGAGTTATATGACCGGCAGTGAACTGGTCATCGACCACGGTCACTCTGCGTAACCACCACAATACGGGGCTTATAACAAGCGATTGAATTGTGCAACGCAATAACCAGAGGAGACAGTCTAGTATTCCTTCTTTTTATTCGCTTTGGCTATTTGATCGTGCTACTTTCGGTCGCTGACAATTTAGGGGGCAATCAACTCGCAAAATGACTTAAAAATCAGCGGGTTGGTTCACACTGGCAAATACTGCCAAGCAACAAATTTAATACTCAAGCTCGAGGTTACTCATGCAAATAGCCGTGCCTGCGGAAACGCACGCGAATGAAAAACGCGTGGCGCTGATTCCTGATTCGGTGAAGAAACTAACCAAAGCTGGTTTGGCCATCGAGGTCGAAGCTGGCCTTGGTCAATACGCTGGTTTCTCAGATGACCAATACAAAGAGGCGGGAGCCACCGTCGCCAGCGATCGCGCGGCCATGCTCGGCAAGGCTGACATTGTGCTACGCGTTCGCAAACCGGCCATTGACGAGGTCAAAGGTTTAAAGAAAGGCGCATTGCACGTGTCTTATCTTGACCCATACAACGAAACTGAACTGGTGGATGCCATGGCTGCTCAGGGCGTCTCTGCCATCAGCATGGAAATGATCCCTCGTACCACCCGGGCACAAAAAATGGACGCTTTGAGCTCCCAGGCAAACCTTGCTGGATATGTCATGGTAATTCTCGCGGCCACTAAGCTTGACCGTATTTTACCCATGATGATGACACCGGCGGGCACTTTGAGCCCGGCCAAGGTCTTTGTGATTGGTGCTGGTGTGGCGGGTCTGCAAGCTATCGCCACGGCAAAACGCCTCGGCGCCAAGGTTGAAGCCTTTGATACTCGGCCAGTTGTGGCCGAACAGGTGCAATCGCTAGGTGCGAAGTTCGTCGACATTGATCTTGGCGAAACTGGCCAGACCAAAGACGGTTACGCCAAAGAACTCACAGCAGAACAATTGGAAATGCAGCGTCAGGGCATGAAAGAAGTGATTGCTAAATCTGACATTGTCATTACCACTGCCCAGGTGTTTGGTCGCCCTGCGCCTCGTATCGTGACCCAGGACATGGTGGAAGCCATGCAACCTGGCGGCATTATTGTGGATATGGCTGTGGAATCTGGCGGCAACGTTGAAGGCTCAAAACCTGACGAGGTAGTGGACGTTAACGGTGTGTCGATTGTTGGCGTAAGCAACTTACCTTCTGAAGTGCCAAGAGATGCTAGCCAGATGTACTCCTCAAACCTATACAACCTCGTTTCCGAATTCTGGGACGGTGAAGAAAAGCACTTTGACCTGAATTTGGAAGATGACATCTTGCAGGGCTGTGTGATCACCCACGGCGGCGAGATCGTCAACGAGACCATCAAGAATTTACGCAACAATTCACAGAATTAGGGGGAAGTCATGGAATCAATGGCAATTGTTTTTCTTACATTCATTCTGGTGCTATCGATTTTCCTCGGTTTCGAGTTGATTTCGAAAGTACCTGCGACTTTGCACACACCGCTCATGTCCGGTGCTAACGCAATCTCTGGGATCACCCTGGCCGGGGCATTTTTGTCTGCTGGTCTCGCTGACCCCACAACGGCGAAGTACCTGGGTACAGCCGCGTCTTTTGCACCATGACCGTGGTGGGTGGCTATCTTTGACCGACCGCATGTTGTCTATGTTCAAAAGCAAGAAAGGTGGTGCGTAATGGACTTTCAATTAATCGCTAATCTTTCTTATATCGTCGCGGCGATATTATTCATCTTCGGTTTGAAGATGCTGGGCTCCCCCGCCACTGCACGGCGCGGTAACCTACTTTCTTCCCTGGGTATGTTAATTGCCGTGGTTGCCGGTTTATCTGCCAACGGCATTGTGGACTTTACCTATATTGCCATTGGCATGGTGATTGGCGCCGTGATCGGTGCTCTCGCTGCTCGCCTTGTGGCTATGACCAGCATGCCAGAGATGGTAGCCCTCTTTAACGGTTCAGGTGGCGCCGCCAGTTTGCTGGTTGGTTGGGCTGCACTTTATGGTAATGACGTTTCTGCCTTTACTGCCTTCACCGTCATCCTTGCCATTTTGATTGGTGGTATCACATTGACCGGTAGCTTGATTGCCTACGGCAAGCTGAGCGAAACCATCGGCAGCGGCGCGGTTGTATTCTCTGGCCAGCGTATTGTTAACAGCCTGATCCTAATTGGCTTGTTGGGTTCAGGTTACATGCTGTGTATGGACCCTAACCCTGAATCACAGTGGTTCTGGATTGTCCTTGGCTTGTCACTGTTGCTCGGCATTATGGCGGTCATCCCCATTGGTGGTGCCGACATGCCAGTAGTGATTTCCCTGCTTAACAGCTACTCCGGTATTGCGGCCTGTGCTGCAGGTTTTGCCATTAACAACAACATCCTGATTGTTGCCGGTTCACTGGTGGGTGCCAGCGGTATCATCTTAACTAACATTATGTGTAAGGCGATGAATCGCTCATTGGCGAACGTACTGTTCAGCGGCTTTGGTGCGGTGAAACAAGCGGCTGCCGTAGAGGGCGAAGTGAAGCCTATTTCTGTGGAAGATGCTTACTACATTCTTGAAGCTGCAAGTAATGTTTGCTTTGTACCAGGTTACGGTATGGCTGTGGCGCAGGCCCAGCACGTGGTGAAAGAACTTGGCGGCTTGTTAGAGGAGAACGGCGCGGAAGTGAGTTATGCCATTCACCCGGTTGCCGGTCGTATGCCGGGTCACATGAACGTTTTGCTTGCCGAAGCCGATGTGCCTTACGAGCAACTGGTGGAAATGGACGATATCAACCCGCGCATTGAGAATGTTGACGTGGCCATTGTGATTGGCGCTAATGACGTGGTGAACCCATCGGCGCGCAACGATGAAAACAGTCCTATTTACGGTATGCCGATCATTAACGTGGACCAGGCGCGAACTGTGTTCGTTCTAAAACGTTCTATGGCTTCTGGCTTCTCCGGTGTGGACAACCCATTGTTCTTCGGCGACAACACCCGCATGCTATTTGGCGATGCTAAAGAGTCTATCTCTGGTGTGATCTCTGAGTTCTCGTAATCGCCTAGTCTAAAAGGCGATTCAAAATCGCCTTGGTCGAGTTGAAGCTCGATTCGATGTCTTTGGAAAGATCCGGCAAATCGTTGATGCGCCGGATCCCCTCATCTATCGATGACATTAAACAGTGCTCTGCAAGGTTGCGAAGGATTTTCTGCTCTACCTGGTCGTGTAGCTCTGACAGGATTTGTTGCTGGGTTGCTTCACGCTCTTGATACTTATCTTGAATTTTCTGCTTGTGTAACTCATTAGTTCGAATCAAGTTTTTGATGGTACTGTTGCGTTGCGCGTTCGTCTCTAGCAGAACTTGCAAGGTATTGATTCTGGCTGTAGTGGCGTCAAGAATGACCGACAAGTACTGGTGCAGTTGTTCATTACGTTCCTTATCCAGCGGCATACCCTTCACTAGGATGGCGCAATTCTGACTATTTAGAAGCATTCGTGCTTGTAGCTGCACCAGACCATCCGCGGGCCTTGCTTTGGCCAGCAAATCAGCTTCCAGTGAACCTTCTTCACAACCAAAGTAGAGCGTGTCGATGTGCGCGCGCATGGCGACACTGCAATGCAAGCCAAAGGCGCGCACCGCGCGAAGTAAATAGTCAGCAAGTTCCTGATAGGACTGAGCGGCACCGCACTGTTGCATATACAGGTTTAAGCCACCCAACTCTGTGGAGCTGATTAACGCTCGATGGGCGACCTCCTGGGCCTCAGAAATGGTTTTTTTAAGTTGTACTTCTTCTTGCTTGGTAAGCAGTGACCGTTCCACCTTCTCTAGCAAATCATGCACGGAAAAAGGCTTGGTCACATATTCATCACCGCCCGCTTCATACCCCGCCAGGCGCTCCTCGGTGCTAGCACCGCCAGATACAAAAATAATCGGTAAGTCCCGGGTGTCATCCTGGGCTTTCAGTTTGCGGCATGCCTCGTACCCATCGATACCAGGCAGTTGCACGTCCATTAAGATGAGGTCAGGCTTCTCAAAACCCAGTCTCTCCAGACACTCCTCAGCAGACTCCGTCTCGGCCACCTCATAGTCGTCTTCCAACAAAGCCTTAAGAAGCTTACGGTTCTCCACCGCATCTTCGACAATCATGACCTTGCAGCGAATATCTGGCATCAATCCATCCTGATCGAAGTTTTCCTTAACATAGGATAGCCGAGCAAAAAGCAAAATCCAGTAAAGCAGTTTAAGTCCTGCAAATTTCGTGTTGAAATGCACAAAAACTGAGCAATGAAAGGGGGAAGTTCATGAGCGAGGCCAAACAAACCAGCAGCTTTGATCCATATGCGGTGGACATCAATAGTATCAATCTGATTCGTCCAGATATCTTCCACGGTGATAATCACGTCAGGGTTTTTGAGCGTTTACGGCAAGAAGATCCGGTATACCTACAAAAAGACCACGAGTTCGCCGGCACATTTTGGAACATCACCAAGTTCGACGACATCATGTATGTGGACACCCACCATGACCTCTTCTCTTCGGACGGCAGCATCATCGTTGACGATCCTGATGAAGAATTTCCCTTGCCGATGTTTATCGCCATGGACCCTCCCAAGCACGATCAGCAGCGCAAAGAAGTGAGCGGCGTGGTAGCACCCCGCAACCTTGCCGAGTTGGAAGGCACGATTCGCACGCGAGTGCAGAATATTTTGGATAGCTTACCTGTGGGCGAAACCATTAACTGGGTAGATCTGGTCTCCATTGAGTTGACCACGCAAATGCTCGCCACCTTGTTTGACTTTCCGTTTGAGGATCGCCGCAAACTCACTCGTTGGTCTGATGTGGCAACCGCGGATGAAAACTCTGGCATCGTCGAAAGTGAAGATCAGCGCCGCGCGGAGTTGCTGGAGTGCCTTGAGTACTTTCAACGCCTCTGGCAAGAACGGGAAAACGATCCGAATCCAGGTTTCGACCTGGTGAGCATGCTAGCCCACGGTGAATCCACCAAGAACATGGACCCGGTGGAATACCTCGGTAATCTGGTGTTGCTCATCGTCGGCGGTAATGACACGACCCGCAACTCCATTACTGGCGGAGTTAAGTTTCTCAACGAGAATCCTGCCGAGTACGACAAACTACGCGCCAATCCTTCACTCATTCCCAACATGGTGGCGGAAATTATTCGCTACCAGACACCACTTGCCTACATGCGCCGCACCGCCCTTGCAGATGTTGAACTGCGCGGCAAACAAATTAAAAAAGGCGACAAGGTTTTGATGTGGTACGTCTCGGGTAATCGCGACAGTGATGCGATTCCTGAAGCGGATAAATTCATTATTGACCGGCCCAGAGCCCGGAATCATTTATCGTTTGGTTTTGGCATCCACCGTTGCATGGGTAACCGCCTTGCGGAAATGCAGTTGCGTATTCTCTGGGAAGAGATCATGCAACGCTTTGACAAGATCGAAGTGGTTGGCGACGCTGTGATGGTGCGGTCCTCATTCGTCAAAGGCTACAGTGAGCTACCCGTCGTTTTACATCCGAAAAAATAACGGGCGGTTGCCATGACTGAACTTGAATTTTATTTTGACTGCTCAAGTCCGTGGACCTATTTGGGCTTTGAATCGTTGCAACAACTACTGACCCGGCACCCTGAACTTAACGTCACCTACAAACCTATTCTGGTGGGCGGCGTGTTTAACACCGTCAATCCATCAGTGTACGAGACCCGGTCTAACCCGGTACCAAGCAAGCAACGCTACTACGCCAAGGATCTAGCCGACTGGCACGTCACGTTGGCATCGACATTGGTCAACCGCCGGTCTTTCCGGTGAACAGCGTCAAAGCCATGCGCGGTGCGTTTTATGCGCTAGAAGAAGGCTGCCTGGTCCCCTACGCGCGCGCCGTATTCAAACATTATTGGACCGACCTAAAAGACATCTCGCAAGATAGTGAACTTAAGGTTGTAGTTAAAGAAGTGGGCCTTGATGCTACGACTTTCTTTAGCAAAATCAACGAACAAGCTTACAAAGATAAGCTCAAAACCTGTACTGCCGAGCTGATCGAGCGCGGCGGCTTTGGCTCACCGACCATGTTTCTAAATGGTGATGACATGTACTTTGGTAACGACCGCCTGGCACTGATCGAGGCCCAGCTTTGAACCATTACAACCTTTCAATGAGTTCCGCGTTAAAACTGACAGTGCTCACTTTGTTAATTGGTCTGGCGGGCTGCGAGTACATTCCTTTTTCCGGCGGTCAACTACAAGGCCAGCTCAGCAGCCCTGCGCCCGGCTGGCCAGAAATCGCCGATGCCCAGGTGATTCAAATTGAAACTAATCCTACCGAACCTTATTCGGTAAAACTGTGGGTGGTGGTCCTAAACGGAATGCCATACATCCACGCTGGGAAAAACCGCGCCACCTGGGTTGAGCATCTAGAGCAAGATCCTTCATTAAAGCTGGGTTATGCCGGCAAACTCTATGAGTTAAGAGCCGAGCGTGTTACCACTCAGGAAGAGTTCGATCGCTTCGCGGCACTGTGGGAAGAGAAATACGGCAACCCACCGCGTAATCTTATTGTCTCTGACGTTTATGCCTATCGGTTAACCAGTCGATGAAGTCTGCCCTTAAGAAGCAGCTTAGCGCGTTACTCACGTTACTCACATTGCTCTGCTGGTGGCCAATGGCCAGCATCGCTTGCACACCTGACAGTATCGCGGTTCAGTACTTGCGCGCCATTGAAGCAGGCAATGTGGATAAGATGGCGACCTTTATGGGCGATGACATCCACTACTATGACCCAACCATGACCTACTTTGGCACGGCAGCAATTGACTTCAATAGTAAAGCCGAGACCGTTAAGTTCTGGTCTGATTCGTTTCGGGATGCCCAGGTAGACAGCATGACCTACGATATCCAACAGTGTTTTCAGGCTGGCACTAGCACTGTCATGGTGCTGCATCTAAACACCAGAGTCGCAGGGCAGGTCTGGGGTGTAAACAAGGCACAAATTGAACTTAGCGGCACCCATATTATGTCGTTAGAAATATCCGCTGGCAAAATCAGCAAGCAAACCGACTATGTAGATTACGCTGAGGTGATCCGCCAGGTTGAACAGCTAAAAACTCAGCACGGCTCTGTTGCTAACTAGTTAGCCGCCGTAAAAGCCTGTAACTTTTCTGGATTGCGCGTGACGTAAATGCGGTATATTTTTTCATCTTTCATGGCGAATGTGGTCACTGAGGTAACAATGCCCTGCTCTGTCATCACCAGGCCGAGCTGACCATTCACCGATTGCCAATGCCAGCTCGCACCATCGCTGCGCTTGCGAATCACATGACCAAACACAGTCGCAACACGGTCGATTCCTTCTAATGGAATGATTGCCGCGGTCGCTTTACCGCCGCCATCGTTGTACGCCACCACATCTTCGCAAAGCATACTTTCAAGGGCAGCCATATCACCCTCGGCCAGTGCCTCGTAAAACTTTTCAAACACGGGCGTGTGTTTGCTGAGACCCGCTTGAGGTAGAGACCTGACGGTCATATCCCGTTTTGCCCGGCGCAATAGCTGCCGCGAATTGGCAGGCGTAATGTCTAACAGGTCAGCAATCTCTTGATGACTGTAGTCAAACATTTCTGCCAGCGTAAAAACCGCCCGTTGTCTGGGTGACAAAGACTCCAGCATCACAAGCAGTGCGGTTTGCACGGACTGCCATTGGTTCAGCTCTTGCTCCAAAGAGACCTCTTCCGATGGCACCGGCTCAGGTAACCAGGGGCCAACATAAACCTGCTTTTCTATTTTGCGGCGCCGCAGTTTATCCAGACAAAGCCGCGTCACGACGCTGGTAAGAAACGCCTGGTGATTTTCAATCACAGTGCACTGGGCTTGTTGCCAGTGATTAGACCAACGCAAATAAGCATCCTGCACCACGTCTTCAGCCTCGGTCATAGCCCCTAACATCCGGTATCCGATGCCAAGCATTCGCTCCCGATTGTCATTGAATATTCGATCGACAGGTTTGATGTCCATTGTTTTACCCATTACGCCACCTTACCTCTCCAAGACGTTCCAGCCCACCAAAATGTGACATGCAATCCATGGGTAAATAGCTCACAATCAAAGCTCACCCATATCGAGCGCGCTACCAGAGTTATGACCGATCTTCTCGTTATTGGTGCCGGCAGCAGTGGCTGCGCGGTAGCTGCACGGGCCTCAGAAAACCCTAACCTTGCCGTCACATTGGTGGAAGCCGGACCTGATTACGCAGACTTAAGCGCGTTACCGTTTGATCTCGTCAACAGCCACAATAACTCCTATCGCGCTCACGATTGGCAGTTTCAATATGAACCCACTCGGTCCCGCAGCCAGGCGTTTCCCCGTGGTCGAGTCGTGGGCGGCTCTAGCAGCGTGAACACCTCCATCGCCCTACGCGGCGTACCGGAGGATTATGACGAGTGGGCGGCGCTGGGCAACTCTGAATGGTCGTGGCAAAAGGTCTTACCGGCATTTAATCGCCTGGAGCGCGATCTAGATTTTGGCGCGGCAGATTTTCATGGCGACGCCGGACCAATCACCATTCGGCGTTATCCCGAGGCAGAAATGTTACCGCAGCATCTGGCATTTTTGGATGCCGCCCGCACCCTGGGGTATCCCGATTGTCCGGATCAAAATGACCCTGACGGCTGGGGTTCTGGTCCCCAACCCATGAATAAGCTTGGGCGCTTACGCGTATCCTGCGCTATCGGCTACCTTGCGGCTGCGCGCGCCAGACCCAACTTAACGATCTCGCCAAACACCTTTACCCGGCGGCTGATCTTTGACGGTAAGCGTTGTATTGGCGCTGAAGTAGAAACACCAGAGGGCATTAAAGTCATCGAGGCAAAAACCACTGTATTGTGTGGTGGCGCGATCATGTCGCCACATATCTTGTTGCACTCAGGGGTTGGTCCAAAAGCGCAACTTGAGAAGTTCTCTATCCCTGTGGTGCAAGATGTACCGGGCGTTGGCCAAAACCTTTGCGATCACCCCGCGATTTCCGTGGTGGCTAAAGCCAAACCTGGGCTCGAGATTGATTTTGACTCGCCGATCATTCAAACCATCCTCCGCTATACAGCAGAGGGCTCTGACAAAAGAAACGACCTACAAATTGAACAACTTAGCTTTGTCGGCCAGAACGATGGCACACCAAGGTTTGGTATTGCCGGAGTATTGGAATATCAATACGGCCGAGGTGAACTCACCCTCACCAGCGCTGATCCTCATGTTGCGCCCAAAATAGACAACCGCTTTTGCGAGGACGAACGCGACCTGAACAGATTAGTCAGTTGCTTCCGCGATACCCTGGCCTTTACAAAGCAAGGTGCCATTGCTGATTTGACCGAGGCCGTACAATTTCCCGATCTTGGTCGTGGTGACAGCGATGAAGATCTGGCAAAACTGTGCCGAAAGTTTTCTGGTAGCGGTTATCACCCCTGCGGCACCGTAAAAATGGGTAACGACGAAATGGCCGTGGTGGATCAATACGGCTGCACCCATCAACTGGACAATTTAGTGGTTGCCGATGCATCCATAATGCCCTTCGTCCCGCGGGCTAATACTAACCTCACCGCCATCATGATCGGCGAGAAAATCGGTGAATGGCTCCGGGTTGAACCCGGTCGCTACGGCCTGTAAATCACAAGGATAAGTTATGGCAGATTTAATTATTCGCAACGCCAATGTGCTTGATGGCACAGGCTCCCCGGCCATTCAAGCTGATGTCGCGATTGAAGGCGATCGCATTACCGAGGTGGGCAGCGTCACTGGTTCAGCCAGCACTGAAATCGATGCGAACGGCTTGACCTTGTCTCCTGGTTTTATCGACACCCACTCCCACGATGACGGCGCTTTTTTTCGCCATCCCGATATGGCGTTTAAACTCAATCAAGGTGTCACCACCGTGGTGGCGGGCAATTGCGGTTTTAGCGCGATCCCGGCAGACCCAGAGCAAGACACCGTCAAAGCCAGTGGCGGTATTCTCGCTGGCGTGGGTAACAACTTTACGGATCTCAACGGCTACTTCGAGGCTGTGCTGGCACTAAAACCGGCGATCAATAATATGATGCTGGTGGGTCACAACACCGTACGCACCCTGGCTATGGGCTATGAAAAAGGCCGTCCAAATGCCCAACAAATGAGCCATATGAAAGACAACGTCAAACGCATGTTGGAACAAGGTGCGTGCGGTTTCTCGACCGGCTTGATTTATCGCCCGGGCAAATGGAGCGATACCGAAGAGGTCATTGAACTGGCAGCCCTGGCTGAACCTATGGACGCCTTGTACACCACCCACATGCGCAATGAAGGCGACTATTTGCTCGATGCCGTGGATGAAACCTTGACCATTGGCCGTGAGAGCAACGTCCATGTGCATATTTCCCATCACAAATCTGCAGGTAAGCGTAACTGGGGCAAAATTGGCGAGAGTTTAAGTAAAGTGGATGATGCCCTGGCGGCTGGTCAGCGCGTCACCCTCGACGTTTATCCTTATACCGCCGGCAGCGGCCGCATGATCGAGTACTTCAACCTTGATAATATTAACCGCGAGCTGGCGGAAAACATCCGCATTGCCAGTTGCCCTGCCTACCGCGAATACGAGGGTAAAATGGCCATCGACATAGCGGCGGCGGAAGACCTCCCCGTCACCGAGGTCATTCACAAAATCCTCACCGCGCCAAAAGGTGATCGCACCATTTGTATACAGTTCATCATTGATGAAGCGGATGTGGAAACCAATCTAGCCCATGCCGATATGATGGTAGGTTCAGATGGTATTCCCGATCTGAATGGCCGCCCTCACCCACGACTGTTTGGCACCTTCCCTAAAGTGTTGGGATATTACGTGCGTGAACGGGGCATTCTGTCTCTACCCGAGGCAGTGCGACGCATGACCAGTCTCTCCGCGGACACCTTCGGCATGAAAGATCGGGGTAAAGTCCAGGCCGGTTATTTTGCTGACCTCGTACTGTTTGACCCCAACACCATTATTGACCAGGCCTCCTATGATGATCCCAAACTCTACCCAAAAGGCATTAATATGGTGATTGTGAATGGCAAAGTGGCCCTCAAAGACGGTGTCGAAACTCGCGCGGGTAGCGGCGCTATGTTGCGATATAGACAGTAACCCATGCGTTATCTAGTTACCGGCGCCACGGGTCATCTTGGCGCTGCGCTCGTGCAACCCCTGGCCCAGGCCGGCCATGATGTGGTGAGCATCGATATCAATGCCGGACCAACCACTTCCGCCGTTGGCAATATTGCTGATCGGACGTTTATCGATCAACAGATGCAAGGCGTAGATGTGGTGATTCATCCTGCCACACTGCATAAACCTCATGTGGTGACCCACAGCAAACAGGATTTCGTTGATACCAATATTAGCGGCACCCTGAATTTGTTAGAGGCAGCAGTAGCCAATCAGGTAAAAAGCTTTGTGTTTACCAGCACCACCAGTGCTTATGGTTATGCATTGCGACCAACGCCATCCGAGCCGGCGGTGTGGGTAACGGAAGACACACAACCAATACCGAAAAACATTTACGGCATCACCAAGCTTGCCGCAGAAAACCTCTGCAAACTGATTCATGACAAAGATGGCTTACCAGTGATAATCCTGCGTACATCACGGTTCTTTCCTGAAGAAGACGACAATCCAGAAATCCGCCATCGCCATCCTGACGGTAACGTCAAACTTAACGAATACTTACATCGCCGGGTGGAACTAGAAGATGTGGTGAGTGCGCATCTCCTGGCGGCAAACAAAGCGCCGCAAATTGGATTTGGCAAATATATTGTTTCCGCCACCTCCCCCTTTCAGGTCGCAGACCTGGATGCACTACGCCGCGACCCTGATGCCGTGGTGGCCCAGTATTACCCCGAGTATCAGGAAATTTACGGCAAACTTGGCTGGCATATGTTTTCCGATATAGACCGCGTTTACGTCAATCAAAAGGCTCGCGAAGAATTAGGCTGGCAACCCAAACACGACTTCGGCAGCATGCTCACCGCCATTGCTAATGGCGCAGACCCAAGGAGCCCCCTTGCCCAGGAAATTGGCAGCAAGGGGTACCATGATCAAACCTTTACTGATGGGCCTTATCCAGTGGAATAAGGCCGGCAGTGGGTCTGAGATCTAATCTGCAGCAGATTTAAGGGGTGTAATCTTCACCGGCAATCTGGTGTAACCCTTCACGAAGTTTGAAGCGACCCGCTCTGGTTCACCCACCACCTCGATCTTCTCAAACCGCTTCATGATTTCTTCCCAGAGGACCCGGAGCTGCATCTCTGCCAGACGATTACCCATGCAGCGGTGAATACCAAAGCCAAAAGACACATGGTGACGGGCGTTCTTACGGTCAATGATAAATTTATCGGCATCTGCAATCACTTCATCATCACGATTACCCGAGATATACCACATCACTACCTTATCGCCTTCCTTAATGGTCTTACCCCGGAATTCAAAATCTCTGGTGGCCGTCCGACGCATGTGTGACAGCGGCGTTTGCCAACGGATAATTTCTGACACCATGTTAGGAATCAAACCAGGGTTGTTTCGCAGCTTGTCGTACTCAGCAGGATTTTGATTTAGCGCCAACACACCGCCAGTAATCGAATTTCGCGTCGTGTCATTGCCACCCACAATCAGCAGAATTAGGTTACCCAGGAACATATCGTCATCCATGTCGTAGGTCGCCGGGTTATGGGCCAACATCGACAACAGATCCGTGTCGTTATCAGCCGGCATGTTTGCCCGCTGCGCCCACAGCTTACGCATAGTGGCTAGACACTCTTCCAGCGCCTCTTCTTGCGCCTCTCTTGTTAAACCCGGTACGCCAATACCCAGTTCTGGCAGCGACGTGGACACATCAGACCAATATGGCAGTTTGTAACGATCCTCAAATGGGAAGTCGAACAAGGTAGCTAACATTTGCGTGGTCAGTTCAATGCTGACCTGATCGACCCAGTTAAACTCCTCATTGAGCGGTAACGATTCAAGAATGTTAATGACTCGTTGCCGAATCAGATCTTCCATCTTCGATAAGTTGCGCGGTGCCACCACACCTTGAACCGCCTTGCGCTGCTCGTCGTGTACAGGTGGATCCATGGCAATAAAATTCGACGTATCGCGCTTACGCTTTGGAATACCCAGTTCATCCAACATAGACTGATCAAAAATGGTGATATCACGATCGGAGGAGAACACATCATGATTCTTCTCGATCTCCATAATGTCGTTAAATTTCGTAATCGACCAATAGGAGCCAAACATACTGTTCTTACAGTAATGAACCGGGTCTTCTTTACGCATCCGGGCAAAGTACGGCTGCCACAAATCTTGCTGCAACAAAATTGGATGGCTCACGTCCATATCTTCAATGGGCATGGACTCTGGATCTGGTAGCTGCGTTGCGTCGAGAATCATCTCGCTCATGGGGTTCCCTCTTGTTCTTGATTTCGTATTGATTGGTTTCGGCGTGGTAGCTCTGGGGCTCAGTTTGCTGCAAATTTATGCAAACAGCTAGTCTCACGTCCCTTTAAGAC
>JBKAGC010000053.1:0-17622 GCA_046290215.1 Pseudomonadales bacterium | reverse complement strand
GGCATAAGCTTTATCAATGTGATGGGCCTTAAAGCCTACCGGGGCCATGGTGGCTGCGGTCAGGTTTTCCATATGACAGCCTTTGCACTGATTGAAATCAGGTACGGCATAACTAAAAGACTCGCCTGTGTCAGAGAAGCGCAAATCAAGTTGAGCGCCCGTCACTTCTAAGATTGCCTCTGTGCCAGCGTCATTCCAAACATAAGGCAAGCCGATCCAACCCGATGTGGTATGAACCAACAAGCGGGTTTCAATCAGCTTGATCTTGTCCAAAGCTAGCCCGTCAGCGGAAAAGTCTTCGGCTGGATTCCTCGCCTTTATCAGCCCCGCCGCGGTGTTTGGATAGTAGAAGGTCTTGCTTAATATGGACCCCACGGGCAAATCAAAACCACCTCCGGCAAGGGTTGCTGCTGGCGCTTCCCCTTCCGGCACATACACCGTGCGGAACTTGTGGGCATAATCAGTAAATAGCGCAGACTTTAAGTCGTATGGAATCACGCGCTCGTTAGGCACCAGTTCGTCAGCATGCACCTGAAACAGGTGCCAATCTGAAAGTTGCTCTGGGAATGCGCCGCGTTCAAAAAAGGTCACTGGCGCAGGTTCTTGAACCCTTTCGCCGTCGCTGCAACTAACGAGCAAACCAGGTAGCAGCGCGGCCACAGCGAGCCGAATGGTTAACTTAACCCTCAGCAAAAGCCAACAACCCTTTACGATCTTACTCTGCCGCAAAACCGTTACGACTCGCGTTTCAAATCAACCGCAGCTAGCTTAGGCAATTCACAGTTAAACCCAGCAGATTCGTCAGTAACATTGGCAAATTCGTTAGGCATGTCCACATTCAAAACCTTAACTGGACCGTTTTGCACACAAATGCGTTTTGCCACCGGCAATTCACCGTTCTCAAGTAGCTCTGGGTTAACAAAACCATCCCAGATAATATCGGGGAAGCTACCAGTTAATCCGTACTTAGCAACTCTGAGTGCTTGCAGGTCAACACCGTCGGGAGAGTCGCCGCCGCCGGAAAACTCATTGTCGTAGATGTAGATACCCTCGGGATAAGGATCAAAAGTCTCCACAGTGGCACGATCAGAGTATCCTGCTGAAAAATAACTCGAAATTACGATATTGGCAGTGGCATTGTCTTTAATCTCATTGGCAAAGATTTCCACTTCATCGTTAGAGTTAATGACCACACCAGAGCCAGCTGGAACTGACGCCACAGCAGTACCTTCAGGGGCGAAGTTACCGGTATTGTTGTTAAAAATCTTGTTGTTAAACACCCGGGTCTTTGCTCCGGGTTGCGGTAAGTTCGGCATATTAAATACCAGCACCCCGCCAGTATTATTGGTGGCAACGTTATCAAACACATCAGCGTTGGTGGTGTTTTCGATCTCGATGCCAGCAACGTTAAACTCGGCGCGACTGTTTTTCACCACCACCTGATTCGATTGCCCCACATAAATTCCAGCGTCCGACGCGCCGATAGCAACGCTATTATCAATCAGGACATTTTCACACTGCACGGGATAGAGGCCATAAGCACCATTGTCCTCATCAGGGCCATTGGTCCATTCAACTCGCACCGCGCGAATGGTTAAGTTACTGCACTCATTGATCTTGATGGCGTCGCCTTTGGCATCCTCCACCGCAAACCCTTCCAGTAATATATTCTTGCCGGTCACTGTTAAACCTTCAGCGCCCTGGGTCTGGTTTTTAAAAGACAGTACTGATTGATCCATACCAGCGCCGCGCAAGGTGACATTATCGGCCTTTAAAGACAAGCTACGGGTGATCGCGTGAGTACCGGCCGGTATCTCAATGACATCACCGGGGCTTGCCATCACCAGTTGTTCAAGCAGTTGTTTTTGTATGTCGGGCGCATCACCTGAAACAGTTGGTTCTGTCTGTTTTTCTGAGCAGGCTACCAACCACAAACTCACTGCAAGCGCACCACCGACGCGCAGCATCCCCCTTGGAAGTATCATCGTTTATTCCTTATTGTTATTCAGCGGACAGTAAAAACGTAACCGGACCATCATTCAAGAGGGACACCGCCATATCAGCACCAAACTCCCCCGTGGCGACATGTTTTACCTGCTGCTTAGCAGCAGCAACGAACTGCTCATAGAGCTCATTTGCCAGTTCAGGCGGTGCTGCCGAGGAAAACGATGGGCGCAAACCCTTCTTCGTATTCGCAGCTAACGTAAACTGGGAAACCACCAGCAGGTCACCGTCAATATCCAGCAAACTGCGATTCATATGGCCTGCGTCATCCGGGAATACGCGATAGTTGATGACCTTATGCAAGAGTTTCTCTAGCTGCACCTGGGCATCGTTTTTTTCTACACCTAACAACAATAATATGCCGGCTTCAATGGCACCAACGGTTTGCCCGTCAACCACCACCGATGCGTGTTTTACGCGCTGAATCAGACCTTGCATCGAACCTGCCCCAATGAGCTTTAAGCAATCAGCTCTAAACGCCGAAATCTAGCTCGAAGCGCAATGCCATATCCCGTGTAGCTCGAATCAGGGCATCTATCAACGCCGGTTCAGTGGCGGAATGGCCAGCTTCACGAACAATAAATAGTTGCGAGATAGGCCAGGCAGCGTGGAGTTCATGGGCGTTAGCCAGGGGACACATGGTGTCATAGCGGCCGTGCACGATAATACCAGGGATATCAGCAATAGCATCAACGTTTAAAAGAATCTGGTTGTCAGTCAAGGTGCACTGCTGGGATAAGTAATGGGTACCCAGAATTGCTCTTGCCGTGGCCCGGTGCGGATCATTTAGGTGCTTGATGAGCCTGGCGTTGGGATGCATGCTCGAGCAGTGAGCCTCCCACGTGGACCAGGCCTTCACCGCACTCATCCGCGCCAGTTCGTCAGCACCGCGGATTTTTTTCGCGTAAGCAGCGACAATATTGTCTCTTTCTGCCACGGCAATGGGTGCCACAAAATCTTCCCAGTGATCGGGAAAGAAGCGACTTGCACCGTCCTGATAAGTCCAATCGATATCTTCCTGACGACCGAGGAATACGCCTCTCAGCACCATGGCCAGAACTTGCTCTGGATGTGCCTCGGCATAAGCCAGACTGAGCATCGAACCCCAGCCACCACCAAATAACATCCATTGATCTACACGTAAGAACTTACGGATCTTTTCCATGTCGGCAATCAGATGGGCGACGGTGTTGTTTTTTAACTCCGCGTGGGGTTTTGAACGCCCAGAGCCGCGCTGGTCAAAGAGGATAATGCGGTACTTTTCAGGATTAAAGAAACAACGGCTGTCGTACTCACAGCCACTACCGGGGCCACCGTGGACAAATAACACGGGAATACCATCCGGCGTGCCGCTTTCATCCACATACAACTGGTGGACGTCATCAACCTCGACCATATGCCGGGCATAAGGCTTAATCTCAGGATATAGGGGTAGCATGGAAATCCTTCAGCGATTTTGCTTCTAATTGTAGATCACGCCACCTTGCTGCGGCCAGCGCGCTTGCGTTCGTTTTCCGTGAGGAGCTTTTTTCGAATCCGAATATGATTGGGCGTGACCTCAACGAGTTCATCGTCCTCGATAAATTCAATGGCCTGCTCAAGGCTGTGGCGGATGGGCGGCGTTAAAATAATATTTTCATCAGAACCGGAAGCACGGATGTTGGTAAGTTGCTTACCTTTGAGGGGATTGACCACCAGATCATTGCCGCGGGTATGTAAACCCACTACCTGGCCTTCGTACACGTCTTCATTAGGTTCGATAAACATGCGGCCCCGTGCCTGCAGGTTGAAGAGCGCAAAGGCCAGACTTTTACCACTGGCCATACTGACCAGCACGCCGTTAATACGACCTTCCAAATCCTCACTGACCACGTCGCCGTAGTGGGAATAAGTACTGGTCATAATACCGGTGCCAGAAGTCAGGGTCAGAAACTCGGAGCGAAAGCCAATTAAACCGCGGCTCGGTGCTACATACTCGAGGCGTACCCGGCCCTTGCCGTCGGGTAAAAGGTTATTCAAATTTGCCTTACGGCGACCCATTTCTTCCATCACCCCGCCTTGATGCTGATCTTCCACATCAAGCAGGACATTCTCGAATGGCTCCTGGCGTTTGCCATCCACTTCCTTAAAGATCACTTCAGGTCGGGAAACCCCAAGTTCAAAACCTTCCCGGCGCATATTTTCTATCAATACCGACAGGTGCAATTCACCGCGACCAGAGACTTTAAATCGATCCGCGTGATCGGTGTCTTCAACCCGCAGAGCCACGTTGTGGATGAGTTCCCGCTCGAGTCGCTCTTTAATATTACGGCTGGTAACAAACTTACCGTCGCGGCCAGCGAACGGTGACGTGTTCACCTGAAAGGTCATAGAAATAGTCGGTTCATCTACCACTAGTGGCGGTAACGCTTCAGGCTTTGCCGGGTCACACAAGGTATCGGAAATCTGCAAGCCTTCAATACCGGTAATACAGACAATGTCGCCCGCTTGTGCCTGATCCACTTCAACTCGCTCAAGACCCTGATAACCCATGACTTGAAGGATCTTGCCTTTGCGCGAGGTGCCGTCTGCAGCAACCACCGTGACCTGGCTACCCTTGCTGACAGAACCGCGCGCTACTCGACCAAGACCAATGACGCCAACATAGCTACTGTAGTCCAGGGCACTAATTTGCATCTGGAATGGCGCCTCTAACTCCACCTCTGGCTCTGGGACATGCTCGAGTATGGTTTGCATCAAGCAGCTCATGTCATCTTCTATCTTATCCATCGACAGTCCGGCACGACCTTCAATGGCTGACCCATAAACCACAGGAAAATCTAACTGCTCGTCATTGGCGCCAAGCTGGTCAAACAACTCAAATACTTCATCCACCACCCAATCAGGTCGAGCACCCTCGCGGTCAATTTTGTTCACCATCAGAATCGGATTAAGACCATTGGCAAAAGCCTTGCTGGTGACAAATCGCGTTTGCGGCATTGGCCCGTCCACAGCATCCACAATCAGCAGCACTGAATCCACCATAGACAGGATTCGTTCTACTTCACCGCCAAAGTCGGCGTGCCCCGGGGTATCGACAATATTGATGCGGTGGCCGTGCCACTCAAGCGCCGTATTTTTGGCAAGAATGGTAATACCGCGCTCTTTTTCAATGTCATTGGAGTCCATCAACCGTTCAACCTGCTCCTCGCCGCGCTGCAAAGCACCGGCTTGTTGCAAGAGTTTATCGATTAGGGTGGTTTTGCCATGGTCAACGTGAGCGATAATGGCAATATTTCGCAGCTTTTGGGTCATTTTTTGGGTCTCGGCGGAAGCGCGGCATTATACCGATCCAAACTCAAGGTGGAAGGAGAATTTGCGCAACAGTGTCGTTATAATGCGCCGCCGAAACCACTTAACCACTGGTCAACCTCGCCAGTCTCGCAACCATCCAGATCAATATGAGCACACCTAAAGCAGTCGCCCTGATTTCCGGCGGCCTCGACTCTATGCTGGCAGCCAAGGTCATTATGGACCAGGGCGTGCACGTTGAAGGCATCAACTTCTTTACTGGCTTCTGCGTTGAAGGCCACACCCACGCAATCCGGCAAAAGGACAAATCCAAAGACAAACGCAACAATGCCCTTTGGGTCGCAGAAACCCTGGGTATCAAGTTGCACATTATTGATGTCATTGAAGAATACAAAGACGTTCTTTTGAATCCCAAACACGGCTATGGTCAGAACATGAATCCCTGTTTGGACTGCAAGATCTTTATGGTGAATAAAGCACTAGCCTGGTCCTGGGCCGAGGAGCATAACTTTGACTTCCTCATTACTGGCGAGGTGATCGGGCAACGACCAAAGTCCCAGCGCAAAGAAACTATGCCTATCATAGCCAGCCAGTCCGGCGCTGCAGATCGGTTGTTACGGCCACTTTGCGCCAAACTGTTGCCAGAAACCTTACCAGAGCGCGAAGGCTGGGTGGATCGTGAAGCTCTCTTCGATTTTCATGGTCGTAATCGTAAGCCACAAATAGAGTTAGCCGAGCAGCTAGGCTTTGAAGACTGGTCACAACCCGCCGGCGGCTGCTGCTTCTTAACGGATAAGTCCTACTCGGACAAACTCGGGGATATGTGGCGCTCGCGCAATAGCCGCGATTACACGTTAGATGACATCATGTTGCTCAAGGTAGGCCGGCACCTACGGCCCCGCCCTCACTTCAAACTCATCATTAGTCGCGAGGCGGGCGAGAACAATTATCTCAGCGGCTACAAAAACGAGTTTATAAGTCTTGATCCCGTGTCTCACAATGGGGCTTTTACGTTGATCGACGGCGATGTGAACCAGGATGATATCGAACTCGCTGCACGTATTGTCGCCCGCTACAGCCAGGGCCGCATGGCAGAACAAGTTAAGGTTGCTATTCGTAAGCCCAATGGCGAACAACACAACGTCACGGTCAAGCCCCTTGCGCCGCCGGAGATCGATAAGCGGTGGCACGTTTGATGGAGCCCATCATGCTCAACTGCCGCAGGCTGCTCTGCCCCATGCCGGTTATACGCATTCAAGAGCAAATCAAGACCTTGCAAGATGGCCAGCAAATGGTTGTCACTTGCACCGACCCGGGCGTACGCAACGACGTCCCTGCCTGGTGCAGAATTCATGGTCATGAGGTCAACAAAATAGAAGACCAGGACGGCGAAATCATCATCACCATCACCGCGCACCAAAGTTGACAGCCTAAAACAGGGCAAATGCCACCTATTGCACCACTATGGCGCGCCCGGGACAGTTTATATTTGCCAGGCGATGACATATTCTGTGCGCCGCAATTAAACCTAAATCTTAGATCCAAACCCTCGAGGAGCCCTTAATGTCCGAAAAGACCCTAAATCTCATCAAAGAAAGTGATGCAACCTGGGTGGATCTTAGATTCACCGACCCGCGAGGCAAAGAACAGCACGTTACCAACTATGCCGGTAAAATTGATGCTGAGTTTTTTGAAACTGGCGCCATGTTCGATGGCTCGTCCATTTCTGGTTGGAAGGCTATCAACGAATCGGACATGATCTTGATGCCAGACGACAGCACCGCCGTGGTTGACCCTTTTGTTGAAGAGACCACGGTAAACCTGCGCTGCGATATTGTTGAACCCAGCACGCTCCAGGGTTACGAGCGCGATCCTCGCTCCACAGCACGACGCGCCGAGGCGTACCTCACCAGCACCGGCATCGGTGACACCGCTTACTTCGGTCCAGAACCTGAGTTCTTCATTTTTGACGACGTTAAATTTGACGCTGACATGAGCGGCGCTTTCTATAAGATTGAATCTGAAGAAGCAGCCTGGATGTCCGGCGCTAGCATCGAAGGCGGCAACCTGGGGCACCGTCCTGGGGTGAAAGGCGGTTACTTCCCAGTACCACCGGTTGACTCTTTGTTAGATGTGCGCAACTCCATGTGTGCCGCAATGGAAGCCATGGGCCTGGATATTGACCTGCACCACCACGAAGTAGGTACCGCTGGACAATGTGAAATTGGCGTGAGCTTCAACACTCTGACAGCCAAAGCCGATGAAGTACAAATCTACAAGTACTGCGTCCACAATGTGGCCCATGCTTACGGCAAAACTGCCACTTTTATGCCTAAACCTCTAGTAGGTGACAATGGCAGCGGCATGCACTTGCACCAGTCCATCTGGAAAGATGGCAGCAACTGTTTTGCTGGCGATGGTTACGGCAACTTGTCTCAGGAAGCACTCTGGTACATTGGCGGTATCATCAAGCACGCTCGCGCCATCAACGCCTTCTCAAATGCCTCAACAAACTCTTACAAGCGTCTGGTACCAGGTTTCGAAGCACCACTGATGCTGGTTTACTCGGCTCGCAACCGCTCCGCTTCTATTCGTATTCCATATGTACAAGGCGGTAGCCCAAAAGGTGTCCGTATCGAGGCACGCTTTGGCGATCCAACTGCGAATCCTTATCTGATGTTTTCGGCCATGATGATGGCCGGCCTTGACGGCATTAAGAACAAAATCGAGCCAGTTGGCCCACTGGATAAGGACCTTTACGACATGCCTGCAGAAGAACTCAAAGATCTACCAACAGTTTGTTCTTCTCTAGAAATGGCCCTGGACAACCTGGATGCAGACCGTAACTTCCTCCTGGAAGGCGATGTGTTTACAGATTCTCAAATTGATGGCTACATCGACCTGAAGATGGAAGAAGTGACTCGCCTTAACTCCACCACACACCCGGTGGAATTCGAGATGTACTACTCCGTGTAAACCAGCAACAAGGTTCGCCGCCGCGCGCCGCAGAATCTGCGCACAGCGAATCATTCGTCGCGAAAACCCCGGCTCTGGTCGGGGTTTTTCGTTTAGAGGTTTTGCTTATATCCCGGATATCACCGAAACTGCGCATTACGGAACTTATGCAGACCTGACTGCGGTAAAGACGATGAAACTGAACCTGGCCGTGATACTGGCTTTCTCCATGGTAACCCTGAGCGGTGCTGCCAATGCTGCCAGTACTGTATTTAAAACCCGTGATGCCAATGGCAACCCGATCTTTAGCGATCAAGCGGGGGAAGATGCTGAAGAAATCAAAGTGCAGACGCCGCAAACTTTTGAGTCGCCGCCAACCCCTCAGTTTCAACTGAACGCCGACCCAGAGGATGAAGTCACGGTGGGGCCTGCTTATGAGCGTCTGGAAATTCTCAGCCCACAACACGAAAGCGCCTTTCGCAACAATGCTGGCAATATCACCGTGCAAATTGCCATTGAGCCAGCGCTACAAGCAAACCATACGCTGGAACTCATTCTCGATGGCCAGGTAGCGAAAGCCCAGAAGGCCGGTGGTCCGATATTGCTAGAGAACGTGGATCGCGGCACTCATCAGTTTCAAGCAAGGATTATTGAGGACCAGTCCGGCGAAACATTGCAAACCAGCAACAGCGTCACCGCGACGCTCCAGCGAGTTTCCATCATCAAGCGCACCAATTAAGCGCACAGCTTTTTGTTAGCACCGTTTTGGTGCAATATTAGCAATGTTCCAGGGCGATTTGCGCCTGAAGGCCAATGTTTACGGTATATCAGAAGCTGGTTTAGTTTTTGCTTAGAGGTACCACCATGCAAGCTAACCTTCAGACCAACACCGCAACACTGCCGAATCTACGCGAGCAGAGTATGACTGACGACCTTATCAACCATCTCAACATCAGCGTTGTGGAGTTGAACGACCAATTACGCCTGACCTTTCTCAACGCCGCCGCAGAAAATCTGCTGGAGGTATCCGGGAATCAGGTTAAGGATTGCCATCTTGGGGATATTTTTCAGGTGGCATCAGAAATCGAGGGGATTCTTCATGATGCCCTCAAAACCGAACAGGTCTTCACAGGCCGAAAGGTTAAGTTAGAGTTAATCAGTGGTAACACCATTACCTGTGACTACTGCATCACGCCGGTACGATCTGAGACGGGCTCAACTGCCATTGTTGAGCTTTATCCTCTGGACCGATACTTACGGATCGACCGCGATGAAAACCTGACCAATCAGCACGCCATCAGCCGGCAGTTAGTACGCGGCCTGGCCCATGAGATTAAAAACCCCCTCGGTGGTATTCGTGGCTCCGCCCAATTACTGGAACGCGAGCTACCCACCCAGGAACTGAAAGCCTATACCGAGATTATTGTTGATGAGACCGACCGCCTCACTGCTCTGGTTGATCGTTTGCTTGGACCAAATTCTTTGCCACAACCGAGTCTGACCAATGTTCACGAGGTCATAGAGCGGGTGCGGACGTTGATTGAATTGGAAGCCGACCCGGCCCTTGAGTTGATCTCCGATTATGACCCTTCCATTCCAGAGTTGAGTATTGATCTCGAACAAATGGTTCAAGTGGTGCTAAATGTGGCTCGCAATGCGATGCAGTCTTTAGAAAATACACCGCATCCAAGGATTACTTTTACTACCCGGGTAGAGCGCCTCTTTACCATCGGCACGACCCAACACAAACTTGTCGCAAAAATCGATGTGGTTGATAACGGCCCGGGGATTCCAGAACACCTCAAAGAACACCTATTTTATCCCATGATAACCGGTCGCTCAGAAGGCACCGGGCTTGGCTTATCAGTCGCGCAATCTATCGTGCACCAACACAACGGTTTGATTGAGTTTGATAGTCGGCCCGGCCGCACCGTGTTTTCAATCTATTTACCGCTGGAACCTTGATCATGAATGCTGCAAACGTCTGGGTTGTTGATGATGAACGCTCAATTCGCTGGGTATTAGAAAAAGCCTTAAGCCAGGCCGGCCTTAGCGTCACCTGTTACGAAAACGGCGAACCTTTACTCAACGACATTGACCACAATCCCCCCGACGCCATTATTACCGACATCCGTATGCCGGGAATTGATGGCTTCGAACTACTGGAAAAAATAAAAGCCGGCCACCCGGAGTTGCCGGTGATCATCATGACGGCTCATTCCGACCTGGATAGCGCCGTATCGTCGATTCAAGGCGGAGCGTTTGAATATATTCCCAAACCGTTTGAGGTTGATGAAGCTGTCGCTGTGGTACGTCGCGCCATTGAACACAAGAAACAAAATGAAGCACCACCACGTCGTCCCTCGATAGAAATAGACTCGGAAATTATCGGTAAAGCACCGGCCATGCAGGAAGTTTTCAGAGCGATTGGCCGCCTCTCAAAATCCAATGTTTCCGTGTTAATCAACGGCCAGTCTGGTACTGGTAAAGAATTGGTTGCCCAGGCGCTACACAAACATAGCCCAAGACGGGAGAACACCTTTATCGCCCTGAATATGGCAGCGATCCCCCATGATCTCATTGAGTCTGAGTTGTTCGGCCACGAAAAAGGCGCATTTACCGGTGCCAATAACTCTAGAATCGGCCGCTTCGAACAAGCGGATGGCGGCACCCTGTTCCTGGACGAGATTGGTGACATGCCTGCTGAGGCGCAAACCAGGCTGTTACGTGTGCTTTCAGACGGTGAGTTTTATCGAGTTGGCGGGCACCAGCCAATGAAAGCTGACGTGCGAATTATCGCCGCAACCCACCAGAATTTGGAATCACTGGTAGCGCAGAATCGTTTCCGGGAGGACTTGTACCACCGCCTTAACGTTATTCGTATTCATATCCCAACCCTTGCCGAACGTCGCGAGGACATTCCACTTCTGACCCAGCACTTCTTAAACCTCGCGGCCAAAGAACTCAACGAAGAAGCGAAGGTGTTATTGCCAGATACGATGCAGTTCATTACCCATTTGCCCTGGCCTGGTAATGTTCGCCAACTGGAAAACTTCTGCCGCTGGATCACTGTGATGGCCACTGGTACAGAAGTCGTGGTGGACGATTTGCCGCCGGAACTTTTGGAAGATCGCGAACAAACCAGTGATGGCGAAAACTGGGAGAAATCACTACGCAGTTGGGCATCAAGAAAATTAGCTCAGATCAAACCTGGGGAATCAGGTTTGTTAAACACCGCCTTGCCAAAGTTTGAAAAGATTATGATCGAATCTGCACTAAAACAAACTGGTGGGCGGAAAAACGACGCGTCAATTTTGCTTGGTTGGGGACGTAACACACTAACCCGCAAGATCAACGAGTTGGGCCTGGACGCTCCGGACAACTAGGGCTTAATCCGAACCTCCAGGGCTCTACTGGCCAACAAGTCACCGGCACTGCAAAAGCCGCGCGAGGTGATGGTGTAAAAGGTCTCGCCACCTGAGTTTATCAAACCGCAATTGATTTCTGCGCGACAGAAACGAAGACTGGTTGCTGTGAAACTTTGGTTAAGGTTCACACAAGCGCCGGCTGACTCCGGTGCCAGCAGGCGATTGACACCAAGTTGCGCACCACTCTCTGCGGCAAGAAATGCCTTTAAACCCAAAACCTCGTAACTCTGATTGAGTTTATCGGCCTCTAACATCTTTGCCATGGCCACAGCTAGAAGCGCCACCACAACGATGACAAACACCGCGCCCACCAGGCCAAGACCTTGCTGCCCACGTCTATCTATTCGACCTATTTGATTACGGCACATTGCGAAGTTGGGCCTCGTGTGTCACCTGTAAAACCTCTCCAGCAACACTGAACTGCAAATTGACCTCGACCATGGCATTACGACTTAAACCCGGTGCCGCAACCGCAAAGGGCACCACCGACCCCGCAACTCCGTGCACCAGTAACGCACGATCCGGCAAACTGCCTGGCAAGTCAGCAATGGTTGGCTGCACTGGCAGATGACCATAACCACTATAACGAAACAGGTAATTGCCATCCACGCAGTAGCTCACCGGGTCATCCACCAGGTAGAAACGCTCCGTCGGAGAAGCGTAAGGAAAACTATGATTACCCGTCCAACTCAAAAGACTCACATTGCTAGCATCGGGTGCGGCAAAACTCGCTGCCGGGGATAACCCACCCGTGCTCAGGTCATAAACATTGGCACCCACCGGATAAACTGCAACCCGGCCACTAATGCCTTGTAAGTCCAGCGCCGCGGGAACTACTTGCATGGACTCAGCAGGGGAATCCATCGGCAAAGTAAAGTAACGGCCAGCAACCCGAATAGGAATAAACTCCAGGCATTGGCTGTTAGCTCTAGCACTACCTGGTAACGCTGCGCGTAGTTCACGACTTAATCGTTCCACCGAAAGTCGCGCGGCGTTGCTGATCTCCTGACGATTGGATAATGCCAGATAAGACTCTGTGGACTGGCGAATCACTTCCACACCCGCGAGCGACACGATGGACATGAGAACAATCACAATTACCAGTTCGATGACCGTGAAACCCTGCAATCGCGCCTTCATCAGAAGTTACCTCGGTACACTTCAAAATCGATCGCGGTACCCACCGGTGGATGTACCCGAACCAGAATTTTTTTTAGATCGGTGCTCGCATCCAAACCATAACTCGCCACTTCGGCGGCACTGGCGTAAGCCACCTCAACTTCCACACGAAACCGGTCGTAACCAGCCCGCACATTGCCAAGAGAATCCAGGGGCGGCGTTTCATCAATACCGTGATAATCGTCCACGTCATCAAAGGTAGCACGAGTTTCCCCGGCCTCCGCACCAATAGCACCACAGGCGGTCGAAACACTTGAACAAGGTGGTGCACCACCGGGTGCACTATTTTCATCAAATCGCTTACTTAAGATCTCTTCTATGTAAGCCTGGCCTAATTCCACCAGACGCACTTCAATCATGGCATCTGCTGAACGCCCGGCGGTAAAAGAGAAGCTCATGGTTAAAGGCACCAGGGCAATTGCCATCAAGGCAATGGCAATAATGATTTCAACCAGCGTGGCACCACTTTGCTTACACACAGTCGCCCTCATGGGCGTAACCAAGAGGTGATAAACAAAGCCTGGCACCACTAAGGTCAAACTGAATACCCCTGCTAACGTCCTGGACAACACCGCCAATCAGCAAGGTATCGAGGTTGCCAAGCCCATCAAAGGTTAGATCCAGATTAACCCCTGGACCCAATGATTGCGCAGCGCCTGCAGTTACAACAATATTAATGCCGCCAGCACTGGCGCTAATCTCGCGAAACAAAGTGCGGCCGCCGCCGTCATCTTCAAATATCTGGTAGCGCCACTCTCCAGCATTTGCGGACAACACCAGCGCCACATCATTCTGACTGTTAGCAAGGGCGGTTCTTTGCGCGAGTCGTGCTTCGCTTAAGAGTTGCGCTTGCAAACTATCCCCGTGGAACGACTCGGTGCTAAACCAACGGCTTGAAATGGTCACCGCGATGATACCCAGCAGCGCCACGGCAACGGCCATTTCCACAAGGGTAAAGCCGGCAAGATCCTTTTGCCTGAACATACGTTCGGCCTAAAACTAAACTCTACGGCAGGACCAGAGTAGCCTGGGTAATCGCCCCGGTGGTTGAGTTATAGGTTAGCGTATCCACGGTGTCTCCAACCGCATTACCCTCGGCAAGGTAGTAATAAACACAGTTAGTTCCGCTGGTATGAGTAGCAAAATCGGTACCGGTCGTCGCCACCGCATCCACGTCAGCCACCGCCGTGATGCTGGGCGCACCAGCTTGCAGGATATTGCTGAATACTGCAGAGCAATCGGCATCATTCGCCACATTGCTACCAGAACCAGAGTTGTCAGCTAGCCCATAGGGATACCCTGAAGCATTGACCCGCAAGCTGTTAAACTCAGTGATCACGCTATCTGCACCTGGCTGCCCTTCCGCTACCCATTGAGCGCGATATAAGGTGATGCCAGATTGCATGCCACCTAAAACACCGCTCACGACAGAGTCGTGCGCTTCATCCGTCACATCCATAAATCTCGGCAATGCAGTAGCTGCCATAATCCCAAGCAAAATGATGACCACCACCAATTCAATGATGGTAAAACCCTGTTGCCGATTCATCCTATTCTCCAACCGAAAATGCATTTAAATAGTCTTAAGTGATTGGGGCGCAATGCGCCGCACCTTACTTTTAGTCTAGTCGGAGAGCACAGGACTTATAGAGTATTTGTGAATAAGCAGAGCAGAATCAAAACGCACTGGTTCTAAAAGCTATTTGGCTGCAGCGCTGGATAAATCCCATAGGGGTAAGAACACACCCAGGGCCAACACCAGGATCATGGCGCCAATACCGATAATCAAAATGGGCTCGATAGCATCCGCAAGACTTTTCAGATCATAGTCCACTTCTTGCTCATAAAAATCTGCCGCCTCGGCGAGCATTTCGTCCATCGCACCGGTTTCTTCACCCACCGAAATCATTTGCAGCACCAGCGGCGTGAACAATCCAGACTGCGAGGCGGACTGCAAAAAGCTACCGCCACGTTCAATATATCCGCGCATATCGCGAATCAGTTTTGCCATGTGGTCGTTGCCCACGGCCTCACTAACCGTGTTGAGGCCCTGAACAATGGGCAAGCCGGAGCGAAGAATCATTGCAAACGAACGACAAAATCGCCCCAGATGAATTCGTTCAAACAGTGAGCCGATCACTGGCAACTTTAACTTCCAGCGATGCCAGGTCATCAGTCCCTCCGGTGTTGCTAACCAGAGGCGTATCACCGTCACAGCGCCAAGCGTGACAAACAGCAATAGGTACCAGTAATTCAGCATGAAATTTGAGAGACCAACCAGCACCTGAGTTTGCCAGGGTAAATCAGCGCCGAGCTTTTCAAACACGCCCGAAAAAGCGGGGATCACAAACACGTTAATGATCAACAGGCCAATGCCCATGGCGGCAATCACAAAGGTAGGATACCGGGTAGCGGACTTGATGCGTTTGATGGTTTCTCGCTCCAGCTCGAGATACTCGGCAATCTGCGCAAAAGCCTCATCCAGGCGGCCGGTATTCTCGCCCACGTGAATGATTGCCACGTACAACTCGCTAAACACTTTTTGCCTGGCCATGGCCCGTGACAATGCCTGGCCGGATTCCAGATCCGCTTGTATCTCAAGGATAATTTTTGCCAGGGTAGTGTTAACGGTGGAATCCGCCAGACCCGACAGTGCCCGGATCATAGGTATTCCGGCTTTCGATAAACTATACATCTGCCGACTAAATAAGATGAGGTCTTCTAAATGCACTTTCGGGGCGAACCAGGCACCGAAGTCAATGACCATTTCAGTTGGCGCTTCCGCCAATTGAATGGAAATCGGCGTCATCCCCGTTTGCATCAATTCACCGGCGGCGTCTTCTTCATTGCTCGCCTCTAAGATGCCCTCAACTCGAATGCCAACAGAGTTCCGACATACATAAGCAAACTGCGCCATTACGCACCTTCAGCAAAGGATTGGATTGATTCGTCAAAATCGAAGTCCGGCTCCTCAATTTGCTCAGCGACTCTGGCCACCTCATCCAGCGTTGTCAGGCCTTGCAAGGCATAATCCATCGCGCTCTCGTAGAGACGCCGATAGTTCTCATCACGCTGCGCAAGGTGCGTAAATCGGTGGTGATTCTGATCGCGAATGGCCGCGCTCATTTCTGGTGTAATCACTAGCAATTCGAAGATACCAATGCGACCGTTGTAGCCAGTGTTGTTACAACGTGAGCAACCCGCGCCTTTCTTAAAACGTTTTTCACCCAGGTACCTTTCCTGATGCGTATTAAACATCCAGGCAACCTCTGTCAGATCCACGTCACTTTCCGTCAAGCAGTAGGTACAGTTCTTACGAATCAAACGTTGCGCCAGTACGGCTTTTAGTGAAGACGCCACCAGATAACTTTCCACACCCATATCCACCAAACGGTGAGTTGCCGACAAGGCATCATTGGTATGCAAAGTAGAAAACACCAGGTGCCCGGTCATTGAGGCACGCAATGCAATCTCTGCCGACTCAGCATCACGAATCTCACCCACCAGCAATACGTCTGGGTCCTGCCGCAAAGCCACCCTCAGGACGCTAGCGAAACTCAAGCCAATCGCCGATTTAATTTGCACCTGATTGATTCGTGGCAGACGATATTCAACGGGATCTTCCGCGGTGATAATTTTCCGCTCTGGTGTATTGAGATGGCTTAAAGCACCATAGAGCGTGGTGGTTTTACCGCTACCGGTTGGCCCGGTAACCAACACCAGGCCATGGGGCTTATGGATCACGCCCTTAAACTTATTGAGAATAATGGGCGGCATGCCCACGTTCTCCAAATTGGTGAGCTGCGCCGATTGGTCTAGCAGCCTCATTACAACAGCCTCGCCGTGCTGAAGCGGCATGGTTGAAAGTCGCACATCGATGCTGCGATCTTTAACGCGAATGCTAAAGCGACCGTCTTGAGGCAATCGCTTTTCGGCGATATTCAGTCCAGACAACAGCTTCAAGCGCAGCACCAGGGCTGCTGCAACCCGGTTTTCTTTCATCACCTGTTCATGCAAAACGCCATCCACGCGATTGCGGATGCGCAGTTCGTTATCTCCCGGTTCAATATGAATGTCCGAGGCCTTGATCTGGATAGCGTCTTCAAAAATTGACCGCAATAGCTTCACAACAGGTGCATCATCACCTTCGGCAGACAGATCACTAATATCTACTGCGTCATCTTCTGGGCCAAGTTCTTCTTCTAGCTCCTCGGCAAAACTAGCAATGTCCTCGGTACGACGATAAATCACATCCAGGCTATTGAGCAGTTCAGCTTCCCTCACCACGGCCTGATGGACGTTCTTCTTCAGGGCTCTTGATAGTTCATCAACCGCAAATATATCCATCGGGTCGACCATACCAACCAACAAACTTTCACCATCTTCCCGCAGCACAATGGCGCGAAAGCGCCGCGCCATGGTCTCCGGCAAACGCCTTACCAGGCCGATATCAAAGTTAAATCGAGTCAGGTCTACAAAAGGAATCTCAAGCTGCTTGGAGAGCAAGCCGAGCAATTCATCTTCATCCACAAAACCCAGGTCAGTGAGCACCCGACCAAGCCGCTGACCACTTTGCTTTTGTTCCGCCAGCGCAGCCCGCAATTGTTCCTCGCTAATAGTCCCAGCCTGGACCAGCAGATCGCCAATTCGTAGTTTTTTATGCTCAGTCACCCAGTATCTCCACCGCGGCAATCCGCCGTAAACTGTCTAACGTGTCTAGTTCTAGTTGGCCTGAATCACTAACGATTGGCCGCACGAGAATGAC
>JBKAGC010000052.1:0-17678 GCA_046290215.1 Pseudomonadales bacterium | reverse complement strand
TCTTCCGCTTATGGTGAAAATGACCTTGCCAAGCTGAAATTTTTTTGCGGCGTTATCCATCTGTTAGGCGGCTTGTTCGTTCGATGTGTCGTAGATCCTATAGTATTTCGCGATACCTTGTTTGCCTCCCATCAGGGTAAAAACGAGCAGTGAGACAGATGACACCGCTATGATGGAGATTGCCAGGTCAGACACTATCCCGCCTTGAATTAAAAAAGCATTCCCAGCCACGAATGCAGAGATGAGCACGGTGATACTGAAGAATTGCAAAAAGTATCTCTTTGGCGGCAATGGCATGTTGGGGTAATGAAAAACGTAGTAACTAAGAACGGTAAATCCCGCCTGTATCAGGGTCATCGAGATCAACATGGCTTCTAATCCCTGCATCGCTGAGAGATATAGCAAAGGCGGGAATACGGCAGTGGCGATGCAGTTCCAGTAAAGGTCCCTATCAGTTCTCCCGGTTGCCTGAACATGCATGCCGTTGATACTGCCAGCGATTCGAAATAGGTAAAAAAGCGTCAATAGGCTAAGGACTTTAATCACAGCCGCGTATTCAGGACCGAATAGCAGATTCGTGATTAGCTCCCCATTCAGGCCAATCAGTAGATAGCAAGTACCGCTGAAGAATGCGACGAGCAACAGAGCGCTTGAGAAGGCAGTGTCGACGTCCTGTTTTTGACGGTTTTTCTCCGCCAGCACCGGTAGGAGAAGTTTTTGTGCGATTGGATTTAGCAGGGCGGCAACTCTTGCAACGAGTTCGCGAGCAAGTGAATACACGCCTAGGGTCTCCATGCTGAACAGTAGCCCGATAATAATGTTGTCTATGTAAGCGCGAAGGTAGTTGAGAAACTGCGATCCAAGCTGAGGGCTACAATAACGCCAGGCATCATTAATCTCTGTCCATTTCACGCTGACTGTGTTGATCTTCTGTGCTTTAGGCAACATGGAGTACAGTGCAGCTGCTTTGAGCAGTGCAGTACAGAGCAACCCATAGACAATTGAGTTTGCGCCCTGAGCCATGAATAAACAGACAATGGTCGCAACGCTACCCAATACTTTTGCGCCGACGTCAATTATGGCCAGCGCTTTTAAGCGCCGCGCCTGTACAAACAATGTCTGAAACTGCGTTGTGAATGGTGTGGTGAGAAAGATGAAAGCGTAAAGGAGCACCAGGTCAGCCAGGCCGGCGGCGGAGAAGAACTGCTCCATATTAGCGGCGACAAATCGGGTTGCCAGGAAAGCGACAATAGCGACCAGCAGGCTAGCCAACAGTAGTGAATTTAGCGCTGACCTCGATAAGGCGCCTTTATAAATAATATACGGGCTGAATCCAGCGTCGATTAACAGATTCGCAAGCGCCAACACTGTGCCGCAAAGGGCGATAAGGCCCAACTCTAGTTCCGATAGAACTCTCGCAGACAAGGCGAGCACAGCTACCTGGAGCAAGGCAATGGCTGCGGCGGCAAAGAAGGTCCAGCCGAAATTCTTAGTTATAGAAGCGGTGATAGGGGTTCATCTTTCTAGCGCAGAGTGTCAAAGGTTTTATAACTGATCAGCAGCGCGAGTACACCCTGTTTCAGTGATTTCCCAGTGACATAGTAGAGTCAGGACCCGGGGGAGCGGTCATTCGATTCGTTGACCAGATTAGCCAGCACTGCCTCAAACAATTTTGCTTGTTCAATCCAGCGGTAGTGTTGAGCTGCATCTTGCGCACGATTTGCCAGGTCCTTCATAAACCCGGTGTTGTCAAGCAAGCGTTGCACGGCAGCTACCATCTGCTCACAATCACGGACCTCGCAATGCAGGGCCGTTTGCTGGTCTACAGAATAAGCAGGGACGGCTCCTACTTTTGTAGCGACCACTGCACATCCAGCTGCCATGGCCTCTAAAGGCGGGTTGCCAAAAGCTTCGGTTTCATCACTGGTAAACAAAAATATGTCGATCTTTTCATAAGCTGCTTTTAATGCCGGCCCACTGGGTAAGTGGATGTATTCGAAATTTCGTAAGTTATGGAGCCTCTGAGCATGGTCTCTTTTCAAGGCTTCGCCGAATACCAGTAACCGCACCTCTGGATTCCGCGCGATGATACTTTCTGCAACCTCAATCGCGTCGTCCATTTGCTTCCAGTCCTGGAGACGGTACAAGAACCCCATGGTCGTTGAGCTAGACCTGCTGTATTCCGTGTTAAAGAAGTTTTCATCGATACCGTTATGGATGGTGCTGATGGGCGGCACGGGTAATTGGCGGGCTAGCTGCTCTGAGTTCGCCACTTTTGGAATACCCAGAGCATAGACCTTTTCAACCAGATCTGGAGGCCCGCCCCAGGTTTCATAACTTCTTACAAAATGTAGAACTTTACCCTTGGATGAAGTGACGTTATGCAGCTTTGCAACGTCAGCCCACCAGGTGAGAATCAGAATGTCGGCCTCTGGTAAGTACTTCTCAGCCAGCATCGGTACCTGAATCAGGTGGCCGCTAAATGTGACCCAGTCGGGGTGCCACCAAAACGATTCGACCCAGCGAGCTAGTTGAACCAGGGTTTTTCTGGGTCGCCACCAGGCTTGCCCATCCCGTCCAGGTAATCTTGGATAGACAACTGTGACATCATGTCCGAGTTGCTGAAGCGACTCTGCCATTTGCATGGTGCTCTTTATGCCGCCATACAGACGTAAATTAGGTAGAGCGAAGGTGATTTGCATCAAGCAACAACGTTGTACTTTTCTCTGCAACTTAGCATATGGATAGGGCTGGTTGTACAAGACCTGGGTTTATCTAGAGAGAGTGCTCATCTGGAACGTGCTTCCTTTGTAGATTGAAAGTGGACCAGGGCGTGGCTGATGCTGGTGGCTCGGCAGCGTGTACCTTCAAGAAATTGCGATATAAAAGAAGCGGTCAGTATGACAGTGTCCGCAAGGATTACAGGCCGCCTCCGTGTTGCAGCTTTAGCTGGAGCTTCTCTTTCCATTAAGATTAAGCCTCATGGCGTGTGTAAGCGCTAACTATTTACCCGACCCTGGTGCGGAAGTTTTGTAGTCGATTTCTTGAATTTTTTTAGCCCAGGGACTAGCAATACCTGCTAATACTTGTATAATTCGCGCCCTCTCGTTTGAGAAGCCTTCTTTTTCAGAAGATTTTCAAACCAGACGGAATTTTGAGTCTTTTGGCTTAGATGCGCTGAAAAGCGTGGCCAGAAGGCGGCAAGACCCCAATTAGGGGTCAACGATTATCTCTATCTACCTTGGCCTGGAGCTAAGGATTTAAAGAAGAGATATTTGCTTTTGCAAATGGCGCCTCCCGCAAGGCTGGGAAGGGGCTTTTTTGCACTTTAATTTTTGTATCGCCCTCATGGTGAGGGAGTGGGAGCAGGCTTTAAATGCAGAACCAAAGAATCAGAATTCGATTGAAGGCTTTTGATCATAAGCTGATCGATGTTTCTACCCAGGAAATCGTCAACACTGCGAAGCGCACTGGTGCGCAGGTGCATGGACCGATTCCGTTACCTTCAAAGGTAGAAAAATTTACCGTCCTGATTTCTCCGCACGTTTATAAAGATGCACGTGACCAATACGAGATCAGAACTCACAAGCGACTTCTAGATATCGTTGAGCCCACGGAAAAGACAGTAGATGCCTTGACCAAGTTGGATCTCGCCGCTGGCGTTGAGGTACAGATTAACCTGGGCTAACGCCGGGTTGATCCTTAGGTAAGTAACTGGAGTTTAGTATGACGATCGGCATTGTAGGTGTGAAGCGAGGCATGACCCGGGTCTTCAATGAAGAGGGTGTTTCCGTGCCAGTCACCGTGATTGAGGCAACCCCCAATCGTGTAACGCAGCGTAAGACGGTCGAAACCGACGGCTATGATGCCGTACAGGTCACCACAGGTAGTGTAAAAGCATCAAAAGTAAACAAGGCAGCAGCTGGGCATTTCAGCAAGGCGAATGTTGAAGCGGGTCGTCATATGTACGAGTTCCGTTGCGCTTCTGATCTTGAATGTGCAGTTGGCGATACGCTGAGTGTTGATGGCTTTGAGGCCGGTCAAAAGGTTGATGTCACAGGGCAATCCAAAGGTAAGGGTTTTGCCGGTGTGATCAAGCGCTATAACTTCAAGATGCAAGACGCCACTCACGGTAACTCTATCTCACACCGTGCGCCTGGTTCCATCGGTCAGTGTCAAACCCCTGGTCGTGTATTCAAAGGCAAGAAGATGGCGGGCCACATGGGTGCTGTGCAAGTAACGACACAGACCTTGGAAGTTGTACGTGTGGATCAAGAAAATAATTTGCTGCTCGTGAAAGGAGCGGTACCTGGGGCCAACGGCGGTGAAATTATCATCAAGCCAGCGGTTAAAGCCCGGTAATTAGTGGAGTTGGAACGTTGAATCTCAATATTTCAGAACCAGGAAAAGGCGTATCAGGCAACACAGTAGATGTGTCTGAAAGCACTTTTGGTCGTCAGTTTAACGAGGCGTTAGTTCACCAGGTTGTCGTGTCTTACATGGCGGGTGCGCGTCAGGGTTCACGAGCGCAAAAGACTCGCTCGGAAGTCAATGGCGGTGGTCGTAAGCCATTCCGTCAAAAAGGTACAGGTCGTGCTCGCGCCGGTACTATCCGTTCGCCAATCTGGCGCGGGGGCGGTCAAACTTTTGCCTCTAAGCCACAGGACTTTAGCCAGAAAGTAAACCGCAAAATGTACCGTGGTGCGATGCAGTCAATTCTTTCTGAGTTGGTTCGACAGGAGCGTATGGTGGTTGCCGAGAGCTTTGCTGTTGAAGCACCGAAAACTAAAGAAGTTCTGGCTCAGCTTAAAGGTCTAGAACTCGACAATGTCCTGATCGTGGTTGAGGAAGTTGATAACAATCTCTATTTGGCTGCTCGCAACCTGCGCAACGTTGAAGTTATCGACGTACATGCGATGAATCCGGTTGATTTGATCGGTTTTGAGAAGGTCCTGTTTACTGTGGGCGCGCTGAAGAAAGCTGAGGAGTTGTTCGCATGAACCAGGAAAGAATGTACAACATTTTGCTAGGGGCGCACATCTCTGAGAAGGCGACCATCATTGCTGATGAGTCTAATCAGTTTGCGTTCAAAGTTGCCAAAGACGCAACTCGACCTGAAATTAAGCAGGCAGTTGAAAGCATCTACGGCGTTTCAGTCAAAGAAGTTACTGTGCTGAACGTGAAAGGTAAGGTTAAACGAAACATGCGCGGCGTTAGTCGTAAGCCAAATTGGAAAAAAGCTTATGTTCGTCTTGATGACGGCCATGACATCGATTTTTCCAGCGCTGACTAATTTAATACACGCAGTTAAGAGTTAAGGCTAAGAGAAGATCATGCCAGTCGTAAAAGCAAAACCAACATCACCGGGTCGCCGGTTTGTCGTTAAGGTCAATCATCCTGATCTACACAAGGGTGAAGGCTATCGGCCGCTGCTTGAGAAGAAGAGCAAGCGCGGTGGACGTAACAACAATGGTCGTATTACCACTCGCCACGTTGGCGGTGGTCACAAGCAAAAGTACCGCGTCATTGATTTTAAGCGCAACAAAGATGGCGTTGAAGCAGTAGTAGAAAGACTCGAGTACGACCCCAACCGCACAGCAAACATTGCACTTCTGAAGTATCTTGATGGTGAGCGCCGTTACATCATCGCTCCTAAAGGCCTCAAGGCAGGCGATAAAGTTCAATCAGGTAACAACGTAGCCATTAAAGTTGGCAACTGCATGCCTTTGCGCAACATCCCAATGGGTAGTGTTGTGCACTGTGTAGAGCTCAAGCCTGAAAAAGGCGCTCAGATGATTCGTAGCGCTGGCACCTCTTGTCAGTTAGTTGCAAAGGAAGGTCCTTATGTGACCTTGCGCTTACGCTCTGGCGAGATGCGTAAAGTTTTAGCCGATTGTCGAGCGACACTTGGCGAAGTAAGTAATTCTGAACATAACCTGGCTTCTTTGGGTAAGGCTGGCGCGAAGCGTTGGCGCGGTGTTCGTCCGACGGTTCGTGGTGTTGTGATGAACCCGGTTGATCACCCACATGGTGGTGGTGAAGGTAAGACCTCTGGTGGTCGTCACCCTGTCTCTCCATGGGGTATGCCTACCAAAGGTTATAAGACTCGTAAGAACAAGCGAACCGACAACATGATTGTTCGTCGTCGTCGAACAAATCGTTAGGAGATAGGCAGTGCCACGTAGCTTAAAAAAAGGCCCATTTGTTGACCTCCATTTGATGAAGAAGGTCCAGACCGTTTTAGAAACAAACGACAAGCGACCTATCAAGACCTGGTCTCGTCGTTCAATGATTACGCCAGAGTTTGTTGGTTTGACCGTACAAGTACACAACGGTCGTCAGCACGTGCCAGTGTTCGTTACTGAAGACATGGTTGGACACAAATTTGGTGAGTTTTCTATGACTCGTACTTATCGTGGCCACGCCGCTGATAAGAAAGCGCGTCGATAGGGCTCCTACAAGTAAAGAGGATTTGATGATGGAAGTAGGTGCACGACTTAAGGGCGCGAAAATCTCCGCTCAGAAAGCACGCCTGGTTGCCGACCAGATTCGCGGTAAGGATGTGGGTGAAGCACTCAACATCTTGAACTTCAGCACAAAGAAAGGCGCGCACCTGGTGCGTAAGCTGCTCGAGTCTGCGATTGCAAACGCTGAGCACAATGAAGCGGCGGACGTAGATGAACTTAGCGTTTCTAAGATCTACGTTGATGAAGGTTTAACCATGAAAAGGATTCGACCTCGTGCGAAAGGCCGCGCTGATCGAATTTTAAAGAGAACTTGCCACATTACGTTGGCAGTTGCTGACAAGTAAGCAACCGTCACGAGGCATATAGGAAAGCATTATGGGTCAAAAAGTACATCCCACTGGAATGCGGCTAGGCATAGTCAAGGAACATACCTCTGTATGGTATGCAGACGGCCCTGACTATTCAGAGAAGTTGCACAATGATCTAGTGGTTCGCGAATTCCTGCAAAAAAGGCTGTCACAAGCCTCTGTTAGCCGCATCGAAATTCAGCGGCCAGCACAAACAGCTCGCATTACGATTCACACGGCGCGTCCAGGTATCGTGATCGGCAAGAAAGGCGAAGATGTCGAGAAGCTGCGCAAGACAGTTTCTAAGATGATGGGTGTACCTGTGCACATCAACATTGAAGAAATTCGTAAGCCAGAGCTGGATGCTTACCTGGTTGCGCAAAACGTTGCGCAGCAACTAGAGCGTCGAGTTCAATTCCGTCGCGCTATGAAGCGAGTGATCCAAAATGCGATGCGTTTAGGCGCGGAAGGCATCAAGGTTCGCGTTGCTGGTCGTCTTGGTGGTGCTGAGATTGCCCGTAGCGAAAGCTATGCAGAAGGTCGCGTGCCTCTGCACACTTTACGAGCTGATATTGATTACGCCACTGCTGAAGCGTTAACCACTTACGGCATCCTCGGCGTCAAGGTTTGGATCTTCAAAGGTGAGATCCTGGGTTCTCGCGAAGAGCCAGCCACAGAACAACAAACTAACGTGCAAAGTTTCGGGTAAGAGTTAGATGTTACAGCCTAAGCGAACGAAATTTAGAAAAGTACAAAAGGGCCGTAATCGCGGTCTGGCTCACCGTGGCAGCACTGTCAGCTTTGGTGAGTATGCGCTAAAAGCAACTGGCCGTGGTCGCATGACCGCTCGTCAGATTGAGGCGGGTCGTCGTGCTATGACTCGTCGAGTAAAGCGTGGTGGCCAAATCTGGATTCGAGTTTTCCCAGACAAGCCAATTACCAGCAAGCCTCTTGAGGTTCGTCAGGGTAAAGGTAAAGGTAACGTTGAATATTGGGTTGCCCAGATCAAGCCAGGCAAGATCCTGTACGAGATGGAAGGTGTAACAGAAGAAGTAGCGCGTGATGCATTTCGTCTCGCTGCAGCCAAGTTTCCATTCCCAACCACGTTCGTTAAACGAACAGTAATGTGATTTTTGAGATCGTTAAGTATGAAAACATCAGAACTCAAAGAAAAATCCGTTGAAGAACTGCAACAAGAGCTAGTGACTCTTGCTAAAGAGCAGTTCAAGCACCGGATGGATCAATCAACAGGACAGTTGACTAGAACCCATATGCTGAAGGCGACCAAGAAAGATATCGCCCGGGTTAAAACTGTTCTGAACGAAAAGATGAAGGCAAGTTAATGAGCAAGACTAACGAAGCACGTACAGAGAAAGGCAAGGTTGTTAGCAACAAGATGGATAAAAGCATCGTTGTGCTAGTAGAACGTCAAATCAAACACCCTCTGTACGGTAAGTACATCAAGCGTTCTAACAAGATCCACGCTCATGATCCTGAAAATGTTTGTCAGGAAGGTGACCTGGTAACAATTGAAGAAACAAAGCCAATTTCCAAAACAAAAGCTTGGAAACTGAGCTCGGTTGACCGCAAGGCAACCATTATTTAGGTAGTAGGTAGATACCTCTTACGTTGGAGTTTAGGTAATGATTCAGACGCAAACATATTTAGATATCGCAGATAACAGTGGTGCAAGACGTGTCATGTGCATCAAGGTTCTGGGCGGTTCCAAGCGTCGTTATGCGAACGTTGGGGATATCATCAAGGTTACTGTAAAAGAAGCGATCCCTCGTGGCCGGGTTAAGAAAGGTCAGGTATTGGATGCTGTGGTTGTTCGCACAAAGAAAGGCGTGCGTCGTCCAGACGGTTCATTGATCAAGTTCGATGGCAACGCAGCAGTGCTGCTGAATGCTAACAAGCAGCCCATCGGTACTCGTATTTTTGGCCCAGTAACCCGTGAGTTACGCAACGATAAATTTATGCGGATTATTTCGTTAGCACCGGAAGTGCTTTAAGAGCATTAAGTTCTCGGCGCTGAATTAGACGGAAAGGTTAAGCAGATGCAAAAGATTAAGAAAGACGACGATGTCATCGTGATTGCAGGTCGCGACAAAGGCAAGCGCGGTAACGTGAACCGTGTCCTAGACGGTAAAGCCTATGTCTCCGGCGTGAACCTGGTGAAGCGTCATACCAAAGGTAACCCGCAAATGGGTCAGCCTGGCGGCATTATTGAAAAAGAAGCGCCGATCCAGCTGTCCAACATCGCGATTTACAACTCAGCGACCAGTAAAGCGGATCGCGTTGGTATCAAAATTCTAGAAGACGGTAAGAAAGTACGTGTCTTCAAGTCAACTGGCGAAGAGATAGACGGGTAAGCAAGATGGCAGACCTTAAAGAGTTTTATGAAAACGAGGTGAAGGCCAAGCTGCAAGAGCAGCTCGGACTGGAATCTGTAATGGAAGTACCGCGCATCACCAAGATCACCTTGAACATGGGTGTCGGTGAAGCGATTGCTGATCGTAAGCAGTTAGATGCGGCCTTGAGTGACATGGAAAAGATTGCTGGTCAAAAGCCAGTGATCACTGAAGCGCGTAAGTCGATTGCTGGCTTTAAAGTGCGCGACGGCTACCCCATTGGTTGCAAGGTGACTTTGCGTAAGCAGCGTATGTACGAGTTCCTGGATCGGCTGATTAACATCGCAATTCCTCGTCAGAGAGACTTCCGCGGTGTGAATCCGAAGATGTTCGACGGTCGCGGCAACTTCGCCATGGGTGTTACCGAGCAGATCGTTTTCCCAGAAATTGAGTACGACAAGATTGACAAGATTCGTGGTTTGGATATTGCGATCACCACCACGGCAAAAACTGATGACCAGGGCAAACTTCCCACTTCGGGAAGGAGCGGATGATAAGAGGCGAAACTCAAGTCTGACGGCCTTCAAGCTGCAAAGCGAGCAGCTTTAAAGAAACTGTGGACATGACTAAAAGAACGTTGGGAAGCGCAAAACTACCACGTGATGCGAGCCCTTCGAGACAAACCAGACGTTGTATCACGGACGTCTCACGCTGTATATCGTCGAGGCCAGAACTAAATTACGCGAAGCTGCCATGCGAGGTGATGTACCTGGCCTGGTTAAGTCAGGTAGGAGGAAAAATGACGATGCAAGATATGCTGACTCGCGTTCGTAACGCTCAAACAGCACGTCTGGCATCTACAGAGATGCCTTCATCTGGTACGAAAATCGCGATTGCGAAAGTACTTAAAGACGAGGGTTACATTTCTGACTACAGCGTAAGCACCGAAGGTCAGCCAACACTGTCTATCGAGCTTAAGTACTTCGGCGGTAAGCCAGTGATCGAAGAGATCAAGCGCATTAGCCGTCCAGGTCTACGCCAGTACAAAGGCAAAGACGACATCCCGCAGGTTAAAGGCGGACTGGGCATTGTGATTTTGTCCACAAATAAGGGCGTAATGTCTGACCGTGCAGCTCGTGCTGCTGGTGTAGGTGGTGAGGTGATTTGCTCGGTCTTCTAAGAAGACGTTGATCTGGCAAACAGTTAATAGGTTTTAGATATGTCACGAATAGCGAACAGTCCAGTAGAGATTCCGAAAGGTGTAGAGATCTCTATCTCTAACCAAAATCTGAACGTGAAGGGCAGCAAAGGTAATTTGAGCCTGGTTGTTCACGATCTGGTAAAGGTTGCGCAAGAAGAGTCTGCTCTGCAGTTCTCGGCTGCGGAGAAGTCTAAGAAGTCCGGTGCATTGGCTGGTACTTTCCGTGCGCTTGTTTACAACATGGTTACCGGTGTTAGCGAAGGCTTCACTAAAGAGTTGCAGCTGATTGGTGTTGGTTACCGGGCCCAGGCACAAGGTAAGAAGCTCAACTTGAGTCTTGGCTTTTCACATCCGATTGAATACGCGGTACCAGAAGGTATCGAGATCGAAACGCCAAGTCAGACCCAGGTCATCATCAAGGGTATCGACAAGCAGTTGGTTGGTCAGGTAGCCGCAGAAATCCGCGACTTCCGTCCTCCAGAACCTTACAAAGGCAAAGGTGTTCGTTACGTTGATGAGTATGTGAAACGTAAGGAAGCCAAGAAGAAATAGAGGCTGAAGTAACAGCCGAGCGAGCCGGTTTGATTACGGCCAAGCATAGATAAGAGTTTTCAAGGCGCCAAGGCGCAGGATGAGAGATTAGAACATGAGCAAGAAGAACGACGCTCGATTGAGAAGAGCACGACGCGGTAGGAAGCATATCGCCAAGCTAGAGATGCCAAGGTTGACGGTTTACCGTTCACCACGACACATCTATGCCCAGGTGATTTCTGCTAACGGCGACAAGGTTCAAGCCTCTGCATCTACGGTTGAAAAAGACTTGCGTAGTGCAGCAACAGGGAACACTGACAGTGCTGCCAAAGTAGGCGCATTGATTGCAGAGCGCGCGAAGGCAGCAGGCATTGAGCAGGTTGCGTTTGATCGATCAGGTTATAAGTACCACGGCCGCGTTAAGGCGTTGGCAGATGCTGCTCGTGAGAGCGGCTTGCAGTTTTAATCGGCAGGTTTTGAGGATTAACAATGGCGTATAACGACCAAGACAACAACGAAGAAGGTATCCAGGAAAAGCTAGTTCAGGTTAACCGGGTTGCCAAAGTTGTAAAAGGTGGACGAATTTTTGGTTTTACCGCACTAACCGTGGTTGGTGATGGTAATGGCCGTGTAGGTTACGGTCGCGGCAAGGCTCGAGAAGTGCCTTTGGCGATTCAAAAGGCCATGGAAGCAGCCCGTCGCAACATGATTCAGGTTGATCTGGACGGTTCCACTATCCAGTACCCAATCACGGCTCGCCACGGCGCATCAAAGATTTTCATGCAGCCAGCTTCCGAAGGTACCGGTGTTATCGCAGGTAAGACCATGCGTGCGGTTTTGGAAGTAGCTGGTGTACATAACGTACTGGCTAAGTGCTACGGCTCAACAAACCCAGTAAACGTGATTCGCGCGACCTTTAAAGGTCTGCAAGACATGCGTGCTCCTGGCAGCGTTGCTGAGAAGCGCGGTAAAACAGTTGAAGAGATTTTAGGCTAAGAATCATGGCTGACAAGAAGCTAAAAGTTACCCTGACCAAGAGTCCAATTGGTCGCCTGAAGAGTCATAAAGCCTGTGTGGCAGGACTTGGCTTGCGCAAGATCCGACAGACCGTTGAAGTGATCGACACTCCAGAAAACCGGGGCATGATCAACAAGGTCTCGTACATGGTCAGCGTAAGCGAATAACAGCAGGCCTAAGCAGGAAAGCGGAGAACAAACATGCGTTTGAATACAATTAAAGGTGCCCCGGGCAGTAAGCATGCAGCTAAGCGTGTTGGTCGCGGTATCGGTAGTGGTCTGGGTAAGACTGCTGGTCGTGGCCACAAGGGCCAAAAATCTCGATCAGGTGGTCGAGTGCGTCCAGGTTTTGAAGGCGGTCAACAGCCATTGCAAATGCGTTTGCCAAAATTTGGTTTCAATTCAGCCAAGGCCCGCGTTACTGCGGAAATTACGTTGACTGAATTGGCTAAAGTTGATGCAGAAGTGGTTGATCTAAAGGCACTGCAAGCTGCGGGTCTGATCAATGGCTCTATTCAGTATGCGAAAGTCATGCTGTCTGGAGAGATTAACAAAGCTGTGACCTTGAAAGGTATCAAAGTCACTAAAGGCGCCCGTGCTGCCATTGAAGCGGCCGGCGGCAAAATCGAAGAGTCATAGAGTCGATATACTTTAGATGAGCAGTTCACTAGCACAAAGAGCAACAGCAGCGGCGGCAGGCGGTGGCTTGACGGAACTTCGTCAACGTCTCCTGTACGTGTTGATTGCGATTGTGGTGTACCGGATTGGTAGCCACATTCCAGTGCCGGGTATTGATCCCGAGCGACTCAGGCTGCTGTTTGATCAAAACCAGGGCGGTATCCTGGATTTGTTCAATATGTTTTCCGGTGGTGCACTCGAGCGCATGAGTATTTTTGCGCTGGGTATCATGCCTTACATCTCGGCATCGATTATTACCTCGTTATTAGTGGCAACCACACCGTCACTACAACAGCTCCGGAAAGAAGGTGAGTCAGGACGACGTAAGATCTCCCAGTACACTCGCTATGGCACGTTGTTGCTAGCCACGGTACAGGGTCTAGCCATGAGTAGCGGTTTGGCTTCTCAGGGTTTGTCTTACTCAGGCAATTTTGCCTTTCATTTTGTTGCCGTCACCACGTTAGTGACCGGTGCAATGTTTTTGATGTGGCTTGGTGAACAGGTGACAGAGCGCGGAATTGGCAACGGTATTTCAATTTTGATTTTTGCTGGTATCGTTGCGGGTTTTCCAAGTGCTATTGGCCAGTCGTTTGAACAGGCTCGTCAGGGTGAAATTCCGCCACTTGGTTTGTTAGCCATTGCTGCAGTAGCAGTTATGGTCGTGGCGATTGTGGTGTTCGTTGAACGTGGTCAACGACGTATTACGATTAACTACGCAAGGCGGCAGCAAGGGCGCAAGATGTATCAAGCCCAGAGCAGTCACTTGCCGCTCAAGGTGAATATGGCCGGTGTGATCCCGGCGATTTTTGCTAGCAGTTTATTACTGTTCCCGGCTTCATTGGGGCAGTGGTTTGGCCAATCTCCTGGTATGGAGTGGCTACAAGACTTGAGTTTGCAGATTGCCCCTGGGCAACCTTTGAACCTGATCTTGTTCTCTGCAGGAATCATTTTCTTCTGCTTCTGGTATACAGCGATTATGTTTAATCCGAAAGAAGTGGCTGAGAACCTGAAGAAATCTGGTGCGTTTATTCCGGGCTATCGTCCTGGTGAACAAACCGCACGGCACATTGATACGATCCTGACCCGGTTGACCTTATTTGGTTCACTGTACATGACGGCCGTATGTTTGTTGCCACAGTTTTTTATTGTGCAATTCAACGTGACATTCCAACTCGGCGGTACAGCACTGCTGATCGTGGTGGTGGTTGTCATGGATTTTATGGCGCAGATTCAGACTCACCTGATGTCAAATCAGTATGAGTCGTTGATGAAAAAGTCCAACTTGCAGAATTTTGGACGAAGGTAGGAGCAAGCAATGAAAGTAAGAGCTTCAGTGAAAAAAATGTGTCGAAATTGCCGAATCATTCGGCGTCGAGGATCAGTGCGTGTGATTTGCACCGAGCCGAAACACAAGCAACGCCAAGGTTAATAGGAGCGGTTAATGGCCCGTTTAGCTGGAATCAATATTCCTGACAATAAGCATGCAGAGATTTCTCTGACGTATATTTTTGGCATCGGTCGAACCACTGCACAGCAGTTGTGTGACACGACTAACGTGGATCGCAAAGCCAAGATCGGCGATTTGACAGAAGAAGAACTCGACAAGCTCCGTAATGAGATTGCCAAGATGCAGGTAGAAGGTGATTTGCGTCGCGAAACCCAATTAAACATTAAGCGTTTGCTTGATCTGGGTTGCTTCCGTGGCATTCGCCATCGTCGTAATTTGCCGGTTCGCGGTCAGCGCACCAAAACAAACGCCCGTACTCGAAAAGGTCCTAAGCGACCGATTCGTAAATAAAACAGCGTACGTAATAGAATTTAAGCGAAGTAAAAGATTATGTCTGAAACTGAAAACGCAACAGAAGCAGCTGCACCAGCAGCCCCAACGCCAGGCCGAAAGAGAGGCAAGCGTCAGGTAGTTGATGGTTTGGCGCACATTCACGCTTCTTTCAACAATACGATCATTACCATTACGGATCGTCAGGGCGGCGCATTGTCATGGGCAACTGCCGGTGGTTCTGGTTTCCGTGGTGCGCGTAAGAGTACGCCATTCGCAGCTCAGGTTGCGGCAGAGCGTGCCGGCAACGCAGCGCTGGATTATGGTTTGCAGAATCTTGAAGTGTTCGTTAAGGGACCTGGACCCGGCCGAGAAGCCGCAGTTCGTGCGCTTAACGCAGTAGGTTACAGAATTACGAATATTACTGACGTCACACCCATTCCACACAATGGATGTCGACCCCCTAAGCGTCGTCGGGTGTAATTGAGGATATAGAATAATGGCAAGATATTTAGGTCCAACTTGTAAGCTAGCTCGTCGTGAAGGTACCGACCTTTACCTCAAGAGTGGTGTCCGCCCTCTAGAGAGTAAGTGTCGAATGGAGAGTGCCCCTGGTCAGCATGGTGCGCGTCGTGCGCGTAACTCTGACTACGCGGTTCAGCTACGGGAAAAGCAAAAAGTACGTCGTCTGTACGGCGTCCTGGAAAAGCAGTTCCGTAACTATTACAAGCGTGCAGATCGTCAAAAGGGCGCAACTGGTGAAAACTTGTTACGTATCCTTGAGCGTCGTTTAGACAATGTTGTTTACCGCATGGGCTTCGGCTCAACTCGAGCGGAAGCTCGCCAGTTAGTGTCGCACAAGTCTATTTTGGTGAATGGCAATGTAGTAAACATCCCTTCTTATCAAGTAGAAGCGGGTGACACCATCGCGGTTCGTGAAAAGGCCAAGAATCAGTTACGCATCCAGGGTGCGTTGGCGTTGGCGGCGAATCGTCCTGTTGATTGGGTTGCAGTAAATACCGACAAGCTGGAAGGCGTATTTAGCTCTTATCCAGAACGGGATGAACTGCCTTCTGAAATCAACGAAAACCTGATTGTTGAGCTGTACTCCAAGTAACGTCACTAGAGAGTTAGTTCTACAAACAGGCGTTATTCTGCGCTCTATACATTAGGAAACTTTTCCAAAAAGGAACGAGAAGGTAAATATATGGCTCATTCGTCATTAGAGTTTTTGACACCTAAGCACATCCAGGTTGAACAGGTAAATGCCACTCGCGCAACTGTTGTTCTAGAACCACTCGAGCGTGGTTTTGGTCACACTTTGGGCAATGCCCTGCGTCGCATTCTATTGTCTTCAATGCCTGGCTGCGCGATTGTCGAAGCTGAAATCGACGGTGTATTACACGAGTATAGCTCCATTGAAGGTGTTCAAGAGGATGTCATTGAATTGCTCCTCAACCTGAAAGGTGTAGCGATTCGTTTGAATGAATCTGATGAAGCAGAAATTACAATAGATAAGCAAGGTCCTTGCGTGGTCACTGCTGCAGACTTCCAGCTAGATCACGACGTTGAGATTGCTAACCCAGATCACGTTATTGCCACCTTGAATGAAAACGGTAGCCTAAAGCTGCGCGCTAAAGTAGGTCGTGGTCGTGGTTACGAGCCTGCTGACGTTCGCTCTGCAGATGATGAACAAGGCCGGGTAATTGGCAGCCTGCTGCTTGATGCTTCTTACAGCCCAGTTCGTCGTGTGGCTTACAAGGTTGACTCTGCTCGAGTTGAGCAACGCACTGACCTCGACAAGCTGATCATTGACCTTGAAACTAACGGCACGATTGATCCTGAAGAAGCGATCCGTCGAGCGGCAACCATTCTGCAGCAACAAGTGAACGTGTTTGTTGACCTGCAAAGCGAAAACGAGCCAGAACCAGAAGAGCACGAAGATGAGATTGATCCAATTCTGCTCCGTCCAGTAGACGATCTGGAACTGACAGTTCGAAGTGCAAACTGTCTCAAGGCAGAAAACATTTATTACATCGGTGACCTGATTCGTCGCACCGAGGTTGAGCTTCTGAAAACCCCTAACCTGGGTAAGAAGTCTTTGACTGAAATTAAGGATGTATTGGCTTCCCGTGGTTTGTCTCTAGGCATGCGCCTGGAAAACTGGCCACCTTCAAGCCTTCGTGGTGATGATCGCGTCTTGGGTTAAACCCCGCTAGATCATTACAGGATTATTGAAACGTATTACCGGGAATTATTGTTATGCGCCATAGAAAAAGTGGTCGGCAGCTGAACAGAAACTCTTCGCACCGTAAAGCGATGTTCCGCAACATGGCTTGCTCTTTGATTGAGCACGAAGTGATTAAGACAACTTTGCCGAAAGCAAAAGAACTCAAGCGTGTTGCTGAGCCGTTAATTACACTGGCGAAAAACGATTCCGTAGCGAACCGTCGTTTGGCGTTCTCTCGCACAGGTAGCAAAGAGACAGTGGGCAAGTTGTTCAGTGATCTTGGTCCTCGCTACGCAGAGCGTCCTGGTGGCTACACGCGTATTTTGAAGTGCGGTTATCGTGCTGGCGATGCGGCGCCAATGGCCTTTATCGAGTTGGTTGACCGTCCGGTTGACTTCGATGATGACGACGATGATTTTGAGGATGATGACGAGTAACGTCTGTTCGATAGAAATCCTGAAAAGGTCGGCTCTGCCGGCCTTTTTTATGCACCACTGATTTTGACTGTGTAAAATCACGCGCTGCTAACAAAGAAACCACAGCCAGGAAATCACCATGATTCAATCTTTTAATCCTACCACTCGAACTTTGATGGGGCCGGGTCCTTCAGATGTTAACCCGCGTATTTTGACTGCCATGGGCAAAGTCACGATTGGCCACCTGGATCCTGAGTTTGTGCGCTTGATGGATGAAATCAAAACCATGCTGCAAGGTGCTTTTCAAACCAGCAACGCCCTCACTATTCCGGTGTCTGCACCAGGCTCTGCCGGTATGGAAACTTGTTTCGTTAATCTGGTGGAACCCGGTGACAAGGTGGTGATTTGCCAGAACGGCGTGTTTGGTGGTCGGATGAAAGAGAATGTCACTCGCTCTGGCGGTACCGCGGTGATGGTGGAACAGGAATGGGGCCGTGCGGTAGATCTTGATGCCCTGGAAGCCACCTTAAAAGCCAATCAAGATGCGAAAATTGTTGCCTTTGTACATGCAGAGACCTCTACCGGGGCAAGTTCTGATGCGGCAGGTATCGTAAAGTTAGCGCAGCAGTTCGATTGCTTGACCATTATGGATTGTGTCACGTCC
>JBKAGC010000051.1:0-17847 GCA_046290215.1 Pseudomonadales bacterium | reverse complement strand
ATATATCTCTGCACCAGGCGCAAAGATGAATGTACTCTTCGAGCTTTTCCTGGATCTGCAGGGCTCTTGTGACCTCGATCAGCCGCACCACCGAGTCACGCAGAATCTCAAGTGCTTCTAACTGCTGGGCAGACAGTTGGCGCGGCTTTTGATCTATCACACATAAGGTACCCAGCGGCTGCCCCTGGAGAAACAATGGTGCACCGGCATAAAACCGAATATTCGGCTCTGCCGTGACTAGCGGGTTTTCCCTAAAGCGATCGTCAATCAAGGTATCTTCCACCACCATCGTCGTTTCTGTTTGGATCGCATGCTGACAAAACGCCCATTCCCGGGGCGTTTCGCTAGCCGCCAGACCATGATTGCCTTTGAACCACTGGCGGTCATGATCCAGCAGACTCACCAGGCTAATGGGCGCTTCACAAATCAAGGCGGCAAGTCTGGCCAGTCGATCAAACTCCTCTCGATTCGTTTCATTAATCAGCTCATAAAGTTCTAAGGCTGACTGTCTTTTGTTCTCATCGATCACTGTAAAAACCACACATCTTCATCGCCTCTTCACAAGCAGCAAAATTGCCCCTTGTGGATCAAACTTATATCCCTTCAGGTGGTTAAATTCCAACCAGGTTACCCTCCGGCCTTATCAAACTGATATAAGGTCACCTGAATACGTAATATTTAAAAGCCAGCAGGTTAATGACCGCCCTTCTTATTCGTAACTGATCTAAGCTAGCAACATGGATAAGATGCCAACAGTACGTTTGATACTATGAATTCTAGACCACAAAAACCGTCAACCATGTTGTCTCCGGCAAGCCGCCCCACCGCGGGCTGGCAGCTTTGGGTTTATGCTCTATTTTACGCCATAACCGTTGCAGCAATAGGCATCACAAGTTATGTACCTGGCCAACAGGCTTTACTGCTCAACCTAACAGTTGAGAACAGTTTCTATGAACTCACCTCGGTGCTTGTGCTGTTGGCACTGAGCGGATATTGCACCAGGCAATTTTTAGTTTTCCGGGCAAATTCTGAAGTACCCATATTGCTCAGAACGCTCTGGCTAGGCACTGCCCTTCTGGCCTTCCTCGCAGCCGGGGAGGAAATAAGCTGGGGCCAACACTGGCTTGGTTTTTCGTCCGGGGAGTTTTTCACCGAGCACAATCTGCAACAAGAAACCAACCTGCATAACCTGGTACCGGGGCATCTGTTCGCTGGCTTTCTGAATACCTCGATCTATATCGCCTTTATCTTTGGCCCAGTGTTCATCTGGCTGTTCCCTGCAGTGATTCGCTACTTCGGCCCACTAGCTAGCCTGGTGCCGATTTTGCTGCCATCGGTACACCTCTCCTTAATGATGTGTTTTGCAGGGACCCTGCATCCTTATTTCTTACCCACCAGCGTGACCAGTACCAGTGCTTTGCTCATCGCTCTGGTTTGCCTCGCGCTATTGATTTGGCGAATCGAGCTTGAGAACAAGCGGCCCCTCATCCTGCATTGGCTGGCGGTGGCTGGTGCCATGGTGTTTTTCATGATCAACACCCATGTGTTTAGTTTCTACAACATGCAGGCAGAGGTGCGCGAGTGCTTTATCATTTTGGTGGGCAGCTTTTGGGTCATGGAGTGGTCGAAGCGGGCGACAAAGTTTTGCTAACAGCACCCCACAGGCTCGGCACAACAGCGGCAACATTTTGATCATAATCCAGACTATTGCTGCGCAAAATTAACGTTAAGCCAGACACAGGTACGCAAATAAAGTCGCTAAACAACGTGCCAAAAGCATCATCACCGTTATGCGCTACGATTGGGCCAAGTTCATCAGAGTGGAACACGACCCAACCATAGCCATAAAATGAAGCGCCTTGGCCATTGGTCTCGTCAATTTGCGGTTGCCACATTTCTGCAACCAGGTTTTTCTTAAGCACCTTACCTGCATGTAATGCCATGCACCAACGATGCAGATCATCATTACTTGAGTACATACCGCCGTTACCCAATAGCAGCCAGGATGGCTGCTTGTCGACATAGATGTCATCGATCATCGTGCCTACCCTGGAGTCATCTTGACGATATGCCTGGACCACATCTGATCGCCGAATAGGCACGTCATAACCGGTGCTTACCGCAATCCCCGCCGGCGCGAAAAGTTCGCGTGCTAGATAATCATTGAAAGCTTCGCCAGTGCTTAGCTCAATGATGGCGGCCAATACACTGTACCCCATATTTGAGTAAGCATACTGGGAACCCGGCGCAAACATGGGCTGCGCCTCTCGGACGTGGGCGATGACATCATCGCGACTAAACGGCGTATCGTCTGGCAACCTGACATCGGGAATGCCAGCAGAGTGCGTGAGCAATTGGTGAACTGTGACGCCGCTAAAATTGCTGGATTTCAAATCTGGAATGATTTCACCCAGCGTCGATTGAGTGGTGACACGTCCTTGCTCAACCAACTTCATCACTGCTGCCGCGGTAAACTGCTTGGTGATGGAGCCAACAGTGCTCTGGGATTGGCTAGACCATGGCGTCTGGGTCTGCCGATTTGCGTAACCGCGCGTGGCACTCGCCAGGATTTCTGCCCCCCGTCTAACTTCCACAATGCCGCTAAAGGATGGAATTTGTTCGAGGAAATCATCAAGCTCTGCCTGAACGTCCCCATGGCTAGCGCCAGAGAAATGAACGAGCAGGAAACACAAAAGCAATCGTAGTTTTGTCATAAGAGCAGCCGCCATTGTTGTCTTTTAAAAGCTACGACGGTCACCAGGACAAAAAAGTTTTACGGATCTGTCAGTTTTTCTTACGCCGAATCGTCTCTACTTTATTGCTCGGGAGAAGATACATGCGGGGTTATACAGCTCGTGCGCTGTTTTTGCTGGGTTTACTGATGTTAAGCATGGTGGCGAGGTCCGAGGACCCAGGGCAGCTGTTCGTCGTGCATTTTGAGACGGGGCCGGGTTGGCAACAAGGTCTTACGGCAGGGCAACAACCTGGCTTCGATGAACATGCGGCAAACCTGCAACGGCTACGGAAAGAGGGGAAGTTGGTATTTGGCGCAAGATACCAGCAATACGGCATGGTGTTTCTCGTCGCTGAGAATTTAATCGCAGCCAAACTGATTTTGGACTCAGACCCAGGTGTTAACCGAGGTCTCTTTATCTATAAAGTTGCCGAAATGCAGGTGTTTTATCCATGGCGAGACGAAGAGAAATTACCCCTGCTGTGAGGCAGTGGTTGTATCTAGTTGCCTGATTGAACACCGCTTCTCGCGGCTGCCAATTTCTCCGGTGAAGTATCTAGTAACCAGAGCGGTGAGCGCAGCGCCACTGTCATGACCACCATAAACATGGCGGTCGAAGATATGAGCAGCGCCTGGGATGCTCCAAACCACTCAACTAAGTAGCCGCTCACCACCGCACCAATGGGGCCAGCACCCATAAAAGAAAAAGAGTAAAACGCCATCATCCGCGCTCGCTGGGTTTCCGGCGCAAGCTCCTGCATGATGGTTCGTGACATGGTCATGGCAATGCCGCCGCACAGGCCCCAGACAAATATCGAAGCTGTAAGTAAACTGAACCCGGCTTTGAAACTCGCGCTGGCCAGAACGATGCTGCCAATGGCTTGCGAGATTAATAGCGCACGACCTTGCCTGTGGATTTCACCAAAGCGCAGTAGCGCCATGATTGTTAACACCAGGCCCAGGGAATTGGCAGCATTGATAAAAGACAGTTCAACAGAGCTACCGGCATAAGTTTCCCTGATCAAAATGGGAATTGTGACAATGTATGAGCCCATAAAAAATATGCCCATGGCGCAGTTTTGCAACACCACTGTGCTCATGTAGCCGTTGGACCTTACTGTTTGAAACCCTTCACTAATAGAACTGACTACTTGTCGCACCATACCGGTTGCGGGCCCGGGTTCGGTTTGCACCGCTGGCAATTGCATTCGGTAAAAGAAAAATGCCCCCAGCAGCATGAGCGCACACTGAAAACTGAGGATGAGTACAGCGCCAAGTAAATCGGCCATTGCCGCGGCACCAAAGCCAACCATTTGCAGGCTAAATTGGATCATGCTGGCCTGGACAACCCGCCTTTGTATTTGGCCTTCCGCTACCTGGGCCAGAAGACCGTCTCTAGCCGGTGTGACAAACGCCTGGGCAATGCCCATGACCACCGCAAAGACGATGATCATGCTGTAGTCCATATGCCCTAACAGGATGACAATGGTTAAAAATAGCGGCGCTGATGCGGCCAATAGGTGCCCCATCACAGCAACCCGGTGCCCACCCCACTGATCAGCCAGGCTGCCGCCAAGTAGCATAAAGATCATCGCCGGCAATAAAAAGGCCATCTGGGCAAAACCCACTTTGGCGGCAGGTTGCTCGAGCACAATGGTCACGAGCCAGCTAAAAATGACGCTCTGAATACCGTAGGCCAAAAACCATGAGGCCGCCCCGGCGAAGTAATACTGTAATGGTTTCATTGCTGTTGCTGTGAGCTCCCTCCTGGCTCCAGGTTTTGCTGTCGCCTCTGGCTCGAACCAGAAAGCTCACGAACTATTGCGCGACAGGGGTAGGCTCAAAGCTTATCTCATTTTCGATTAGCACAGGTGCCACTACATTACGCCAGATATCGTAGCCCTTCTGATTCATGTGCAGTTGGTCAGAGACAAACAGATCGTCACGAATACTACCATCAGCATTCAGCATTGGCGTTGCCACATCAACATAAGTAATGCGCTTGTCTGCTTTAGCCATGGTCTCAAGACCCTCGTTCACCTCAAGCATGGTGGGCCACATCTCGGTGCGCGAGATACTGGGTTTGACTGAAAGCAAATAAATCCGAATGTTGCTGTCTTGTACGTGAATCTTGTCAATAGCCTTGCCGAAGGTCTCGAGAATCACCTCTACCGGCACACCCTGGGCAACATCATTATCGCCTTCGTAAAGCATCACGGCGCGCGGTTTGTGCTTTAGCACCAGCGTGTCGAGAAACGTCAAAACGTCGTTCATGTTACTGCCACCAAAACCTCGAGAAATGATCGTGAGCGGGCTTAAGTCCTTGTGAATGCGGTGATCCCAGAAGCGCATGGACGAACTGCCTGTGGCGACGATCGCGCCAGGTCGCTCGCCAATGATTTCATCCTCTAGCTGAAAGCCGCCCATGGTCATCTTCCAGCGATCAGTTGCGGGGTACTCCGCTGCCATGATCGAACAAGACAGTAGGGTGAGACAAAGCAAAATGACAACTTTCATAGTGAACAGCTCAGAGTTAAACGGGACAAGAAGTGTAAACCAGGTAGCATAGGAAATTCAGTAAGCGTTCATGCGTGAGGGTTACGGCACTAATACCATGTTGTTAGGAGAGTGGCATATAATCGCGCTTCACGAAACACAACGGGAAACTAGATGCCGCTCCATCCTTTTGTCCTACTTAGCTGGCTTGATTTCGCGGCTTTTGGCTACATGCTGATTGTCTGGTATAGCTACAGCCGCTACGCCAAACGACGCGCTAAACAAGGCAACAAACAGTCGCTTTCTCATTCCATGCGTTTGCATCGAGAACGCTGGGTTTCACAAATGTTAAATCGCGAAATGCGCGTAACCGACTCCGCGCTACTTGCCAGTCAGGAGCGCGTGGTGGGTTTCTTTGCCAGCACCACTCTTTTACTGTTAGCTGCCGTATTCACTGCCATTTCGGCCAGCGGCCAGATTGCCATGCTAAGTCTTGAGCTACCCTTTGCCACTGCCCAATCAAACACCCAGGTGCAAACCAAGTTTATGCTGATTGCGGTCATGCTGATCTATGCCTTTTTCCAGATTACCTGGAGCCTTCGGCAGTACGGTTTCGTCGCCGTGTTGATGGGCGCTGCACCCATGCCAGATGATGAAATGGACGCAGAATCCCGGGAAAAATTTATCCAGCAAACGGCGCGCTTAATGGACATGGCAGGACATGACAACAATGCTGGACTGCGCGCCTACTACTTTTGCCTGTCAATGATCTTCTGGCTACTCAATCCCTTTATATACATAGCGGCCGCCACCTTGATTGTAGTGGTTCTGGCCCAGCGTGAGTTTAAATCGAAAACCGTAAGAACGCTGGAGGGTACGCTCTAAAACGCCAAGGAGTCCATGATTAGTATCAGAGCGACCGGCGCCATGGCAATTGCCTCATAGATTCAAACAAAGCGCGTTAGTTAACTACTCTGGATTATAGAGCCTTAACTGAACAGCCGCGGCGGTTGCCTCCGCCCTATTGTGTACGTTCAATTTAGCGTAGATATTTTTAACATGATGAGAGACAGTATTTTCCGATATATCTAACAAGCGGCTGACCTCTTTGACCCGGCTGCCTTTAGCGATGAATTGTAAAATCTCAGTCTCTCTTTCCGTAAGCGTACTAACTGGCTGGCTGGCTGACTTTTGCTCTTCTGAGCGAAAATAGCCGAGCATCGAAAGTGCGATACCAGGTGAAAGAGCAGGCCTGCCCGAAATCGCATTCACAAAGAAGGTTGTTAATTCCTCCACTGTGTGGCCTTTTATCAGGTAACCATCCGCTCCTGCTTTTAGAGCCTGGAAGAGATGCGCATCATCGTCAAAAATTGTCGTCACGATGGTGAGGGTCTGCGGATGTTTATCGGCGATGAGTTGCACGAGTTCAATACCGTTGCCATCAGGCAAGCCGATATCCAAAAGAGCAATATCGAAAGTGTGACTTGCGAGTTGCTCCTTGCCACCTTTGATAGTGCCGGCGACCACCACGGTAGGCTCATCGAATGCTTGCCTCGCTACTTTCTCCAGCACAATACTAGCGTCACCGTGATCCTCGACAATAAGCACTTGTTTGGCGGGTTGCCCGCTATGCTCAAGCATTTACTGTCTCCTCTATCATACCGATGGGAATCCGGATGACGACTTTTGTCCCAGATGACGTCTGCCAGTCAATGTTTGCCGACATTTCATCGACCCTCGAATGGATGTTGTATAGACCACTACCAGGATGGATCTTGTCTCGACTAAAACCAATGCCATTGTCATTGACTGTGAGGACTAAACAGCCGTCCGCTTCACCCACCGAAATCGTTACGTTGCTAGCTCTGGAATGCTTGATGGTATTACTCAACAGTTCCCGGGTGATGTTAAGAACATTCAAGTACTGATTCGACGTAACCTGTTGATCATTGTCGGTGGATTCGTCGTGCCAATGTAGCGAGATATTTACTTGAGCACAGGTATCCTCACACAATTGACGAAGCTCGATGACTAACTTTTGCAGCGCGACAGGTTTATCTTTGAGTGCTTGAATCAGTTCCTTGAGTTGCTCGATGGTGTCCTGGGCGAGTTGGATCGATTTTGTGTCTTTGGCCGAATAAACCAATGACAAAAGTCTATGACCAATCTGATCATGTAAGTCCCGACGAATTCGGTCACGCTCTCGAATTTGTCCAGCAACATAACCATCCCTAAAATCGTAGAGCCTGACGAAGAGAAGCGAGATAGTCTCAACCAAATTGACATCATCTTGAACAAAAATTCGGTTACCCCGGTCTGCATATTCCAGCACTAACGGCCCAGAGAAGCGATTTGGCCCGATGATCAGCCCCTGACCTCTCTTCGAAACTCGCGTGATCTCTTCATCAGGAGCTGCGAGCAAACTCACAGGTTCAAACACAGTTTCGAGGACATTACGCCATGCGTTTTCAGGCTTCCTGACCCCCGATAGTGTGGGAATCAGAGAGTTTTCAATCATGACGGATACAGCCGAACCAAACAGCGCTTGATACCGTCTTTGATTGTCCCGGCTCATTTTCGAAAAGAACCATTGCCTGATGGGCAGATAGACCCACAAAACCAGGGCCAATAAGATAAACGTGGACGTTGCTGGACTAAGATTCGCGAACGACAAAAACACCACATCCAGCGCAAAGAAGAAAAGCGAGACAAAGGACCACTGATAAGCCGAGCCAATGTGCCTCTCCAAATTGAAAAATCGAAAACGACTGACACCAACAAGAACCATGGCAAATGCCAGCAATAACGCTGCAGTGGTCCAGGTACGGCTGAGGACCGCGTCTTGACCAAGAAGAATCGGCAATAAGTAAAAAACCATAAACACTGAGGGGCATAGTGTCCACGCTAGCGTAATCCAGAGTGATTGGGCACGCTCAACTGGTTTGTGCCGATTGATTCGAATTTGCGTAATGCACAGAGCAATTATGAGGAAGAAAAATATTGCCTCAACGAAATACACCTCCCCGTAGTTAAAGAACAAAAATTGATCACCAACTGCTTGAGAAAAATCCCATTTACTGAGCAAAAAGTATGCAGTCGCTACCACCAGACTCCATAAGAGTCCGCTATTGATAAGATCCGCGTGTTTTAATTTGGTTGGGAAGTACAGTAGCAATGTCGCTGCAAACGCAATAAAGATAAAATTCCCAAAGCCTACCAACTCAAAAACCAGCCAATACCCCCAGAGAGGCAGATACGACATTTCCATCGTGTAAAGCAGCGCAGCACTAATCGTCGCGAGGGCTAGACCTGTCCCGCTTAGCAGGAGATAGATGGTTTCCCTTGATCCTGGCTTCCAGGCCCAGGTAAGTGCGGGGAGAAGAAAACACATAATCGTGAGGAATATGCACACCCAGACTTCGAAAGGAATCGAGTTCACTGGACGCGTTTCATGTAGTGAGAGCTGTAAATTTTTACCGGTAGACAACCCAATCGTCACAGCGCCGTCTTTTAGGACGTCGTAAACCGCAGCCATCGCCAACAATTGCGCCGGCTTATGCTCGTTAGCCCTTCGAGCCTCGAACGTGTTTTTAGGATAGTGCCCTTTGTCCAGCGTCAGTGCAGGCTGGCCAGACGAAGCAATGGTTTTGACTTTCGCGCCTACCTGTAAGCCTTGTTCAGCAACCCAGTCATCAACTCGAGTGACCACAAAGTGATTTTCAGCTTCATCGAACGCCATATCAAAACCTGTGTAGGGTAGTGCAAAAAGTAACCAAACGAACAAGATCGTTCCTGCAAAGGCGATCGATACAGCAAGATTGGTGAGTAGTCTGGGTGAATACATAAACACTCCGAGCCAACGCGATGTCCCTAACGAAACCAGAGAACGAATGCAAAACTTTAATCCTTGCTGACGTTATCGGTCATCACCTAAACAGGTGATGTTAAACACCCACAACATCACATAGCCTCATCATCACAATACTGACATCGTTAGCGGTAATGTCTCTTTCCTAGATCGACAAGTCAACCAGAGGGATTTTCATGAAGTCTAAATTGTTAATGTTGATAGTTGTACCACTCATCGCAAACGTCAGCTTTGCGGCAGATCTTACGGTTTTCGAATCCGGTACACCTGCAGTAGCTGCAGATGTGAACGCAAACTTCGAGGCCTTGAACGCAGAAACCGCAGCCAATGCTGCAGCAATAGCTGAAATCGAGCTCACACCAGGACCAGTTGGTGCGACAGGTCCGCAAGGCCCAGCCGGAGCTGTTGGACCGGCTGGGCCTCAGGGTCCAGCCGGCGCAGATGGCGCAGTGGGACCTGCTGGACCTGCTGGGCCTGCCGGGCAAGCAGCAGACACCGCTGCAGTAGAAGCAAACACGACAAACATCTCCGCAATTGATACTCGAGTAGAAAACCTTGAAACCTTTCAAACCGAGGTCAATACGTTCTTAGATACTGGAACACCTGACGATCCATTTATCGAGGACGTGAATTGTGCGGCAGACGACCTGCAAGAAAGCTTTGACGAACTACCACCATCGGGTCGTGTCAGAATTAACCTCTCTAGTACCTGTGTCGGTGACTTCACGCTGCGGCGCGCTGATGTCCAAATCGTTGGGACGGGTGCGGGCAACAGCGGCATTTCCGGTTCGTTAACCCTTGATAAGGCCAACGGTACAATCCTGCAAAGCCTTAGCGTTGATGCAACTGATGGAACCGCCCTTTCTATTATCAATAGCTCAAGTGCTTTTCTAATTGGTGCCCTAATCACCTCGACAAGTGCAGATGCTGCAATCAATTTGAGCACCATACTGGTTCGTAACTCAGCCCTGGCATTTGGAATCGGCGGATCCGTACAAGTGAATAGTGCGGCCGAAGGCATCGCAATTGAGGCGATTGCAGGCTCTAAGCTCGTAAACTTTAACAATGCGTTTGGTACAAATGGCTTAAGTGTTAGCGTCACAGCGGCGGACTTCGGTATTGGTGTTTCCTTAAATGGATCTAGTTTTGACTCGAATAGTGAGGCACAAAACAATACAAACATTGCCATTGCCGGGGGCACCTCGGGTCTGGCGTTGGCGATGTTCAACGGCAGTCGCCTATTTGTGGACCAGGGAACCGGCACTGTGAGCTTTAGTGGCGGCGGATTTAGAGCGCACAACTCCTCATTGTTTATGAACGGCGTCTCTAACAGCGAGGTTGCAACAGTTTATAACTCAGACGTACAGATTTCTGACCGAAATCTTACTGGTGACTTAACACTATTTGGCGGTTCCTTGCTCGTTGATGGCGATGTAACACGAGATTCAGTGAATACTCTGACATACGACTCAACCGTCTCCATCATTGATGGTGCAAACTACACAGGCACAATCACCTCGAATCTCGACACCCAGGTCATTGTAGATGGAGGTCTACTTGATCACCTTGATGATGACACAAGCGGTGGCCAAGTTTTATTGAACAGTGGCGCTATAACACTTATTGACTAAGGGTGATTGCGATGAAAAACCTCAAAAATAGCTTTCTACTTGGTCTCGTCATTTTACTTACCGCCTGCGGCGGCAGTGGTGGTGGCTCCGCTGTGTCAGGAGTAACGGTTACCCCCCCGATGCCAACCCCAGCGCCGCCACAAATAGAACTAACAGGTATTGCCGCGGTAGGTGCTGCCCTGGATGGTGCTGTGATAGAGATCATCGACGCAGCGGGGAATCTGGTTGATATTGGTGATTCTGCGACCGGATCCGATGGTTCTTATAGCGTGGTATTACCGGCAGATACTTTGCTACCTGTCGTAATTCGAGCAACACCCCCTGGTGGTTCGCCGTTACTCAGTATCGTGCAAGCACCCACAGATGGCGGCACCGATGTAGTTGCTAACATTAATCCAGTAACCAATCTGGTGAGTAACTCTGTTCTTGGTACTAACAATAGTAGCAGTGATGGCGACATCGCCGGTGCGTTAGCAACAGTAGACCCAACGTCCATTAATGCCAGCGGCGATGCAATTATCGACAAGGTCTTTGGTGCAAACGTCAACTACGATGCCTTTGCAACCGACCCAGATTTTGTTGCGAATGATGGCACTGGTCCCGGTTCAGCGGCCGATGCGGTACTAGATACCGTAGCACGCCGAGCGAAAGCTGCAGGCACGAGCGTCGAGGAAGCATTAAAGCTTTTCAACGAGGCCGCAGAACCACCGACGCTACTCGAAGACCCCACATTTCAGGTAGAGCTAGTTAGTGAGTTGGTCAAAGCAGGAACTGACGTGGCTGACCTTGAAGCCGGATTAACAGATATTGGTGCAATCAATGATCCACCGAGCGACGGGGGCACAGATGTTTTCCGTACTATCATCGAGGTTGTGCCGGCGGTAATTGCCACAACGCGAGGTAACACTCAATCAGTGCAAGGTAACCAGGACCTCGTCAATGCAGCCATCGATGCGACCGTCACAGTCATAACTAACACGATTGAAACAAAAATGGATCGCTTCAATGCATCGACCGATGATCTCAATACCCTGCTCACATCACCGAGCTTTCAGTCTACGGCAACCAAGGTGGTCGCCACTGCCATCACGCCAATTCTGGAAGCTGCAAATGAATCAGGCGATGTTGAAACCTTACTCGATGCTGTGACTGATTTGACTACATCCATTGCAAAGGAAGCGAGCAATATTGTGAGTGGAGTTAGCTTCGACGCAACCTCTGCAGATGTCAGTGATCTGGTAACCGGTTTGGTGACTAACACGGTGACATCAACACCTATCACCACACAAAGTCTTCAGCAGATATCAGCTGGCACATTGACGCCACAAAATATAGTCACAGGTACCGGAGATGTGAGCAAAGCTGGAGAACTGCTCACAGACTTCGCGAATCAAAACCCGGACCTTGTGGATGGTGACATTGCCGATGCCATTCAAACCATACCCACCGGAAGCTGGGGCCAATCGGACTGGGATAACTTTAACTGGGGTTAGACGCAACCAGCACTATCCGGCCGGACCGATAGTGCTGCAACCTTGTGGTAATCTTGTGGGACAGGACGTTGTGGGACAAGACCAGGTGCCAGGTCGGATCTGGGAGTGTTACTCAAAACGCCCTACTTCACGGTAGCCATGGATTGGCGAAAGATTACAACAAGAGACTTACAAGATGATGAAGCTGATTCTCCTCTTAGCCATCGCCTACGGTAGTTACGAGCTATGGCATAGATATGGCCAGAGCGAGGTGATGACCGAACAAAAAGTCTCTGTTGCACCACTATTCCCAGAGCCGTATGTCGCGGTTTATGGCCGGGACAGTTGTGGGTACACGCAAAAACTATTGCAAGAGCTTAAAGCTTCTCGGGTCGAACACCACTATTTCGTAGTCGATGAAAAGCCAATTGCCGATCGTTTGCACGCTACGATGATTGACCAGGGGTTGGATGTCAGACGTTATAACTTACCGGTAGTGGATGTCAGCGGAGATCTTTCCATTCGCCCAAGCGTCACCGACGTCAAGATCAAATTGTGATCAGTGAGGCTGCAGGGCTCTAATTCCTGCACAAGAATATTTAGGGTTAATCTAACGATTGACGTCATCAGCGGCGGGCTAGCTGCAGCACTATACTCCAGCCCCCTAGATTAGAACTTTCCCGGTTTTAGGCTATAACTTAAGGAACACATCGGGAATTCGGCTATGAAATCAGCAGGCAAACTATTCGCTGCGCTGAATATGGTTTGCTGGGCAAGCGCCGGCTGGACCGAGATCGAAGAAATCACGGTAGTTGCCGAAAAGCGTGAAGCCAACCTTCAGAATGTTCCGATATCCATGGCGGTGTTGGGCCGCCACGCCATAAACCAGCAGAACATCAGTGATGGTGATGACATATACCGTGTTGCCCCAAACTTAAGTCTCAAACAGAAGTCTGCAATCAAATCCGGGTTTGCCGTCCGGGGGATTGGCACAGATTCGTTTCATATGTCAGTTCAGGAATCCGTAGGGACCTATTTGGATGAAGTCGCCCTGGTATCCCCCTTTGTGAGCCAACTGGGTCTTTGGGATATCGCGCAAATCGAGCTGCTACGTGGCCCGCAAAATAGTTTGTACGGGCGCAATACCCTGGGCGGTGCTGTCAACTACCTTACGCGCAAGGCCAGCATTGATGACGGTGCCAACGGCCATATCAAGGCAAGTGGCGGGTCGGCTGGTCACGCCGAGATTGAAGCGGCATTGGGATTTAACCTGGGTGAATATGTTGCGATTCGTGTGTCAGCGGTAGATCAAGACTTTGCAGGCCATTGGCGAAACCTGGCTACCGGAGATGACCTTGGGGGATTGGACAGGGATGGGTATCGCCTTGCTGCGCACTGGCAACCACGGGCTGAGTTAGATATTCAGGGTATATATTTTCATGCCGCCAAAACCACAGATTCGTTACCTCAATCGTGGCTCGGCAACCTCAATGCCGACGGCAGTGGAGACTGTCCGGTGTTTGCAGCCGGAGAGGCATCGCTACCTGGACCGAATGGTTGTACAACCCGTATCTCTCGGGCGCAGTTGCAGGGCAGTGACATTTTGCAAACCGCCCTGGCCTCAGGCAATCGCCAACTGATTACGCCAGACCCAATGATTGCAGATACTTATCTAGTTAATTACTCCGCTAAGTGGGGAGACACCTGGCAAGCACCGGGCGCAAACCGCGCAGATAGTGAACTTGATATGGGATATCTCAGAGTGACTGCAGAGCTATCCGCATTGCAACTCACTTCCATCAGCTCTTATCAAGAATTCTCTGTTGCGGCCAGATTTTCATCAGACTTACATAGCTTTGCCACCGGCCAGTTTGGCGATTGGCAGGTCAAGCAACAGGAGTTTCGGCTCATGTCGGCACCGGATGACAAGCCTTCCAGTCAATGGCTGCTCGGTTTGTACTGGTCCGAACAGGATTCTAAACAAGATACGATAGTACTCCGCACCGACCGCGCCATTGCCCCCGGCGTTCTTATAGACAGCGAGTATCGCAATCTTTCAGTGTTTGGCCAGCTTGACCTGCCAATTGGCGAACAGTGGCAAATGACCATAGGAGGCCGCTACACCCGGGATAACCTGGAAGCAGACCGATTTGAAAAATGGGCTTGCAACATGGGTTCACTAGGCGGCCTGAACAGAAACAGCCCAGATGAAATGGCGATCTTAAATCGTGATTACCTGACCAACAACTGTGCTAATGTTTCCTTTGGTCCCCTGCCACCCTTACGATTTACAGCAGCCAACCCAACTGAACTCTTAGACTTACAGCAGCAAGACCTCGCTGAACTAGGGGTCAATGTGCGCGTATCCTGGCAAGGCAACTCTGACAATCTGTGGTTTTTCACTACGTCCCGTAGTTTCAAAGGCGGTGCCTACGACAATCGTGCTCTGGGCGATGGCTCTTCACCTATTGATCCCGAGTATCTAACGGCTTTTGAAGTGGGGTATAAAGACTTATGGGCAGAAGGTCAGTTTCGTTCCAGCGCTGCAATTTTTTATTATCGGTGGCGGGACCAGCAATTGTTCGAGGTCATTGGCGGTAGTCCGGCTACGCTGAACATTAAGTCCACGGCGTTGATAGGGGCAGAACTAAGCCTCGATTGGATTCCTAGTGATAGTTGGTCAACCAGCCTCGGTTTAGGCTGGTTAGACTCAAAGATACGCGATCTGGCAAACGATCATCCAGCTACCTCCCAGGCGCAAATCGGCAATGAGGTGACTTATACACCAGACCTAACAGCGAACCTGCAGACAACTTATTTTGTTCCGGTTGGCCCCGGTGAGTTGCGCTTATCAGCCGCGGCCCGTTACGTGGGTGAGCAGTATTTGCTGATCAACAACAGCCCACGTAGTCAGCTTGATAGTCAGGCTTATCTCGATGTTTTTGTGAGCTATGTGTTTGGCTCTGATCGTCGCTACACCATAAGCTTGTCGGCAGAAAACCTAACGGAAACCCGCACCTACAATCGTATTGCCGCGGGTCCAGGAGAACTCGCCTGGAATACAAATCAACCAGGCTTTACGGATTTTCGTTTTAGCGTGCATGTAGCATGGTAGTGGATCAGGCGCAGAATAACAGGAAGCCTCTACTGGCAAGATCCTCAATCGTAGCGGCTTGCCTGGTAATTCTCATCGGCGTTGCAATTACTGCACTGGTGTATTCTTACATTCGTGAACAAATGCTGGCGACGCAACGGAGTGAGTTCGAGGTCCAGGCAAGTATCCACGCCAGTGAAGTTGCCAGCGCAATTCAACACCGTATGACGCAAATCTCATCCATTGGGCATTTGTTTTCCGCCAGCAATTGGGTAGATCGCGCTGAGTACGAGCATTTGATTGAACTGGTCTATGGTCAGTTTCCCGATCACCGCCGGGTCAGTTGGATTCAGATCGTCACCACGGAAAATTACCCTAACCTTCTGCAAAGCTATCAAAATCAACATGGTGCAGACTTCCGATTTTTTGACCTGGATTTGTCTTCCAATACGACAAACGAGGCAAAACCAAACGACAACAAGCCACTGCTAGCGGTCGGATATTCGTATCCAGCAACAGAATTAAACCACCTTGTAGGGCGGAACTTACATGAAGGTATGCCGATATTTGAGCACATTGCCCCGGCCTACCGAGGCGAGGCGCCCTACGTTTCTGGTTTTCGTGAGGCGCTGCCACCCGCTGATTATCCATTTTTTATCATTGCGGTGCCGGTCCATGATCTGGAAGGAAATCTTATTGGTGTTGTTATCAGTTCAAACTCTCTAACGGGATTGTTCACCAGCTTAATCGAACGCTTTCCCCGTACGGACTTTCAATACCGTCTGACCGCCCACGACGGGTCCGCTTTTCAATATCCTGAAAAGACCTTACAGCTCAGCAGTGCACTAGAGCAAAACACAACCTATGGGATTGTGCCCATCGAAATCGCTGGAAATCAGTGGCGTTTAGCGATAAGTCCTGCTCACGCCTCGGCCGGGTTTAACGCGCCGTTACTTAATGGGTTCGCGCTATTGGGATTGATAGTCACCCTGCTGTTGGCCCACGTCACTAGGCTTAACATTCTCCAAACCCAGGCACTGGCAAAGCAGGTCAAGGAGCGAACCCAGGATCTTGAATTAGCCCTGGAAAAGGCGAACGCCGCAGCGGAGGCTAAAGGACAGTTCTTATCAAACATGAGCCATGAAATGCGCACGCCACTAAACGGCATTATTGGTTTAACTGAGCTTTGCTTACGACGCGACGTGGACGAAGTGATCGAGAATTATCTAAACAAAGTTCACTCCTCCGCCGACCATTTGATGCGTTTAATCAACGATATTTTGGATTTCAATAAGATTGACGGCGGGCATGTGCAGTTGGAGTCGCACCCTTTCTCCTTGCTCACTGTGGTGGAATTAATCCGGTCAAACTTTGAAGACCAGTGTAGAAAAAAAGCCTTGTCCTTCGACATTCAGCTCGACGCTAGCACGCCATTGGATCTTAATGGCGATGAGATGCGCATATCCCAGGTTCTTATGAATCTTTGTGCGAACGCTGTGAAGTTTACAAACCAGGGGTTCGTCACTGTGCAAATTTCTCCCGTACAAATCAGCAAAGACCTCATAGAGCTTGAATTTCAGGTGAAAGACTCGGGTATTGGCATTGATTCGGTAGCGCAGTCGAAACTGTTTCAGGAATTTACTCAGGCAGATAGTTCAATGACCAGAAAGTTTGGTGGTACGGGTCTCGGCCTTGCTATTAGCCGAAAGATTTGTGAGCTCATGGGCGGTAGCCTGACGGTGACAAGCACGCCAGGTCAGGGCAGTACTTTTATCGCCAGAATGCAAATTAAGCCTGACGAAACGATCACCGAGACAACTGAGACTCAGAGCAATGCGGATAAAGCTGAAATGCAAACCGCTGCGTTGGCAGGTCGAAAAGTTCTCGTGGCTGAGGACAACGCGGTCAACCAGATGCTGGTGGAAGACCTTCTGGTTGACTGCGGTGTGTCCGTCACAATGGCGGACAACGGGCAAGATGCAATTGATCATCTAAAAGCTAACCATGCATTTGACCTGGTACTGATGGATATCAATATGCCGGTGAAGGATGGCGTCACCGCCACCCGGTTTATTCGCGAACAACTGCACCTGACAGGCTTACCAATCATTGCTCTGACCGCCAACGTAAACGCTGAGGATGTTGAAAGCTACCTCGCATGTGGCATGAACGATCACATTTCAAAGCCCTTTCATATGGAAGAGTTTGTCCGCAAACTAGCGCAGAACCTTAAAAGCTAATCAGTGGGTTGGTCTAACTATTCACTGCGAAACCCAGGGTAACCTTCAACAAAAACCCAGTCAGTGCTGTGCGCCGGAGCATGGCAGGCAAGACAGGATTCTTGAGCACTGGCCGAGACATTACTCAATTGTTGCGGATTAGCGTCTGGTTCTTTTTCAAACAAGGCCCAACCCCAACCGTCACGCCAATGGGGGTTATCTTTAAACCTACCCTTAGCGTCTTTGATCATGACAAACCATACCACTGGCTGCCCCGCCCATTGCGCGAAGCCGGTGGTTTTATGACCATCAAGGACAGCGTTGACCTCTTTG
>JBKAGC010000050.1:0-17918 GCA_046290215.1 Pseudomonadales bacterium | reverse complement strand
GTATGGGAGAAGAATGCAGTTTTCGCCCGACTCAAATTGATCGATATGCCACTCATGCCAATATCAAACCGGCCTTTTCTGAAGTCCGCCATTAAGGTCGGCCAGGATGTTCTGACCAGTTCAAGTTTAACGCCCAGACTTTGCGCCAGGTCTTGCGCCATATCTATATCAATACCTACCAGTTGTTGTGCCGGGTCGAGATAAGAAAAGGGTTGGTAGTCAGCGGTGGTGCCTACTCTCAGCATACCGCTATCTAAGACTCTGGCGAGAGTGTTGTCGTAAAAGCGGATCTGATTCGCAGCGGCCGCAAGCCTTGCGGCGGTCGCAGCGCTTAATCCCGTTGCCTTGATGTCGGTTTCGTGGATAGGTTGTGAGGTGCCAAGTTGCGCGGTGATTTGTTCGCCAAGGTCCAGCAGAGCAGGTCGGACGACGGTGATTAAATCCGCGGCTTTCTCCGGTGCTCCGTGCGCTTGCCAATGGTCAAACCAGTATCGCTGAATCTCTTTCGCCGCTTCGATTTGAACGGCAAAGAAAGCCTCACTTGAGGCAGCGGTAATGTTGTAATCAAGACCGCTCCGAGATGCCGCGGTTAAAACCACGGCTTCTCGCCCCAGGTCTTCAATTGGCCGCTGCTGTAGCCATTTGTAAGCGGCAACATCTTGCATGTAACCCAGGCGTTCATTAATAAGCGCGGCCAGTTTTGGCGAGGCGCTAGCGCTTTGTTGCAAGGCGAGTAGTAAGACCAGCAAGCAAGCTCTGGCAGTGAAGTTAGCTGTCACGTGTTATCCCTTATGTAACGAGTTGTGCTATTTTGCGGCACTTTATTGATGTTGATTTTACCTGCTAGGAAGAACGAAACATGTCTGAATCTGAAAATGCACCGGTCTTGTACGAACAAAACGGTTTTATTGTCACCCTAACGCTAAATCGCCACGAAACCAGAAATGCAATTTCTGAAGACGAGATGGTAGATGCAATTGAAGCCGCATGCCAACGCATCAATCAAGATCATTCTGTGCGCGCTGTGATCCTCACGGCCAACGGTAGTGCGTTTTCATCCGGCGGTAACGTCAAGGATATGCGCGACAAAAAAGGCATGTTCGGCGGCACGCCAACGGAAATTCGCGAGGGTTACCGAAACGGGATTCAGCGCATTCCCGTTGCTGTATCAAAGCTCGAGGTGCCCATTATTGCCGCGGTGAACGGTCCGGCTATTGGTGCTGGGTGTGATTTAACCATGATGTGCGACATGCGCATTGCCTCGGAAAAAGCTGTATTTGCCGAGAGTTTTGTCAAGGTCGGGATTATTCCTGGGGATGGTGGTGCCTGGTTCTTACCGAGGGTAATCGGTTTGTCCCGCGCGAATGAAATGGCTTTTACGGGTGAACCTGTGGATGCGGCAACAGCTCTGGCCTGGGGTATGGTGTCAAAAGTAGTTGCCCCGGAAGAATTGTTAAACGCGGCCAATGAATTGGCCCAGCGCATCGCGGCAAACCCACCAGGGGCGCTGCGGATGACCAAGCGTTTGATCAAAGAAGGCCAGGATATGAAGCTTGAGCCGTTGCTTGAGATGTCTGCATCCATGCAAGCCCTTGCTCATCAAACGAAAGATCATGTGGAGGCGGTAAACGCCATTATCGAAAAACGTAAACCTGAGTTTACCGGGGAGTAAATGCAGAACTGCCCAGCAGAGCCGGATTGGTTGCTGGGCAGTTTGCAGCAGGCTGATTAAGAAGCCTGATGGATGTGGACGTCGCGCTGTGGGTAAGGAATAGAACAACCAGCGGCTTCTAATTCCAACTTGCCGTTTTCCATGAGGTCGAAATAGACACCCCAGTAATTGGCGGCATCAACCCAGGAACGGGTAGTGATGTTGACGCTGTTGTCACCCAGAGAGCTGATCACAACCTGTGGGGCTGGATCAGAGTGAATGCGCTCATCTTTCTCGATGAGTTTCGTTAACACGTCTTTACCTACACGTAAGTCATCGTCGTAAGAAATACCGAACACGATATCCACACGGCGAGTAGGCTGCTGGGAAATGTTCACAATCGGATTGTTCGAGATCGCACCATTAGGAATGATGATGGTCTTGTTGTCCGGGGTGGTCAAAATCGTATTGAAGATTTCAATCGCCTTCACCGTACCAGAATGGCCGTTGGTGTCGATAAAGTCGCCGGCCCGGTAAGGACGGAAGATCAAGATCAATACGCCACCAGCAAAGTTCGCCAGGCTACCTTGTAAGGCCAGACCCACGGCCAAACCAGCAGCACCCAACAGAGCGATGAATGATGTGGTTTCGATACCAATCATTGCCGCGACACTGATCAGGACCAGGGCTTTCAAGCCAATGTTGATCAGGTTAACAAGAAACTTTTGTAGCGTGGCGTCAGCGCCGCCTTTCTCTAAGGCTTTGCCAAGACCTGCAGTTACCCGGTTAACCAACCACAGACCAATTAGCAGGGTGACAATGGCCAGAATAAGTTGCGGCACGTAGGTTATCGCCAGCTCAATTGCGGTGTCGGCATATTTGTTGATTTCCTCAGCGGAAACCGGGATTGGCAGCTCAGCGGCCATTTGTTCCATCTCTTCCATGTTCTATCCTTTTTGTAGTTTTGAGTTAAAGCCCTAAAATCGCGCGGCGCATTGTACTGATATCAGTCCAATATACTGTAATGGTTTTGTAAATTATTGGTTGTCGAGTAGGTCGTATTTCTTCAAGTAGCCGCGCAATTGATGGTAAGTCACCCCCAGCGCATCCGCTGTTTTCTTCTGATTGAACTGGCAGCTTGCCAGGGCGTTTTTGATCAGGCCAACCTCGTAGTCTTTGACGGACTGACGAAAATCAATTGGAAACTCACCAATCTCGGGTACTGGTGGCACTACCACGGTGCTGCTAGGACTTTCCTCATCTTCTGCCGGTAATGTCAGGGTTTCGTTGGGTTGGGTGGGTCGATATGGCGACTCAAATGGATTCAGGGAAATTAGATCCACTGCATCATCGACATTTTGCGAGCGGTAGACGCTTCGTTCTACGACGTTTTTTAGCTCGCGGATATTGCCTGGCCAGTGGTAGCTACGTAGGACCTTGCGGGCTGCGGTACTAAAACCTGGGAAGTATTCCCGGCCAAGATCGATGGCCATGGCCACGGCAAAGTGCTCAGCGAGAATCAGTATGTCTTCTGGTCGCGCTCGCAGCGGCGGCAAGGTAATGACATCAAACGCCAGGCGATCCAGTAGATCCTCGCGGAACTTGCCTTTCTTCGCGAGGCTCGGCAGATCCTCATTGGTGGCGGCAATCAAGCGAACGTCTGTGGTCAGGGTTTTATTGCCGCCCACCCGTTCAAACTCGCCATATTCAATGATGCGTAAAAGCTTTTCTTGCACCAATGGTGATGTGGTGGCTAGTTCATCCAGGAACAAGGTGCCTTTATCGGCCCGCTCAAAGCGCCCCATGTGCATCTTTTGCGCCCCGGTAAAAGCCCCGGCATCATGGCCAAATAGTTCGGTTTCCAACAGAGTGTCGCTAATGGCCGCACAGTTCATCTTGATAAATTCCTGATCCCACCGCTGGGACAGATAGTGCAAACGTGCTGCAATCAATTCTTTGCCTGTGCCTCGTTCGCCCACAATCAAGACCGGCTTGGATAGTGGCGCTACCTGCGAAGTCAGCTCCAACACTTCGAGAAAAGACGGGGATTCGCCGATAAGTCGCTCTGCTTGTTGTCTCTGGGACATGGTGTCAGGGTCTCAGTGGGAGTTGCTATTAGGTTGGGTGAAAACGCTAAATGTTGGTTTTATTTGCCAAACTGCGGTTTTCGCGCATCATACCCTAATCTTCTTATTGAGATAAAGTCTATTAATTACAAGGAGTTACAGAATTTCAAAGAGTTGGCATGGATTGTGGTACTAGAAAGCCAACGATTCACCAGATAGCAACATTTAATTGCAAAGAGAGGCCAGTCACATGGGTATTTTTTCTCGATTCACCGACATCATTAACGCCAACATTAACGCCATTCTGGATAAGGCTGAAGACCCAGAGAAAATGGTCAGGCTAATCATCCAGGAAATGGAAGAAACCCTGGTTGAAGTGCGCACCCAGTCAGCAAAACTGATTGCTGATAAGAAAGAGATCGCCCGTAAGGTCGAGAAGATGCGCAAAGAAGCTGAAGACTGGGAAAGTAAGGCTGCTATTGCCCTTTCTAAGGAACGAGAAGATCTGGCTCGTGCTGCATTAAAAGAGAAAACTTCTGCCATCGAAGAGGCTGAAACCCTCAACGCTGATCTAGAACAGATTGATAGCAACCTGCAAAAGCTGGGCGGCGATATTACTCAACTGCAGCAAAAACTCACCGATGCCAAGGCCCGTCAGAAAGCGCTGATCTTGCGCGGTAAAACTGCCAAATCACGCATGGGTGTAAAACGCCAGTTGCACGAGGTGGACATCGATGGCGCCATGAATAAGTTCGAAACCTACGAACGTAAGCTCGACATTATGGAAGGAGAAATCGAAAGCTACGATCTGGGCCAGCAAAACCTCGCTGATGAGATTGCTGACCTGGAAGCGGACGAGAAGGTTGATGAGGAACTGGCGAAGCTTAAAGCTCGCTTATCCGGTGGCACAGGTGCTGAATCTAGCGAAAAAGCAGCAGAGTAACTTCCCCATAACTACCTAGATCGGAGGCCTTATGGAAGGTTGGTTAGTCGCGATATTTGTTCCAGTGCTGGCGTTCTTAGTGATCGTTGCGCCACTCTGGATCATCTTCCACTACAAATCAGTAGCCCAGACCAAAGGCGGTTTGTCTACTGGCGAAAGAGCAGAGTTGGAAGAAATGATTGAAGTCGCAAATAAAATGGCAGCCAGGATCGAAACCCTTGAAGCGATTCTTGATGTAGAAAGTCCTGGCTGGCGCGAAACAAAAAAGACTGCCTAAGGGCGGCACAAGCAAACGCGAACCAAACAATAGATTAAGGGGAGACCAGTGACCAGGTCTGAACGAGACAAGATTGAAGCGGAGCGGGAAGCAAGACGGGCGAAGCGGTTATCTGAGCGTGCGGAACAAAGGGCTCGCCGCAAAGCTGAGCAGGCCAAGCGCGCCGCCGAACGAGCCGAGGAACTGGCTGAACGGGCGCGCCGCCGCAGCCCAAGACATCGTAACCTCGAACGCTCCATCGAGGATGTGGTTGATGACGTCACAGAAAAGTGGGCCCGCAAGGCCGAAAATTGGATGAACGAGCAAGGTCGCAAGATCGATGCACAGTCACGCCGTATGTTTGATGACGATGAGCTAGGCCTTGGCGCTGAAGATCTGGGTTTAGGTTCTAAAAGTGATCTTTACGGTACCGGTGACGATTATTCCGATGATTATTCAGACGACTATGGTGAAGGCTATTCAGAACGCCGCTCCGATGCCAGTCGCAGGGCCAAACGTCGCGAACGCATGCGTCGTCGTAAGGCCAGAATGAAAGAAGAATTTGCCCTGCATCGGGAGCGCCGCCGCTTTAAGCGTCGCAACCGCAATGGCAACCTGTACCGCAACAAGCAGAACAAGAAGATCTTTGGTGTTTGTTCCGGCATTGCCGATTACTGGGGCATGGAAACCTGGCAGGTGCGCATGATGGCTGTGGTTGCCCTGTTTGTGATTCCGTCCATTGCGGTGCCAGGTTATCTCATAGCCTCTTTCTTGATGGACGATAAACCTTACTATCGAACCGTCACCGACCGCTTTCACGAATTAGATGACACGCCAGGTCAGGAAGCCATGTCAGATCGTAAGTCGAAACCCGCCAGACCTTCGCGGCAACGCCCGGAGGCATCGGTAGATAACCCTCAGGCACTGCAAACCGCCAAAGGCAAATTTGCCGACATCGAGCAGCGTTTGCGAAAAATGGAAACCCATGTCACATCGCCGAAGTTTGAGTTGCAGCGCGAACTCAAGAAAATTGCCGGAGATGAGGCGTGATCATTCAGTATCGGGATGTCACCGAATTTGATTCTGTTGTGTTCCGCGGTCCCGGCACCTTGCAGGTGGTGCAAGCTGAAGCTGAGGAGCTTTGTATTGAAGCGAAGGCGAATCATCTAGACCAAATTCGTTCTACGGTGGTCAATCGGCAGTTACAGCTTGGCATTGCCGGGCAAAGTATTGTGGATTTATCAGCCTATCGAGCACCCATTCAATATCGCCTCGCTGTGCGTGACTTAACGTCACTCACAGTGAAAGGGCACGGCATTGTGCATTTGCCCGATATCGATCGTGATGAATTTAGTTTGACCTTGTCCGGCCGCTCCGCGGTCACGCTCGGTCGTCTGACTGCAGATCGTTTGTTTGTAAACGGGGCAGGTCACGCCAGGTTGAATGTCAGCGGCGACGTGGAATTTCAATCTGTGGTGTTAAACGATCACGCCAGCTACCAGGCTGAACAACTCATCTCAGATGTCACCAGCATGCGCTTGTTGGGTGAGGCCGCGGCCGAAGTGCGAACCAACGACCAATTAGATGCCTATTTAAGTGATGCTGCACAACTTACCTACGTGGGTTACCCGGATGTGCAAAAGCAGGGCGGAGGTACTGTCAGGAGACGGCGGAAACAGCTACTCGAGCCCACTCAAACCAATAACTCTCAGAATAATTCACAAAGTTAAAGGGGACGACTTATGCTTAGTTCAATGTGGATGGCTGGCGCTGCAATCGCCATCGTCGCTGTGATTTGCAGCACCATCGTGAAACTTGCCCACGGCGGTAAAAGCAATAAGAAAACTCGCGAATTAGAAACTGATCTGGCCCGGCTCGAGAGCGACCTTGAAGACGCCATGGCGCGGATCGTGGTGCTGGAGAAAATCGTCACCGATGGCAAACACTCATTGCGCCGTGAGATTGACGACCTCGCTAGTTAAACCTCAAGCCAATAGTTGTAAAACCGGCCGTCAAACTCTGGCTGCAGGGTTTGCCCGGAAATATTATCCAGGGTGTCTTGCCAGAAATGTCTGGCAGGCTGGTTAAGTTCAAGCACCTGAACTAGCCATTTGCCAGGAAACTGTTGCAGTACCTCTGTAACGATTGCCGCGCCGAGACCACGGCGGCGAAATTCAGGTTGGATAAAAAACTCGGCAATGGCGTGATAGTCCGCTGTGCCATCCCCGGGCGCGATACGCCGTACCAGAGCAAACCCGCAGTCTTGCCCCTCATTTGTGATGATAAACGGAAACCGATCCGGCTCGCGCCAATAATGACCGAGGTAAGGATAGGTTAAGGTGACTTCTGCCTCGGGTTCGAATTGAGTCATTTCTTTAAGGTAGGCAGGCATCTGGCGTTCAATGCGCGCCGCCTCATCGGGATGGCCAAGTAACGTCAGGTTCATGTTGGGAATTGGTCCGGATAGTTGGTAAACACAGCATCTACGCCCAGATTTTTCATGGCCAGCATCTCATCGAAGCTGTTCACCGTGTAAACCCAGACTTGAAAACCCGCTTGATGCGCTTCTTGTACCGCCTCGGCGGTGACGAGCTTCTGCGCCAGGTTAATGGATACAGCGCCAAGGGCCTGGGCTGCGGCAACATAGTCGGCGTATTTGTAAAACAGGGCGCCGCGCTGAAATTGCTGGTCTGCCCTGGCGAGCTCGCGATGATCAAAAGAAGAGATGATGATTTGTTCAGGAGTCCAGCCCTCAAGCAGCATTTCCGTGAGCAATGTATTCACCGGCTGCGCCGTACCTGGACCTTTCAGCTCAATGTTGATGCCAACCTTGCCCGCGCATAGCTTCATGACCTCACGCAAAGTGGGAATTTGTTCGCCATCCCCAGCATCCAACGCTCTGAGTTCTGCCAGGCTCATGGCCATCACGGCACCCTGACCATTGGTGGTGCGGTCCACATCATCGTCGTGAATCACCAGCAGTTCACCTTCTACCGCGTAAACATCCAATTCAACCCAGCTACAGCCCATCTCTATGGCGAGCTGAAACGCTTTCAGGGTGTTTTCTGGCGCGTGCCCGGAGGCGCCCCGGTGGCCGATACAAAGAAAGCTCATGTTGATGATTCACTGAAATGAGGTGATCTATTCTCGCATTATTCGTTACAATCAACGACCCGAATGCATCGATTGTGTGTGAATGAGTTACCAGGTATTGGCCAGGAAGTATCGTCCGTCCAGCTTTTCAGAGCTGGAAGGGCAAGAGCATGTCCTGCGAGCGCTGGTAAATGCCCTGGATAATAACCGCCTTCACCATGCCTATTTGTTCACCGGCACCCGAGGTGTCGGTAAAACCACTATTGCGAGGATTCTGGCGCGGTGCTTGAACTGCGAGCAGGGTATTAGTGCCCAGCCTTGCGGCGTTTGTGGTACCTGTGTGGAAATTGCTGAAGGGCGTAATGTTGACTTGATCGAGGTGGATGCCGCCTCTCGAACCAAGGTGGAAGATACCCGGGAACTGCTCGATAACGTCCAGTACATGCCAACCAACAGCCGGTTTAAGGTGTACCTGATTGACGAGGTGCACATGCTGTCGACTCACAGCTTTAACGCGCTACTAAAAACCCTTGAAGAACCACCAGAGCACGTCAAGTTTTTGCTCGCCACCACAGATCCGAAAAAGCTACCGGTCACGGTGTTGTCCCGTTGTTTACAATTTAACTTAAAGAATCTGTCACCAGAGCGGGTGGTGAACTACCTGAAACAAATTCTCCCCGAGGAAGGCATAGAGTTCGAAGAAGATGCCTTGTGGCTACTTGGCCGCGCTGCCGATGGCAGTATGCGTGATGCGCTCAGTTTGACCGATCAGGCGATTTCCTTTGGTAATAACGCGGTGCTCGAATCCGATGTCAAAATGATGTTGGGTAGCATTGACCAGGGAGAAGTGTATGGCCTGATCGATGCCCTGGTGGCTGGTGATGGGGCAGCTTTGTTACAGCGAGTGGCGCAGCTCGCAGATCATGCGCCTGATTACCCCGGATTACTGGCAGAAATGCTGGGCGTCCTGCACCGCGTTGCCCTGGCTCATGCCGTGCCCGATGGCCTCGATAATAGTCACGGTGATCGCAACAAGGTGCTGGCACTGGTGCAGCAACTTAGCGCTGAAGATACCCAGCTTTATTATCAAATCGGCCTGATTGGCCAGCGGGATTTACCTTATGCGCCAGATTTAAAAACCGGCTTTGAGATGATTCTGCTGCGGATGCTGGCCTTCACGCCAGAAGATCAGGGCGGACCGGAAAAAAAAAGTCCTGAGTTAGCCGAAACCGCCACCGACCAGGTAGCGCTAAAAAAAAAACCGGGTCTGAACAGCCCTGAGCTGGATAAAAGCCCTGAGCTAAACAAAAGCCCTGAGCCAATTAACAACAGCTCCGAACCCGAAAAAACACGCGAGACCGCCACCGCAGTTTCCGATCGCGGCAAGCGCAAAAGTCCCGAGGCCAGCGCGCTGTTAAACTCCCTTGCCAATAGTCAGGGTAGTCAAGCGCCGCAACAAACCGTGGCCCCTCAGAGTTCTGAGGCTAGTTCGGTAAGTGATGATTCTGATGTCATCGATTTTGATGATGGTCCTGCAGCGTCAGCGGCACCGATCGCGAATCTTAAACAGAGTCTGCAATCTCCGATTCCAGAAGCAACCAACTCGCGGGCGGAAACGATTGAACCTGCGCCAGAACCCACACTGGGCTCAGCGGAAGAGCCCGGGCCAGGGCCAGAAAATCCCGCGCTGAAAGCCAATACCACTGAGCATCAAGAGCCAGAAGAAACCAAAAGAATCCTTGAGCACGGCGCTGTTTCGAGTCCCGATCAAGAAAATCAAGCAGCTGCCCGTGGTGATTTGGCTTTGACGCCCGCCCATTGGGTGGATATTTTGCGCCAGCTCGGCTTGAGTGGCGTCACCCAAACGGTGGCGGCGAACTGCGCAATGACCCAGGCCAGTGCTGACGCCTGCAGTTTGCTGTTGGATGAATCCCACGCCAGCTTGTGGAATAAAAACCACGAAACCCGGATTCAAAAGGCTTTGACCGCATACTATGGCCGGCCGATTCAGTTAACATTCGAGGTAGGGCAAGGCGCGACCGAAACTCCAGCGCAAATTGAAGCGCAGCGTAGAGAGGATGCCCGGCTTGAGGCGGTGGAGATCATTCAGGCTGATGCTAACGTACAAAAAATAATCGAAAGTTTTGACGGCACCCTAAACACAGAATCAATTACAGCGAGGCAAGAGAAGAATGGCACTTGATGGCCTAGGCGACATTATGAAACAAGCTCAGCAAATGCAGGAAAAAATGCAAAACCTGCAGGAAGAGATTGGCCGCACTGAGGTGCAAGGCGAATCTGGTGCTGGCTTAGTGAAAATCACCATGACCGGTCGCCATGATGTGAAACGAGTTAATATTGACGATAGTTTGTTGTCAGAAGACAAAGAAGTTCTGGAAGATCTGATTGCCGCGGCACTGAATGACGCGGTGCGACGGGTGGAGCAAAACCAAAAAGATAAGATGTCCGAACTCACCGCCGGGATTCCCATGCCGCCGGGTTTTAAGTTCCCCTTTCAATAGACCGCGCTATTATGTCCGAGTCTAAAAGTGCCATCGAGCAACTGATTGATGCCTTGCGGGTATTGCCAGGTGTGGGCCCCAAGTCTGCACAGCGCATGGTTTATCATTTGCTGGAGAGAAACCGCGATGGGGCCCGCCGGCTTGCCGCTAAGCTGGAGCAAGCGATGGAACGGGTGCAGCATTGTGAATCCTGCCGGAACTTCTCTGAAGCGCCCCTTTGTCCCATTTGTTTATCGCAAAAACGGGAGAATGAGTTGCTTTGTGTGGTGGAAAGCCCTGGGGATGTGACTGCCATTGAACAGACCGGACATTATCGCGGTAAGTACTTTGTCCTGATGGGTACCTTGTCGCCCATCGATGGTATTGGCCCAGCAGAATTAGGTATTGATGCTTTGTTACAGCGTTGTGATGATGGCGTCACCGAAGTGATTTTGGCGGTGAGTTCCTCGGTGGAAGGTGAGGCAACCGCCCATTACATTTCTGAACTGGTGAAAACCCGGAATATAAACGTGTCTCGAATCGCCCAGGGAATTCCATTAGGCGGTGATCTTGAGCTTGTAGATGGCGGCACACTGAGCCACGCAATTACTGGCCGTAAGGCGATATAAATGAATTTTGAATTGGTTACCGATGCGGCGCAGTTGCCGCAAATTGTTGCGCAGTGCCGGAGTAAGCCGGCGGTGGCTGTGGACACCGAGTTTGCCAGGTTTAACACCTACTATCCGATCGTGGGGCTGGTGCAACTTTATGATGGGGAAGCGTGTTACCTGATAGATCCTCTAGAAGTGAAAGATCTTTCTCCCTTAGTGGATTTGTTGGAGGATAATTCTGTGGTTAAGGTGTTGCACGCTTGCTCAGAAGATGTGGAAGTGTTCTGTGATGCTCTGGGTGTTGCGCCAGTACCGATATTCGACACGCAGATCGCGGCGGCGCTGCTTGGTGTTGGCTTTTCTGTCAGCTATCAAAATCTAGTGAATCACTATTTGCAGATTATGGTCCCCAAAGAAGAAACCCGTTCTGATTGGTTGCAACGTCCGCTGACGGATAGCCAACTAGACTACGCTGCGCTGGATGTGATTCATTTGCTTGAGGTTTATGAGTTGCAGGTAACCGAACTGCAAGAGCTTGGGCGTTCCCACTGGTTGGCAGAAGAATGTGCGCAACTCGCGGAAGATGTGCCGACGCAAATTGATCCCGAGGCTTATTATCACAAGGTAAAAAATCTCTGGCGGTTAAAACCCAAACAGCTATATGTTTTGCAGCAACTTTGTGCCTGGCGAGAGCGTAAGGCCAGAGAGCGAAATCTGCCAAGAAATCGCGTGGTGGACGAGAAGGCGCTGTTTCAAATCGCTGCGCTGGAGTTAACCGACCGAAAGGCCTTCCGTGATCGGGCTGGCATGACGCCGAAGCAACTTAAGTTCCACGGCGATGAACTAGAGCAACTGCTTGATGAAATAGAAGCGACTGACCCGGGCGCTTATCCTCCGGCGGTACAGAAGATCAGCAGCCCGGTTAGCAGTAAACAATTACGAAGTCTAAAAGAAGTGGTGGAGCAACGTGCCAGCGAACTGAATGTCGCACCAGAAATGCTTGCGAAACGCCGTCATCTTGAACAGTTGGTGCGTTCTAAAGAGGCGGGACAGTTTGCGTTACCCAACGCCTTACAAGGTTGGCGTGAAGATGTGATTGGCGATGTCCTACTGGAAGCAGCAGCGAGTCTATCAACATGATTCTATGTGACGTTTACAAAGGGACGAAACGTGAAGGGCTCTATATCTATGTGGACCGGACTGTGGGTCTCAAAGAAGTCCCAGATGCTCTGATGACGAAGTTTGGGACACCGGAACTGGCATTGAGTTTCAAACTCACGGTAGATCGTCCGCTGGCAAAAGAAGATCCTGCAAAGGTTATTGAAGCCATTCGGGAAAACGGCTTTTTCTTGCAAATGCCGCCCCACGAACAGAGTTTGTAGTGACGGCACCCTTCTGGCAAAGCAAAACCCTCGAAGAGATGACGCCCGCTGAATGGGAGTCTTTGTGCGATGGTTGTGCGCGCTGTTGTCTGCATAAGTTAGAAGATGAAGATGACGGTGAGGTGTATTACACCGCGGTGGTGTGTCGATATCTTGACCAGGACAATTGCCGCTGCGGTGATTATGAGAACCGCCACATCAATGTGCCCAACTGTGTGGAGTTAAGCCCCGAGCGGGTTGATGAGTTTCACTGGTTACCCACCTCCTGCGCTTATCGGCGGCTGGCCGAGGGCCGTGGTCTAGCAGAGTGGCATCCATTGGTGGCTGGGGATAGGGCGAAAATGGTGGCAGCCGGTATCACCGTCACAGGTAAGGTGATCGACGAACGGCATGTGCATCCAGAAGACTACGAAACCCAGATTATCCATTGGGTCGACCAGTAGTCTGGTACAATTCGGCGGATGGAAGTAGCAAATTACAATGAATACATTGTTGCCTGGCTGGTTTATGTTGCCGCCGGTATCGGTTGTTGTGCATTCTGGTGGAAGGTCACCAGTTTCCTCAAGCACAGCGGTTGGCGAGACTTACTGCGGGGCCTGGCCTTCGTTGTGATTTTTACGCCCTGGTATGCAGGTGAGTCACCTGAGTTTTACGCCCCCGCCATTCTGGTGTTGTTGTTTGATGTACTTTTGGAAGGAACTAAAAGTGGTCTGAAGGGCGGCGTGGCATTATTGGTCGCAACCTTTACCATGTTGGTGGTGATTACGATTCGCCAATATCTTCACAACAAACCCCGGCCTGTGTAGGAAATTTAACAAACGAGAGTCAAGATATGGAAGTTGCTTACGTTGTTGGAGGTTTATTGATTGTCATAGTGGTCGTCATTGCGATCGTTGCTATGAAACTCAAGCAAAACAAGGCGAAGCGACTGGAGCAAGTCAAAGAGCTGCACTATTTGTTAGATCGGGTCGCGGAGGCCGCCGCGAAACGTAAAACCCAGCTCTATCAATCTCTCGACGGTAAGGACAACCAACTTCTGGTGACCTTAAAAGAAGTTGCGCAAAACGCCCCGGTAGATATTTCCCGCGAGCTCTCAGAAATTGACACACTTTGGCAGGATTTGAGTCAACAAGTAAGCGAGTTCTCCGAACAGTCTGTGCAATCCACGTTGCAATCTAGTGTGGTGACCTCAAAGGCAGCCCAGACCGCCCACAAAATTAATCACCTGGTCACCCTGACCAAGACCAAATTGACTTCATAAGACAAGAATTGTCCCGCTAAACTCAGCAAACCTGGCATCGCCGCCTATACTTTAGACAGGTTCTGAAGGATCTGAGTTGGATGCCGTTACTGCGTTGTCTGGCTGCGAAAGCACTTGTCGCGATTAGTGCAGCTCTGGTTTCAGTGTTCTTCTCTGTGACCAGTTTTGCCGCGAGTGTTGTCGCGCCGACTGAAAACAATATAAAACTGATTATCGATGTCTCTGGGAGTATGAAGAAAAACGACCCGGAGAATTTGCGCCGTCCCGCCGTTAATTTGTTGATGAACCTGCTACCGGAAGATGCCAATGCCGGTGTCTGGTTATTCGGCGACAAAGTGGAACCACTGGTGCCATTCGCGCCAGCAACCTCCGCGTTTAAAAAAGCTGCGATTGCCAAGAGTCAATTGATTCACTCCCGTGGATTGCTCACGGATGTAGGCGCTGCCCTGGAGCAGGCCATGTTAACGCCGCCGCTGGATGGTAAGGCCATTTTGCTTTCCGATGGCGTGGTGGATTTAGGACCCGATCCGGTTCGCAACCAGGATGAAATGGCTCGGATTCGCCGTCTCCTGGTGCCCCAGTTACAAGCCAATGGGGCAGAAGTACACACCATCGCGTTGTCCGATCAGGCGGACCAGGAGGTGCTGTCCGAGATCGCCCTTGGCACTGGCGGACTGTTTGAAACTGCCAACTCACCGGAAGAACTGACGCGTATTTTCCTCCGCTTGTTTGACGATGCTGTGATTCAGGATCGTTTACCCATCGAAGATGGCGTTTTTCTCGTGGACTCCACCGTGGAAGAGTTTACGCTGCTGGCATTTCATGGCGGCAGCGCGACACCCATTCAGCTGCGTTCGCCGGCAAACGAGTTTTACTTAAAAGGGGACCATCCCAGCAATGTGGAATGGTATCAAGACGCAGGATATGACCTCATCACGATAAGTCGGCCCATTGAAGGTGAATGGAAGTTGTTTGCCGATGAGGATCCGCAAAACCGCGTCACCGCGTTGAGCGATCTCAAGCTAGAGGTCACCAACCTACAAAACATGGTGCATGAGGGGGCGGTGCCGGACCTGAACGTGCAATTTTTTCAAGCGGATGGCCTGGTGACCGAGCCAACCTTTTTGGACTTAATGGATGTTCAACTGATTGTCTTGACCCCGGCTGGTAAGCGAATTGCCAAACCCTTAAATGACTACGAGAACGGCACTTATTCATCGGACCTGGCGATCTTTGCCGAGCCGGGTCGGTACCGCATTTCTGTGAACGTTGATGGCCGCACTTTTCGCCGCGAGGTGGTCCAGGAAGTGGAGTACGGCAGCCCTGCCAAAGTGGCTTTCAGTGTGGCGAATCAGACTTTGACGGTTCGTCCTGTGGCAGTGGGTATGTTGGGTGATGATTTAAGAATGATTGCGCGGGTGATTAATGATGACGGTGCGAAAAAGAAGCTGGTGCCTTTGGTGCCTGTGGGTGATGTCTGGGAAACCAGGTTAGAAAACATTGATCCTGGGGTTTACGAGGTGACTGTCCACGTTAAGGGCACCGCCGATACCGGTCGGCCCCTGGACTTCGACTTGCAAACCTTGCGCATCGAAATTGCCGATGCCCAGCCAGTGCTGGACGAGGTTAAGGAGGATTTCTGGTCGCCAACAAATTATTGGCTAATTGCCGGGATTGGTGCTGGCAATCTGATCTTGCTCGGCTTGATCATTTTCCTTGTGAAGCGACGTGCGGCACCTGTGGACGCCGAGGTTGATGACTTAATCGCCCAGGCCACCGAATCCGCACAAGCGGAAGGGGAAGAGCCATTAGCTAGTAAAGAGCCCTCAGCGGATAAAGAGCCCTCAGCTAACAAAGAGCCCTCAGCTAATAAAGAGCCATCAGCAGATGAACAGCCATCAGCGGATCAACCAGTCACAGCCGAAGACAAAGAAGCTGAACTAGATTCAGCGGTTGCTGCGGCCCAGGCCATGCAGGCGGCAGAACAAGCTGAGCAAGACGAGGTTGCAGCAGAGTCCGGGAGTAATCCGGATCAAGCCATTGAAATCGTTGCGGAGGAAACAGAGGCCGCTGAATCATCAGAAGTTGCTGAGGAAACCGGGGAAGGTTTGTCAGACATTGTGGATGCCTGGGGAGATCAGGAAGATGATGCGCTGGCGCAAGACAGCGCTGAATCTGAGACAGAACCCGAATCTGATACAGAGGAAGGGCAAGACATGGACTTAAGCGCCGCTGAAGAGGAAGCTGAGTTAAGTGCAGACTCCGCTGACGATGAAAACCCAGAAGATCTCTGGGCTGAGGCTTTAGCGGAAAGCGCCGCAGCCGAAGAGAGCGCCGCAGCCGAAGAGAGCGCCGCGGCCGAAGAGAGCGCCGCGGCTGGTGAAGAGCCGGAGCCGGTGGATGAAAATGCCAAAACCGTGCAGCTCGACAGCCCAGAACTAGATCAGCAAGCGTCCGAGGACGATGATGATGACCAGTCCCGAAGAGAATCCGCATCATCGGGCTGAATTCAGCGAATAACCAATGAATATAGCTGGGTCTTATGCCCTTGCGTCACGCAAGCTGGCAAATTACAGTACTGGCCGTTATATTGATGCACTTTGCTCAGCGCGAGCGAAGATCTTTCGACTCTAAGTGGCCTGGATTGTATGAAATTTAATAGTACTGATACTTATATCGCGACAGACGAACTGAAGATGGCAGTGAATGCTGCTGTGACGTTAGAGCGTCCTCTTCTTATTAAAGGTGAGCCGGGTACCGGTAAAACCATGTTGGCGGAAGAAATCGCCAGTTCCCTGGGTATGGAGCTTATTTCCTGGCACATCAAGTCCACTACTAAAGCCCAGCAAGGTTTGTATGAGTACGACGCGGTATCTCGTCTGCGTGATTCGCAGTTGGGTGATGATCGGGTTCACGACATCAACAACTACATCGAGCGCGGCAAGTTATGGGAAGCGTTCACCTCTGAAAAGAAATGTGTACTGTTGATCGACGAAATCGACAAAGCTGACATTGAGTTCCCTAACGACCTACTGCTTGAAATCGACAAGATGCAGTTCCATGTCTATGAAACAGGCGAAACTATTGTTGCAAAGAATCGCCCTGTTGTTGTCATTACCAGTAACAATGAAAAGGAACTACCGGATGCATTTTTGCGTCGTTGTTTCTTCCACTACATTCAGTTTCCAGATCGTGACACCATGCAAGAAATTGTTGATGTGCACTTCCCTGAGATCAAGCAAGACCTCGTTAAGGAAGCCATGGAAATCTTCTTCGACGTTCGCAAAGTGCCAGGTCTGAAGAAGAAGCCATCAACCTCTGAGCTGATCGACTGGTTGAAACTGCTCATGGCAGACGATATTCCTGAAGAAATTTTACGTAACCGTGACACCTCAAAGGCCATTCCGCCTTTGTACGGTGCGCTCGTTAAGAACGAACAAGATGTGCAGCTACTCGAACGCCTGGCGTTTATGAATCGTCGGCAGGGTGGCGGCAGCTAGGAGGTTAACGCGTGTTAATCAACTTCTTTATGGCGCTGAAGAATGCTCGCATTCCAGTGTCGATTACAGAACTCCTGCACCTGTTGGAAATACTCAAGGCGCGCCTGGTGTACGCCGATATTGACGAATTCTATTACCTGAGCCGCATGGCGCTGGTAAAAGACGAACGTCACTACGATAAGTTCGACAGGGCATTTGGTACTTACTTTAAAGGTCTAGAAGATTTGTCGTCATTGCTGACCTCAATGATTCCTGATGAATACCTGCGTCGTGAGTTCGAGAAAACCTTAACCCCCGAGGAGCTTGAAAAGATTAAGTCCCTGGGTGGGCTTGAAAAGCTAATCGAAGAATTCAAGCGCCAGGTTGAAGAAGCCGCCAAAGGCGAGGGTAAGGAAAAGGATAAAGAAGGCAAAGGCCAAAACGGTCGCGGTAAAGAAGGTGATGAGCGCAAAGGTAAGAAGCGCCGCGGTAAGCGCACCTGGGATAAGCGTGATTACAAAGCCTACGATGACAACGTTGAACTTGGCACGCGGGGTATGAAAATCTCCCTACGGCGTTTGCGTAAGCTAGCCCGTACTGGTGCTGAAGACGAATTTGATATCGATAACACCATCGATAAGACCGCCAAAAATGGTGGCATGCTGGATATCATCA
>JBKAGC010000049.1:0-18204 GCA_046290215.1 Pseudomonadales bacterium | reverse complement strand
AGAACGGGTAGTCCGTTGGCACGTTGGCAGTTTTAGAAATGGATGAATCAATCCACTTTTGTGATGCCGCTTGAATATCAACGTGATTAATCGGGCTAATGTCATCCGCAGTCTTAAAGTATTCCGGCAGCTGATTTTCTGGATCATCAGAGTAGGGTGCTGCATTTGGGTTGACCATGGCGCGGTACGCTAGCAGCTCAAATGAAAATACATCTACCTTCTCTTTGGATTTCTTGCCTTCACGGATCACGTTACGTGAGTAGTGGTGGGCAAAACTTGGTTCGATACCATTACTGGCATTGTTCGCCAGCGACAGGGAAATCGTCCCCGTGGGGGCAATAGAACTATGGTGCGTGAAACGGCAGCCGGTTTCGGCCATTTCTTTCACGAGTTCAGGATCGATGGTGGCGATCTTCTGCATGTAGCGGCTATACAACGAGTGCAGGACTTTGCCTTTTACCTTGTCACCGATTTTGTAACCGTCCCGGGCGAGTTCTGGGCGCTGGTGCAACATGGCACCATCAACTTCAAACTCTTCTTCCATGATTGGTGCCGCGCCTTTCTCTTTGGCCAATTCCAGGCCGGTACGCCAGCCAACGACGGCCAACTCTTTGGTGACTTCTTCGGTGAACTCAACCGACTTCTTATCGCCGTAGGCCATACCCATCATAGTGATGGTGGAGCCAAGACCTAGATAACCCATGCCATGACGACGCTTACGGGTAATCTCATCGCGCTGCTGTTCTAGTGGCAAGCCGTTAATCTCCACAACGTTGTCGAGCATCCGGGTAAATACCGCCACTACTTCGCGGAACTCATCCCAGTTAAAACGCGCTTCAGGTGTAAATGGTTTTTCCACAAAACGGCACAGGTTCACTGAACCCAGCAGACAGCTACCATAAGGTGGTAATGGCTGTTCACCGCAAGGATTGGTGGCGCGGATGTTTTCGCAGTACCAGTTGTTGTTCATCTCATTGACCTTATCAATCAGGATGAAACCTGGCTCAGCAAAGTCATAGGTAGAGGACATAATCATGTCCCAGAGTCGTTTCGCACGAATGGTCTTGGTGATACGGCAGGCCACCAGGCCATCTTCACGACTGACATATTTATCTTTGACTGGGAAGTCTCGCCACAGCACTTGTGTTGCATCGTTCAGATCTACATTGTCGCTGTCTACTTCTTCCTGGGTCATGGGGAAGGACAGGGGCCAGTCTTCATCTCGCTTCACCGCTTCCATAAATTCCTCGGTGATCAGCAAGGACAAGTTGAATTGGCGTAGGCGGCCGTCTTCCCGCTTGGCGCGAATGAATTCGGTGACATCTGGGTGGCCTACCTCAAAAGTCGCCATTTGCGCGCCACGTCGGCCACCGGCAGAGGACACGGTAAAACAGGTCTTGTCGTAAATATCCATAAACGACAGCGGGCCAGAAGTGTAGGCACCAGCGCCAGTGACGTAAGCACCCTTGGGACGCAAGGTTGAGAACTCATAACCAATGCCGCAGCCGGCTTTCAAGGTAAGACCTGCTTCAACGTTTTTGTGCAGGATGTCTTCCATAGAGTCATGGATGGTGCCTGACACGGTGCAGTTAATGGTTGAAGTGGCGGGTTTGTGTTCCTGAGCGCCGGCATTAGAGATAATGCGACCCGCAGGAATAACGCCGTGACGTAGGGCCCAGAGAAATTTCTCTTCCCATTGTTTACGCTTGGCTTTCGGTTCTACCTCGGCCAGAGATTTCGCCACTCGTTGGTAGGTGCCGTCCATATCGGCATCCACCCGTTCACCTTGCTTGGTCTTTAGGCAGTATTTGTTGTCCCAGATATCCATAGACGTATCCTGGAACGGAATGTCGTTCACAGAATTAGGTACGGCGGATAGAGAAGTTGGTGCGGTTGAGTCCATTTTCATTCCTGCTGATTCGAGCGTTTTTTATTCTTGTTATAAAAAAAGTTAAGTTTACGCGTTTCAAAGGATGGTCGTGAGGCATAACCCTGTGTGAACACTGTGGATAAGTTGTCCAAAACGAATTTTCCCCGGACGCCCTGAATCCGTTAATTGTTTTGCTTGTTTGTTACTCGTTTTCGCCGTCTGGGCGATAGGCTCAAACGGTGCTTTGACTCATGGGAGCGACGCGCTTTTTTTGCCTGCCTTGGACATCTTGATGGACGTCTCGACAGACATCTTGACCTGTATTGAGAGTTCAACGGAATTCAGTTGCTGAAATCTCAAAATGAGTGTCTAGAGTGGCATTTTTTGCTTCAGGTCGCTCAACGTGAAAGCCAAGATATAGTGCCGCACGGATCTATGAGGCACAATATATGGGTAATTCAAAAATTCGATGATAAGTGTCTGATTGATTGACGCAGAGGGTCACGTTGTGAATCTAACAGGGTCTTTGAGGCTCAAAAAAACCCGTGACAGGCAGACCAGACGGGGGCTATAGGGGCCTGTGGTTGACGTAGCATGGAATACCGGGCGCAACGTGAAAATTTTTCATGACCTGACCCCATTTTCTGCCGGCTGAAATAGGTATGACCTGAGTCCGGTCTCAAGCAATTAATCGGGGTACTGTTTGGCAACTCGAAGTCGTTCTTCGATGGTGAGCAGAGCGTGCATAATACGGGGGTTTTTCATGCGTCGCTCCTGAAAGCAGAAGCGGACTCTGGTGCAATACATGCCATTTTCCATGGGTTCGCTGCTGATCACCACGGCGTTCAGTTCCTTCACCTCCAGGTCCCGGACGCGCAGGTCAAGCACCAGCTTTTCATCTTCTTTAAAGCGCTGATTGGCGCCAAATTGTAGGCCTGAAACGCTAAAGTCGACGCAATCTGCCGTGGGATTCAAGCGCAGAAAGCCCACAATACCCCGTCGCGCAACGCTGAGCTCAAGGCCCATTTTGTTGTAGCGGACGTGCTTGCGTCGCTCTGTGGCATCGGTCTCTGTGGATATGGAGGCAGTCATAGTGTTATCTGACCATAGAGTCTACAAATTGTTCAACTGAATGTTTGTGGGCGGCCCATTCCCGCCGCCAGATGGTGGCTAATTCTTGATGTTTCCTGCCTGCATTGGCATTGTTCAAGCCATCCGATAGAGAACAATAAGGAAGCTACCTTTGCACCCCACTGAACTTGCTCAAAAATTCCCTGATAAAACTGCCTACGTGATGTCTGGCAGCGGTCACGCGGTGACCTATGCGGAACTCGAGGCCTACTCGAACCAGGCGGCGCAGCTGTTTCGCTCGCTGGGTCTGAAACGCGGCGACCATATTGCCATTTTGCTTGAGAACCACCCGCGCTTTTTGCAGATTTGTCTCGCGGCGCAGCGCTCGGGGCTATATTTCACCTGCATTAGCTACCGACTGCAGGAAGCAGAAGTTGAATACATCGTCAACGACTGTGGCGCCCGGGTTTTTATCACCTCCAAAGATCGCCAGAGCGTGGTTGAGAAGCTCGTGGGTAAAATGGCACACGTGACCCATGCCTATATGTTGGATGGTACCATTGCAGGTTTTGAAAGCTGGGAAGAAACCACAGCAGCGCAGCCTGATACGCCCATCAGTGACGAAAGCACCGGGGCTTCCATGCTTTATTCATCTGGCACCACCGGACGCCCCAAAGGCGTCTTAAAACCGCTGCCAGAAGGTGAGTATGGTGCAGAAGACGGGCCGAATCTGTTCGCCATGTTGTACGGCGCCACCGAGGATTCTATCTATTTGACCCCGGCACCGCTTTATCACGCGGCACCGTTGACCTTCACCATGGGCTTTTTGCTCGGCGGTATGACTTGTGTGGTGATGGAGCATTTTGAAGCGGAAGCGGCGCTGGCGGCAATCGAGAAATACAAGGTCACCATTAGCCAATGGGTACCCACCATGTTTATCCGTATGTTGAAGTTAGACGAGGACGTGCGCATGAAGTACGACCTGTCGAGCTTGCAGTGCGCCATTCACGCTGCGGCACCTTGCCCGATCAAAGTGAAAGAACAAATGATCGAGTGGTGGGGACCAATTATTCATGAATACTACGCGGGCACCGAGGGCAATGGTTTTGTTGCCATCAACTCTGAGCAGTGGCTCGCGCACAAGGGTTCTGTAGGTCAGGCGCTGACGGCGCAATTGCATATTGTCGGTGACGACGGTGAAGAAGTACCCCCTGGCGAAGTGGGCACGATCTATTTCGAAGGCGGCGGTGAATTCGAATATCACAATGATTCCGATAAGACTAATGAGTCCCGTCATAAGCAAGGCTGGAGCACCCTGGGTGATGTGGGCTACGTGGATGAAGAGGGCTTTTTGTACCTGACGGACCGCAAGAGCTACATGATCATTTCCGGTGGCGTGAACATTTATCCCCAGGAAGCTGAAAACGTGCTCGTGACCCATCCGAAGGTGATGGACGTTGCTGTGTTCGGTGTACCCAATGAAGATTTTGGTGAGGAAGTCAAAGCCGTGGTGCAACCCAAGGACTTTGCCGATGCTGGCCCTGAACTCGAGGCGGAATTGATCGAGTTTTGCCGCGAGCAGATTTCTCACATCAAGTGTCCGCGCAGTGTGGACTTTGAGCAAGAACTGCCACGACACCCCACGGGTAAGTTATACAAGCGGTTGTTAAAAGATCGCTACTGGGCTGACCATAAAGGTTAATGGCCATCGAGGCGTGCTGGCGGAGCTAAACCTCCGCCAGGGCGTTCACCACCCGGCGGTAAAGATGCTTCTTACCGATCATGACCGCCTCCATATACTCCACGGTGGCATCAATGCTGTCGTCGAGGCTCATCCTCTCTAGCAGTTCAACGCCAAACGCGGGAAACATCTTGAGTTCATCCACTAGTCTGGCCCGGGTAAATAAATACTCCACTGTGGCTTTGATGAGTGGCTCATCTTCCTCAGAAATATCTTCAATCAACGTGCCGATCCGCGCGAAGGTAGAGGCGAGGTCATCTCGCTGCTGTTGCAACAGCTCATGGCTCTCCGCGACGCGGTTCAACATCAGTAGGCGCAGTGCCTGTTGCACCACCTCAATGTAATTGTCCTGGACCTGCTCAATATTAGCCCTCAGTTCGCGGTGCATGGCCTTGCCCGTTGGACCGCCCGGTTCGAGCATACGATCAAGCAGATCTAAGGTCTGGTTAATCGCTGCGCGCATGGCTAGTCGTCGGCCTTGAGTAAGTTAGCGGGGCTATATTGGTCGGTGAGGCTGCGCATACCCGGGTCCCAGTCAATATCGCGGTCCATGTACTCGGGGAAGGATTCGACGTTAACCCCGTAGTTTTGCAATACCGCGCTAAACTTACGGGCCCGGCTGCGCAAGACAAAATCGCTAGGTAGAGGTTCAGTGCTGGCAATAATGACCCGGTTGCCGGTGCGGGGCATTTTGAAATTAAAGAAGTCACCCATCACCTCGTGATAGGTCACCGATTCATGATCGTAAAGGTCGCTGGTAGAAAAAGTATTCGCGATTAAGACGCCGGGCTCAGAGAGAATGGCGCGGGTTTCTTGTAAATACTCCAGGGTCATTAAGTGCTCTGGGATGTAGTCGCCGGTAAACGCGTCGAGAATAATGAGATCATAGCTGTGGTTTTTCAGGGCTGCGCGTTTCGTAAACACCCGGGCGTCAGCAACATGCACTTGCAGTTTTGGTGTCTCGGCAAAGTTAAAAAAGCGTTCCGCCACTTTGACCACTGCCTCGTCAATTTCCACCACGTCAATGTGTGCTTGCGGGAACATCTCTGCCAGGGTTAGAGGAATCGAGCCGCCACCAAGACCGATGATCAACACGCGCTCTGGATCTGGCTCGACCAAGAGACCGCCCAGGGTCATGCGTACATAAGGGAAAACAAGACGTTTCGGATCTCGCAGATCCATACAAGTCTGATTGCGGTCACCGCGCTTTACGGTAAACACCAGGCACCGGAGATTGCCTTGTTCTTTTACCAGAATATTCCGGTACAAGGATTTTTCCTTGTGAATGTCCTTGGCAAATGCGTTGCCGATCTGCAGGCTCATTGCCAGAATCGTCGCAGCGCAGAGTAGATGTTTCAGCGACATGTTAGTCCTCATTCATGGCCACTTCGGGCAGCAGCGTCCGGTTTGCAAGCAGGGCTGTGACGCCCAGGGTGAATAAGATAGCGGACATGGTAATAAGGATCTCATTCACTTCAAACCACAAGACCAGGTAAAACGAGGTTGCAAGGGTTCCAAGGGCGCTACCAAGGGTAGAGAAAAAATACAAAAAGCCCGCCACCTGGCCACTGGCCTGGGCGCTCTCGACCAGTAGTCTTACGGAGTAAGGTGCAATCATGCCGAGTATCACCGTGGGCAAGAAGAACAAAAAGGCGCTAGCCAGCAAGGAACCATAGCGGGGATCTTCATAGCGAACAAACACCCAGTCCATCATGGCATCGCCATATAGGATGGTGGGGGCCAGGAGAAAGGCAGCACAGATATAGAAGCTGCCATATTTAAGTAGGTTGGGTCGATGTAAGGACAGCCGGCCGCCAATTAAATAGCCGAATGCTAGAGACAACATAAACACGGTAATAATGCTGCCCCAGACATAAATGCTACTGCCAAAGTAGGGCGCCATGATGCGGCCACCGAGCAGTTCTACAGACATAATGATAAAGCCGCTGCTGAACGCCATGATCAGCACGAGGCAGGTAAAGAAGAAATGTTTCGGCATATTTACTCAACCAACTAGACTGGCGCAGTATACATGATGGCAGGTGTTAACCCCGATCAGATTCCGCCAATTCAGTGGCAGTTATTGGGTAAACTAGCTGCTATGAAGGCCGCGCAACTTAAAATACTCAGCTACGGACTACTCCTTGCCATGTTAGTGCTGGCAGCGGAGTGGCTTGAGTTTCAGTTTTTCTTGAAACGCTATAGCGGCGAGTTGTATCTGCTTATTGGTGGGGCGGTTTTCACTGGGTTGGGGATATTTATCGGCGCGCAGTTAACGCGGCCGCGGCGTGTGGCGGTAGTATCGGCAAATCAGGCGGCGTTACAGGTGCTCGGTGTTAGTGAGCGAGAACAAGCAGTCTTGGAACTGTTGATTCAGGGCGCTTCGAATCAAGAAATTGCGGACCAGCTGTTCATTTCCCCCAACACCGTCAAAACTCACCTAAAACACCTTTATCAGAAGTTGGAAGTAAAACGCCGCGGGCAGGCGGTGGAAAAAGCCTTGCAACTGCAACTGGTCGCGACCAAAACCACAGCAAAACCCTAAAATCACCCGTTTGGATGATGTGATTTTTGCCAGCTCGCGGTAACTTCTAGGCAGGTTCAGCTAATAACGAGGTGCAAATGGCAGCATTACCGCAACAGGCCGAGGCACAGTTTATTCTCAAGGCGGTGCTGCTTTATGGCGTCGCCGTTGGCGCGGTGATCATCGGCGTTAACACCTTGAGTTATGAGTTTGGCCTGGCCTCAGCCTGGCTTGGCTTTCTCGTCATGTTTATCGCCTTTAGTACGGTGTACTTTGCCATGGCGCAATTCCGCGATGAGGTGTTAGGTGGTGTTTTGAAAATTAGCACTGGGATGCTGTTTGGATTCGCGATTACTGGTGTGGCCAGCGTCGTTTACGTGGCGGTGTGGGAAGTGTACCTGCATGTTACTGACTTTAAGTTCATAGAAACTTACATAGTTTCCATTCTCGACAACCTGCAGACCCAGGGTGCTAGTGCCGCTGAAATGGAAGCGGCTCGCAGAGATACAGAGGTCTTGCGGGAGAATTATGCCAACAACTGGTACCGCCTGACCCTCACAGCCACAGAGATATTTCCGGTGGGTACGTTGGTGAGCCTGGTGTCGGCGCTGATTTTAAAGCGGCAACCCCCGGAAGTTGTTTTAACTCAAACAGAAGATAAGGAGTCCTGATGAATCTAGGAGCATTTTCAATTTCCCTGGCAGTCAAAGACCTGCAGGTGTCCAAGGCGTTTTACAGCCAACTGGGTTTTGTCGTGGCGGGCGGTGATGAAGCGCACAATTACCTGATCATGCGTAACGGCGATACCAACATCGGTTTGTTTCAAGGCATGTTCGAAGACAATATTCTCACCTTCAACCCCGGCTGGAATCAGCAAGCCGAGAATCTTGATTCGTTCACGGACGTGCGTGAGCTACAAAAGTCCTTGAAAGCCCAGGGCGTTGAGTTTTCCAGTGAAGCGGATGAAACCACCACCGGGCCGGCGAGCTTTGTCGTGGTAGACCCGGATGGCAATCCGATTTTGGTGGACCAGCACCGCTAAATACCCTGGCCTTGGAGCGAGTTTCGTCTCAGGGCAGGGTTGTGCAACAATGTGCGACCTTTTTGCTGTGCTGTTGAACCTGTTTGAAGTCTCTGTCTCGCCTTATCCCATTTCTAGCCCCTTATAAGGGGCAGATTGTTGCAGGCTTCTCCTCGTTCTTTGTGGCGCGCTTTTTTGAGATTAGCGCCCTGTATTTTGTCGCCCAGGGGATCGATGCGATCGGTGCCGTGATAGCGTCGGAAACTCCGGAATACTCGATTTCCGAAATCACCCTGGCGATTGTCGGCTGCGTGCTGGCGAGAATGGTCATAGTGATTCACGCGCGCCGTGCAGTGCGCCGCGCAAGTATCGCCATTTCCTATGATTTGCGGCAAAAACTGTTTGCCACCGTGCAAAAACAAGATAGTGACTTTTTCTCCAGGCTGGGCGTCGGCGATATTATGACCCGGGCTATCCAGGATATTTCTCTGGTGCAGCGGCTGATTGCCTTTGGCTCGTTTATGTTTGTGATCATGGTGTACGCGCCGTTGTTTGCAATCAGTTTTATGCTGTCAAAGTCCGTGTCGTTAACGCTGCTGATCCTGCCGGCCTTACCCATTATTTTTATGTATGCCAAACATGTGGCGAAGCAACTGGCGGTCACTTCCCGGGATGTTCAGGACCGGCTTTCGGATTTGTCGGCTCATACCCAGGAGAACCTTGCGGGCATTCGAACCATTCAAGCCCAGGCACAAGAAGACAACGAGGTTGCGCGCTTCTGGAAAACCAACAATCAGTATGCAGAAGCTTTTTACGCCCAGTCACGCATCAACTCCTTAATGACCGCCTGGATGCCATGGTTCGCATCAGCGGCGCAGCTTCTTATTATCATCTACGGCGGTCATCTGGTCTTGCAAGGTGAACTGACGGTGGGCGACCTGATCTTCTTCTTGATGTGTCTTAGCATGCTTCTGCAACCGATCCGCATGGCAGGGATGTTCGTGACCATCGTGCAGCGCGCGGCGGTGGCAACCGATCGTTTATATGAAATTTTTGATGCGCAGCCCGGCGTCACAAATGACCCTAGCGGGCGCACCCCAGAGTTGATTCGCGGCGAGTTCGAATTGCGTGACTTAAGTTACCAATATCCCGGCACCGATAAGCCTGTGCTCCGCCACATCAATTTAAAAATTCAGGCCGGTGAATCCATTGGTATTGTTGGCCGCGTTGGCTCCGGCAAATCAACCTTATTGAAACAGTTCACGCGTATGGCGAATACTGGCGAGGGCATGTTGTTCGTGGATGGTTTTGACGTCAGGGAGTACCCCTTGCCGCAGCTTCGGGCACAAATTGCCCAGGTCCTGCAGGACCCGTTTTTATTTGGCGAACCGCTGCGCAATAACATTAGTTATGACGACCCAGATCGTGCCCTGGATCTGATCTGGGCATCGGCGGATGCCGCGGCGTTGAAACAAACCATTAGCGAGTTCCCCCTGCAAATGGATACTCTTGTTGGGGAGCGCGGCGTGACTTTATCTGGTGGACAAAAGCAGCGCGCTACTCTGGCCAGGGGTTTGATTCGTAACGCCCCCGTGTTGATATTGGATGACTGTTTCAGCAGTGTCGATACCGAAACCGAGGAGCATATCCTCGGACGCTTAAAAGCTATGCGCGGTGATAAAACCACCATTTTGGTGTCTCACCGGGTATCTACCTTGCGCCACTGTGATCGCATTGTGGTACTCAGTGAAGGCGAGATTGCTGAGATAGGCAGCCATAATGAATTAATGGCGCTCGGCGGTTTATATGCGGAATTAGAACGAGCGCAAACCCTGGGTAGTGATGATGGCGCGCCACTAGATGGAGAATTAGTCCCATCATGAGCCAGGCCAATACTCCAGAAACCAAACGCGATTACGGCATGTTCGATGCTGAACTGTCTGGCAATGTGCTGAATATGCAACTGCTTGGCAGACTCTGGCGATGGCTTAAGCCTTATCGGTTAAGTTTACTCCTCAGTTCTATTCTGGTGCTGATTACCAGCTTTTTTGCCGTGATGTTGGAAGTGATCATCAGTCGGGTGCTGGTGGATTACGTAATCATTGGCGAGACTAACAGCAACATGCCAGATCTTGGCATGATCGCCTTAACCGAGTGGTTAGTGACGAATACCGGCTTGCCGCCGATCTATGTAGCCGGCGGGCTGTTCTTCGTCATTATGAGTGCGTTTGCCGTGACCGGGCATTTACATCGCCTGACGCTGGTGCACGCCATCGTTAACGGTTTGCGGGATTTACGCCAGGATTTGTTTGCCCATATGGAATCTCGGCCAAGCTCGTTTTATGACAGGGTCCCCGTTGGCCGGATCATGACCCGGATCACCAATGACGTGGAGGCCTTATACGAGATGCTCCGGGGTATGGGTAGTCTGGTGGGGGAGTTTGTTCCGTTTTTTGTTGCCCTGGCAATCATGCTGTCGACGAGCGTTAAACTGACTTTGATTTTGCTGTTGCTGGTGCCCATTGTCGGCCTTGCTACCTATTTCTTCCGCCGTGCCACCCGGGAAGTGTTCCGACTGGTGCGCAATAGCGTTTCTGAACTGAATCAAAACCTGCAGGAAAATCTCTCGGGCATGCAGGTGGTGCAATTGAGTGAGCGGGAAGAGCGCAACCTGGCTGACTACACCGCCATTAACAAGTCGAATCGTCGTTTCGAGTATCGCTCGATCAATCTCTCAACCGTATACGGCGCCTTCAATGACAGCCTGGCTTCCATTGGCCTCGGCATCATCATCTTTTACGGTGGTGGCCAGGTGGTCCAGGATGAGATGAGTCTTGGCGGTGTGATTTTGTTCACGCGCTTTATGACCATGCTGTTTAACCCGGTGGTTATGTTGGGTGAACAACTCAATGTTCTGTTTCGGGCTATGGCCAGTGGCGAGCGGATCTTTCAGGCCCTCGACTGGGATGAGCAGATCCATGAGCCGGAGCAACCCGTGCAATTGCCGGAGCGCCTGCGAGGCAAGGTGGAGTTCCGCAGCGTCAGTTTTGCCTATCAGGCCGATAGTCCGATTCTGAGAGATGTTTCGGTGACAGTAGAGCCTGGCAAAAAACTCGCTATTGTTGGTCCAACCGGTTCTGGTAAGAGCACCATGATTCGTCTGTTGGGGCGGTTTTACGATTTTCCTCGCGGCATGATTTTTCTTGACGATATCGACCTCAATGACTTACACAGTCGCGAGGTGCGGCGGCGAATTGGTGTTGTGTTACAGGATTTTCATATCTTCTCCGGCAGCATCCTCGATAACATTGTTCTGGGCAATCCTGATATTAGTCGGGAGCAGGCCATCAACGCCGCCAAAGCGGTGAATGCAGATCGGTTCGTGGACACTCTGGCCAATGGCTACGATACGGTACTGGCAGAGCGGGGCGCTAATTTATCCCAGGGACAAAGACAGTTGCTGGCATTTGCCAGGGTTTTGGCTGCAGATCCGGAGATCTTAATTCTCGATGAAGCCACTGCCAGTATCGACACAGAAACAGAACTGCTGATTCAAGAAGGATTGCGTAAGCTGATGCTCGGTCGTACCTCTATTTTGATCGCCCACCGACTGCAAACCATTCAAGAGGCTGACCATATTCTGGTGCTGGACCACGGTGAAGTTAAAGAATACGGTACTCACGAAGAACTGCTGGCGTTAAAAGGCATATACGCCACGTTACATGATTTGCAGTTCCAGGATACCCGGGTCGAACCTTCCATTACCTAACCGAATCAGGCGGTGCTAGAGTCTGTGTGATAGCCTGCTTGCGCAAACCAGGCTGGTTTTAAAATAAAGCCGCGAGATATTTCTGTGCCCATTTCATCTAGTAGCACAAACTGCGGTGCAATTTGTTTGCTTTGCGCAAGGAAGTCCAAGAGTTCTCTGGAATCCAACAGGGTGAGTTGATCTTCGGGAGTAATGCTGGAGAGCCAATAACGCTTTTCTAGATAGGCGACCCGGTAAGGTGCCAGGTGATGGATCTGATCCTGCCTTAACCACCAGCCCCTGAGATGCTGCGGATGGACTATCTGGGGTAATGGCCGGGACTGCGATTTCTCTCCCCAGGGGTGATACAAGCGGCCCTTCACAATACCGCGGGTTCGCTGCACCTGTAACTGCCTCTCTGCCAGTAGTGCCTGCGCAGCAGGAAATTCACTGATTTTAAGTTGGTGCGTGATGAGCCGGTCTAGTTTGCCCGCCAGGGTGTCACTGGGATCTGGACCGAACCAACGGCTGGCATCTTCTGGGCTTTCGATGTTGATATAGAATTTAACTGCTAATTCCCAGTGTTCAATTTCCCCTGCCACATCCACTAGCAGGTCAAACTCACCAACGGTTTTTTCTGGAGAGCGAATTTGCAGATTTGCAGCCTCGAGGCCATAGGTGGGATGCTGTGCCAACCAGGCTTGATAGATCCTCTCGAAATGTATACCGAGGCGAAATCTGGGGGGTGGTGGCTCGACCTGTACCTGCCCCAGGTGTTGCTGGGCAAACCAGCCTGCCCCGGGGAACGGACCACCGGCTGCGACCAGCGGAGGTGACTGAATTGCAAAGGCAAGGTCTCGTTGTTCGCGTGGTTGGCCTGACATGTGGAGATCGGATATGAGAGCAGGGAGTATAACCTGCGCCGCAATGAATAGTATGATGGGCGGCGATGAGTTTAGAGGTTTAAGCGCTATGAGTATTCGTGCTGCATTAATCAGTTTTGTCATGAAGCACACGATCCGCAAGCAGTTCGATCAACTTGAGGATGTACCCACCCTGCGCGAGGCAATGAAAAAGTCCGAGCAGTTAGGAGGCAAGTTACCTGACAATGTGGCGGTGGTGCCACAAATGGTCGATGAGTTGGCCATGGATTGGATTACCCTTGAAGAAGTGGATCAAAATCAGGTGATCCTGTACTTGCACGGCGGCGGCTATATTGTTGGTACACCGGCTGGGTACCGGGATATGAACTGGCGGCTTGCCGAGCTAGCAGGTTGTCGGGTGCTGTTTGTGGATTACCGTTTAGCACCAGAAAACCCGTTTCCTGCTGCAGTCGAAGATGCCACCGCAGCTTATCGTTGGCTGCTGGAAGAGGGCTTTAAACCAGAACAAATCGCTTTGTGCGGTGACTCTGCCGGTGGTGGTTTGGCCATGGCAACCATGCTTAATTTGAAGAATCTAGGTTTGCCGCAACCTGCCTGTGCCGCCCTGATGTCCCCCTGGGTGGACTTAAGCTTAAGCGGGTCGAGCATGAAAGAGTTTGATGGCGTGGATTGTATTTTAACCGAACAGGCTCTCAGTAAAATGGCGGCGAACTATCTGGGTGATCGCGATCGCAAAGCGGCACTGGCATCGCCACTGTTTGCAGACCTGGCGAATCTACCGCCAGTTTCAATTCATGTGGGTTCACATGAAGTTCTGTACAGTGATTCTGAACGTTTAGTGGAAGCGATACTGGCTGCAGGTGGTAAGGCTGAATTAGAGGTGTGGCAAAAGATGCCCCATGTGTTCCCGGTATTTGCCGGGCGTATTCCAGAGGGCAAGCAGGCGCTAAGCAAGATGGCAGAGTTTTTTAAACGTCATTTGGCTGAGTAGCCAGGCGGAGTTTCTGGATCGCTACATGCAAGTGAATTATCCCGTGGTAAAAGATCTGGTTCTGGTTGGCGGAGGGCATAGTCATGTCCTGCTGCTGCGGCAACTGGGGATGAAGCCGATACCAGGCTTGCGCGTGACGCTGGTGAGCCCGGAGTACCTCACACCCTATTCGGGCATGTTACCTGGTGTGGTGGCAGGGCATTACACACCCGACGATATTCACATTGATCTTGCGCCCTTGTGTCGTTTTGCTTGCGCGCAGTTTATTCAGGCGAGAGTCACGGATTTTGATCCCTATAGCCAGCGCATCGAAATTTCTGGTCGTCCAGATTTAAGCTACGATGCCTTGAGTTTAGATATTGGCATCACGCCCAATCTTGAGGTGCCGGGCGCCGCTGAACATGTGATTCCAGTAAAACCCATTGGCGAGTTTTTAGAGCAATGGCAGGGGTTTCTTAAGCGTTATCAGGCCGGGGAAGTTAACAGTCTGGCTCTAGTGGGCGGTGGTGCCGGCGGTGTGGAGTTAATGCTGGCGATACATACTGCCCTAACAACACTCAAAACTCCCTTGCCGGAGTTTCATCTGGTGGCAGCCTCCAATGAGCTGTTGCCGGAATTTAACTCTGACGTTCGAGGGCGATTTACCACCGAGCTCCGGGTGCGAAATATCCAAGTACACACTGGCGCTAGAGTCAGTGAAGTGACTGGGACAGAGTTAAAAAATGATTTTGGCGGTGCCATTGCTGCTGACACTGTGTTTTGGGTGACATCAGCGGCCTCCCAGGGCTGGTTAAAGAAAACCGGTTTAGAGTTGACTGACGACGGCTTTGTGGTGACCTCGGCCAGCTTGCAGTCCGTTAACTTTGCCTCGGTGTTTGCTGCCGGAGATATCGCTTTTAATCGCGACTATCCCAGGCCAAAAGCGGGTGTATTTGCGGTTCGGCAAGGTCCCATGTTGTACGACAACATTAAGCGGTTTTTACTAGGCAAAGCCACCAGGGCCTTTAAGCCGCAAAGAGACTTTTTGTCATTGATATCTACTGGTGGTCAGTCTGCTGTGGGTAGCCGAGGGCGTTTTACCGTTCAAGGTAAGTGGGTGTGGAAATGGAAAAACTGGATCGATCAGAAATTTATGAACCAGTTTCATCAGTTACCCCGCATGGCACCTGAAAAGCGTAAGGATCTGCTCAGTCAATTGGATGAGCAAATGCGCTGCGGTGGCTGCGGTGCCAAGGTAAGCGCCGATTTGCTAACAGAAGTGTTAAGAGACGCGGGTATCAATCCCGGTGCGCTGGATGATGCGGCTTTATATGAGCCACCGCCGGGTAAGCAGCTATTACACACACTAGATCATTTTAAGACCTTTACTCCGGACAATTACCGGTTTGCGAGGATCGCGGTTCAGCATGCGCTAAGTGATATTTACGCCATGGGTGGCGAGCCGGTGACTGCCCTCGCCAATATTACTGTGCCCTATGGTACCCCTGGTAAAATTCGAAGCACATTAGAGCAAATCATCAGCGGCACTCAGGTAACGCTCAAGGAAGCAGGGGTTGCTCTGGTGGGCGGGCATACTTCGGAAGGGGCCGAACTGAGTTTAGGTTTTGCAGTGAACGGCCTGATAGACCCGGACCATTGTTTGCGCAAAGGTGGCTTAAAGGCAGACGAGGTACTTATTCTTACCAAGCCCATCGGTACAGGCACGATTCTCGCTGCCGATATGCAGTACGCAGCCAAAGGCGCATGGGTGGAAGCGGCACACGTTATGATGGAGCAGTCCAATAGCGCAGCGGCAAAGATTTTCCAGCAATATGCTGCCAGCGCCTGCACAGATGTGACGGGATTTGGTTTGGCAGGACACTTGTTGGAAATGCTCAATGCTTCCCATTGTGCCGCGGTTGTGACCCTGGAGTCCCTGCCGATTTTGCCCGGCGCAGCATTTTGCATTAACCAGTTGGGTATCAAGAGTACCCTCCATGATGGCAATCGCGCGGCTACAACTGAAGTATCACCAGTTCAGCATCGCTATATGCCTTTGGTGTTTGATCCGCAAACCAGTGGGGGTTTACTCGCCGGGGTTGCGAAAGATCAAGCGTCTGAGGTTCTGGCTGCGCTGCACCAGGCAGGTTATACCCAGGCCGCGATCATCGGCCGGGTTTCATCTTCAGGCCAGGCCCACCTTTTCTTTGAATAAGTCCATATTCCGACCCCGTCAATTCGGGTATTAGGTTCTGTAAAGCATTGCATCGAACTGGCCTTTTGCCTAGGCTGCGCGATTCGAAACTTCTACTTACCCATTCGGGGGGAACGAAATGAGCGCAGAATTTGATGTGGTGATCTATGGGGCCTCAGGCTTTACGGGTCGGCTAGTGGCTGAGTATATGTCCCGGCAGTACGACAAAAACGAAACCTGGGCTATGGCCGGGCGTAGCGCGGCAAAGCTAGCGGCGGTTCGCGATGAGATTGATGCCCCGGAAGATACGCCTTTAATTGAAGCAGATGCTGAGGATTTAGATTCCCTGCGTGCCATGGTCAAGCGAGCGGGTTGTATTGCCACCACGGTTGGTCCTTATCAGCTTTATGGTTCTGACCTGGTGCGCTTATGCGCCGAGGAAGGTACGCATTATGTGGATCTGTCAGGTGAGCCAGCGTGGATGCATGAAATGATCAATGCCCACGGTGAAACAGCGAAGAAGTCCGGCGCGCGCATTGTTTTTAGCTGTGGTTTTGACTCGATTCCTTTTGACCTGGGTGTGTACTTCTTGCAGCAGGCCGCCATAAAAGAATTTGGCGGACCGATGCCTCGCGTCCGCGGACGAGTTCGTGCCATGCAAGGTGAGTTTTCCGGCGGCACCGCGGCGTCATTGGGAGCCACCATGGCGGCAGTTGAAAAAAATCCAGGACTCATCAGTGTACTGGCCAATCCCTTTTCCCTGGCTGATGGTTTTCAGGGTCCTGACCAACCCGCAGACAACAAAGCTTACGAAGATGAGGTGGTGGGTAGTTGGGTGGCACCGTTTATTATGGCTGCGATTAACACCAAGAACGTCCATCGGTCGAACAAGCTGCTTGGTCATCAGTATGGCGAAGATTTTCTCTACGATGAAATGATGATGACTGGTCCAGGCGAGCAGGGCAAAGCTGCTGCGGAGTTTGTTGCCACCAGTAACCCCCTTGGCGGTGATGATGTGCCCCAACCTGGTGAAGGTCCATCTAAAGAGAGTCGTGAAGCTGGACATTACGACGTGCTGTTTGTTGGCACCAATGACCAGGGCCAACAGATTCGCGCCGCCGTGAAGGGTGATATGGATCCTGGATACGGTTCCACTTCGAAAATGATTGCCGAAAGTGCCTTATGCATCGTACAGGACTGCAACGATTTACCTGGCGGTATTTACACACCAGCACCGGCAATGGGCGAAAAGCTGATTAAGCGTCTGGTAGCTAATGCGGGCTTAACCTTCGATATTGAGTAACACCTGCAATAAGCTGCGCTGAAATTGGTGGCTTATGTCATCATCCTCACAGCTCTCCTGACAGAAGGTTGTCAGGAGAGCTGTGCTACATTGCGGGAAATGTCTTGAGACCACTGCAATGATCCAGCTTTATGCGCTACCTCCCGCCTTCGGTTTACGAAACATAAGTCCATTTTGTTTAAAAACTTAGATGGCGCTCACCTACCTCAAGCAACCCTTTGAACTGATTGAAGAACCAGACCCACGCAAGACACCAAAGGGCAAACTGCCGTATTTGAAACACAATGGCGAAACCATTGCAGACTCTGAACGGATATTTGCTTATCTCAATCAACAGTTCGATGGTGGCTTGTATGAAGGCTTAAGCAAACAGGAAATTGCCATGGGGCGTGCCTTCACCCGACTTGCCGAAGAGCATTTGTATTTGCTCATGGTTGCTAGTCGGTGGCTCGAGAATGACTGGTTCCCGAACATCATTACTGGCTTTTTCCACATTGTACCCCGGCCATTTCAGGGCTTTGTAGCGCGTCAGGCGCAAAAAGAAGTGAAGAAAACCTATTATTTGCAAGGGCTGGGACGTCATTCACTGACCGAACAAAAAGCCTTTGCTCACGAAGACCTGGCGGCGATCGCCGATCAAATCGAAGCACAGCAGTATATTACCGGCGGCCGCATGACCGTGTTTGATTTTGCCGTGGCGAGCGTACTGGTGGGTTTAATAGATAACGAACCGCCCACTTGGATGTCGCAAATCGCCGCCGAATATCCAGTGTTACGAGAGTATGTGGATCGCATTCAGGCGGAGATTGGTATCTATGCCAAATCCTAGGGCAGGATCATAAGGCCGGTTAATCACGCCCCACAACCGTCAGGACTTC
>JBKAGC010000048.1:0-18301 GCA_046290215.1 Pseudomonadales bacterium | reverse complement strand
CCTGGGTGAAGGTTTCAATATCAGTTTGACTGCTGTTACGAGAAACCAGTGCGGCGCTAGTAAAATCAACGAGATCGATAATCAGGGTGTGTCTGTACAAGTGGACTACGCACTAACTGACACCATCGAACTGACATCTATCACTGCTTATCGTGAAGTAGATCGTTTCGAAAATGCCGACGTTGATTTTACTAGCGCCGCACTGGTTTCTCGTAACAGCAGTCAAACTGATATTGAAACCTTCACCCAGGAGTTGCGCTTAAGCGGCAGCCTCGGCGAAAATATTGACTGGTTGGTGGGCGCCTTCTACTTCGACGAAGACGTTAAACAAGAGACTAACTTGACCTACGGCACAGCCTTCCGCGCTTATGCTGACATTCTGTCATCGGGCGGCGTTACTGCCACAGAAACCGCACTTGGTTTACCAGCAGGAACATTCTTCGCCAATGGCCAGGGCGTTATTGAAAACGCTGCGCAAACAGACGAAACATACTCACTGTTTGCCCAGGCTGATTTTTATCTGAATGATCGCACCACTTTGACCCTCGGTTTGAACTACACCGATGTGGAGAAAGAGGCTGAAGTTCTACAAGCCAATACTGACGTATTCTCTGGTCTGGACTTCACGGCTATTGGCTTTGCCAGCGCCTTTGGTGCTCTGTCAGGTGGTCTTGCGCCAACGCCAGCTAATATTGCTGCAAACCCAGCTATTGCTGGCCAGGCAACAAGCATCAGCACCACGGCATGTTCAGCCACCAACCCACCACCAGCTTGTAACCAGCTATTGGCTTTGACTCCGCTGCAATTTTTGCCGCCTTTCCAAAGCTACCCGAATGCAGTTGAAACCGGTGACAGCACTGATGACAAAGTCACCTGGACAGCACGTATTGCTTACGACCTGACTGACAACATCAATGTTTACGGTAGCGCCAGCACTGGTTTTAAAGCCACTTCTTGGAACTTGAGCCGTGACGCTCGGCCAACAGCGACTGACCTGACTGCCATTCAAGCGGGCGGCTTCGCTGTGAACAACATTGTTTCTGGTACTCGCTTTGCCGGTCCAGAAGAGTCCACAGTGTATGAGCTCGGTCTAAAAGGTCGCTGGGGTGCAAACTACATTAACGTCGCAATCTTCGATCAAGAAATCGAAGGATTTCAATCTAACATCTTCACAGGTGCAGCTTTCACACTGGCTAACGCCGGTGAGCAAACTAGCCAGGGCATTGAGTTTGATGCGCTCTGGGCAGTTCGTGACGATTTAGACCTGACCTTCTCGGGCATCTTTATGGATCCAGAGTACGACGAGTTTCCTAATAGCCCAGTTGGCGACCTTTCAGGTGAACAGCCTGCCGGTATCCATGAGGTTAGCTTAAGCCTGGCGGCTACTTACTACTTCAACCTGGGTAACGTTGCCGGTTTCGCCCGCGCTGACTACCAGTACGAAGATGAAGTACAAGCCACAGATAACGTACCTTCAGCAATTGCTTCACGTGAAGTTGGAATGCTCAACGCTTCACTGTCTTTTACCTGGCAAGATCGCTACGAGCTTCTACTCTGGGGCCGTAACTTAAACGATGATGAATACTTGATTACTGCATTCCCATCGGTTGCCCAGGCTGGCAGCATCAGTGGCTACCCTAACCAGCCACGTACTTACGGTGTTACTTTCCGAACTCGCTTCCAATAAGTTGCACCGCTAAAACGAAAAAGCCGCGCTATTGCGCGGCTTTTTTTTGCCCGTCACTTTTGTCTCAAACTCTAGAAAAGCTCTGCCAAAAAGTTCTTGATTGACTGGGTGGCCCGGTCGTTAGCGGTGGCGTTAAACATGGTGCCAAAATCAGGATTGTTCGCACCGGGATTAGTAAAAGCATGGCTAGTACCACCGTAAGCGTGAACTTGCCAATCCACACCTGCCTCGGTCAGCTCTGTTTGCAGCGCTAAAACCTGCTCTGGTGGCACCATAGGATCATCGTGACCATGCAGACACAGGACTTTGGCGGTAATCTTCTCGTTACCAATGTCACCAGGAGAGAAAATTCCGTGCACGCTAATAACACCTAAAACGTCAGCGCCACTGCGAGCTAATTCAAGCACACACATACCACCGAAGCAGTAGCCCATTGCTGCGATCCTGGCGTTATCTACCACATCCAGTCCTTTAGCAAGATCTAACGCTGCACCGATACGACCGCGCAGCAAGGTGCGATCTGTGGCAAATGGGCCCATGAGACTACTGTTGTAATCCACATCATCGTCTTTGCCGAATACGCCTTTGCCATACATGTCGATAGCAATACCCACATAACCCAATGCGGCCATTTCATCGGCTTTACCGGTGGCGTAGTCCCGTCGTCCGGTCCAGTCATGACCAATTAGGACCGTCGGCCTTGGCCCGGAAACGCTGTCATCATAGGCAACGTATGCTTCCAGTGTTGCATCACCATGTTGGTATTCGATCAATTCGGTTTTCATTTAGTGCTCCTGTTGCTTCAGTGCATGTACATGGATAAATATTATCGGCGCTCAAAATGCCAGAGCTGAGGTTGCCTGACAAGGGTAAACGGGGATAGCTCGCGCTCTTATTACCTCGCAAGCTCACGCATGGCTATATCAGTAGTGAAAAACACCTGACCGGGCATTTCGGCATAGAACTCGGTTTCTTTTAGCTTGTCCATCACTGGCCCTTTCACCTCGGCAAGGTGCAAGGTAACACCTAACTCCTGCAGGCTCTCTGACAACAGCTCGAGCATCTCCAGACCACTGGTATCAATAAAGTTGGTGGCCGTGCATATCAATAACACATGCTTCAGTTCCGGATTGTCAGCCACGCGGTTGATGACAAATGTTTCGATGTACCTGGAGTTCACAAAATAGAAACTTTCATCAATCCGAATCGCCAGCACATGAGGGGCTGTTTCTACTTCATGACGTAATACATTGCGAAAATGTTCCGTACCTTGCCAACGCCCCACCTCGGCAATATGCGGTTTGCTACTGCTGCGAATAAGCAGGACAAAAGAGATGGCAATACCCGCGAGAATCCCGGATTCCACTCCTAGCGCCAGCACACAACAGAACGTAAACAGGAAGGTCACTGCGTCAGCAACGTTAAACGCAAAAGTTTTCCGTATCGCATGCCAGTCGATCAACTGCCAGGCAGACAAAACGATAATGGCGCCGAGAATACTCTTCGGTAAGTAGTAAAAGAAGCCGCCAAAACCCAGCAAGGTAACCAGCACCAGCGCCGCCGTTACTAAACTAGCAAGTTGCGTCGCTGCGCCTGCTGAATAGTTCACTATGCTTCTGGCGAAGCTGCCGGCCACGGGAAACCCGCCCACCAGGGACGCTCCGATGTTGGCAAAACCAAGCCCCACTAGTTCCTGATTAGGATTGATTTTCTCCCGGCGTTTTACAGCGACCGCTGTGCCAATGGAGGTGCTTTCCATAAACACCACCATCGCATCCATTAACGCAGTTGCAGCTCTGCTATACCAAACGCCAACATCTGAATCGAAGGTAAGCCATCCGGGATCTCACCAACAATCGGTAACTGCTCGCCGCGACCACTAAAATACACGTAAGCAACGGAAACTATCACAGCATACATGGGGGCGCTTCGGGTCAAGGCACTCACCCAGACATCACTAAAGCCGCGCCGGGTCAGAAAGCCAACCAGAGGCTGTTTACAGAGCAATAGAATCGCCCCGCCTACGAGACCAAGACCAAGGCTCAAACCATTCAAATCCGTTGTACTACTGGCGAGAAATGTCAGAACCGAAACAAAATCCGTACCGCCCGTATTCTGCAAACCCAGAATAGTTGGTATCTGGTTTAACATAATCAGGGTTGCCGCGGCGGTAATAAAGCCGCTAACCACCGCGTGGCTTAGGAAACTAATTACCGCACCAAAGTTAATGGCGCGCAGAAAGAGTAGTACCAGGCCAGTAAGGAGTGCGAGCTGTGCAGCGACCAGCATAAAGTCCGCAGTGCCGGGCGTTGCGAGATCACTTACCGCCTCCAGAGTCATCATGGCAATAATTGCGGTTGGGCCTACCGCAAGGACTTTTGAACTACCAAATGCCGAGTAGCAGATCAGGGAAAAAATGGCCGCGTACAAACCAGCTTGTGCCGGTAGACCAGCAAGAAAGGCATAAGCAATGGATTGTGGAATGGTAATAAATAAAACCACGACGCCGGCAATCAGGTCTTGGCTTAGCCAACGGCCCTGGTAAGCCGGAAGCCAGGTCAAAATGGGTGCAAATGATTTAAGCCGTTCAAGAACCATAGGTCATTGTCGTATATTCCAGCGTGTTAAGAAACGCCCTGTTGCCGCTGAATTTCATCACTCAAACCATCGGACCAGCGAGCAACCCCGGCTGCTGAGGGATGATAACCATCTACGGCCATAAATTCGGCATGCATGGGTAACTCTGTACTAACGAAGAAAACTCCAGGCAATAACCCGGCGATTTTTTGCAAACTGTGATCCAACATTTTTGCCCGTACCCCTAAAGCAAATCGCAGCGGTTGTGGTAGCAGCGGAAACACATGCATGGGCGGCAAGCCCAACAATATCAGCGGTGCAGAAAACTTTTGTTTAACCTCACTCACCAGGGTCGTTAACTGTAACTGCCAACGAGTCAGTGACGTTAGCTTTGAGACGTCGTTGACACCCACATTAATGACGATCAGATCTGGCTTTTCTTCTAAAAACTGAATTTGCTGCAACGATAACAAGACATCCTGCAAACGATGGCCGTTACTGCCAAGCGCGCGCCAGCGATAAGCTGTGCCGGTTTTCCTTGTCAGGGCAGCAGCGAGCTGTGCTGGCAAAGCCTCACTGGTGGTGGCCACTCCTACTCCGGCCACCACTGAGTCGCCAAGCACTACCATCAGCGGCCCAGCATCACCGCCGCTGCGCGAGCCCGCGGCTTCCGGCAATTTGAGGGCCCGTTTTCGAGTCCAGATACCCTGCAGCAATAGTATCGGCGCAAGGAACAAACAAGCCGTCCAGAGCAACGTGAGTTTCAGCATAGAAATTCCAGAGTCGCTATAGCTGAGCGCTAGGCCGATTCTTAAAAGCCTCATACCAGCGCAAAAGATTCGAATACTCTGCAGGGATTTGCCAGGCAAAGAACTCGGCAAAGAACAAGCCGCCAAACAATGTGCAGTCGGCAATGGTCGGCGTATCTCCGAGAACAAACTCATTGGCACCGATCAGGTCGTTAGTGAACTGCAAGCCATTAGGTAGATTACCGTTTTCACTTTCTCAATAGTTGTTCTTTGTACCTAAAGGCGAATTGTGCATGGACCCACGCAACGATCGTTGGTGCAAGCTCAATCTTGCGCTCCATTTCTAAAGTACGGAAGTGACTCCTCGTATCCACGCCGATCATAGGCGGTTCTGGGTACAATGCCTCCAGATACTGCATGATCGTTAAACTCTCGGTGATAAAACTGCCGTCATTTAATTCTAGTACTGGCAAGGTGCCACTAGGATTTCTTGCCAGGTGTTGCGGCGAGCGCTGCTCCCCTTCGAGCAAGCTAACGGATATAGCTTCAATCTCAGCGTTGGCCAAGAGACCTTTTTCTGCGACGTAAGTTTTCACCCGGGTCGGGTTTGGCGCAACTGGCGCCAGGTAGAGTTTCATCGATATTTCCTACTGATTCGTCAGAAACAGCTCTGCCATCCTGACTTGTGTCCAACCTTGTTTCCTTATACGGTGCCAGCTAGTCGTTTTGCTGAGGCACTTACCTGGTGCGCTATCCTGACATTTTGCATCCAGCGAAACTAGCCTTAATCGGCATCACGCTGGCGAGTACATTTTTCCTCACGTTGTTCAGTGAACATGCCTTAAGTAAGGGCATAGACCCGGCCAAAAACCGCATCACCCTGGCATTGCAATCAGAGCCGCCAAACCTTGATAGCAGCCTGAGCTCCGATACCACCAGCAACCTGGTATTAACCCTAATTTCCGAGGGCCTGGTTAAAATCGATCGCCGCGGTCAGGTAGTTCCAGCCATTGCCGAACGTTGGCAACAAGACGGTCTCGAGGTCACCTTTTACCTGCGCGATGCACTGTGGAGTGATGGCCAGCCCGTCACTGCCCACGACTTTGAATATGCATTTAAACGTCTGGTGAATCCTGAAACTGGAGCGGCTGGCTCAACCTACTTCGCTTACATCCTGGAACACGGCGAAGATATCCTCGATGGCAAACGCCCGGTTGCAGACCTGTCTGTGAAAGCCCTGGATAACAAAACCTTGTGGTTGCGTCTGAGTCGCCCCGCGCCATACTACTTAACCGTGTTTGCTGGCACCGCGTACCGGCCCTTGCGCCAGGACTTTGTCGAGGCACAGCAAGGTCGCTATGGCGCGGATGCTGATCGACTACTATTTAACGGCCCATTTAATATGAGCAGTTGGGTGCACAGCGCCTCGCTCAATGTGGTGAAAAACAAACACTACTACGAGAATGACCGCATACCTCTTAACGCCATCAACTTTGGCTACATCACCTCGGACACACGTTCCCTGTTGAATCTATACAAAGACGAGCAACTGGCCGCCCTCCGCCTGAATGAGGAAATACTTAAAGACACCTTGAACAGTGGCATTCGAGTACGGCGAGAAACCACCAACTGTCTGAGTTGGATCATGTTAAACCAGGACCCAAACCGCATTACCAGTCATAAGAAAATCCGCCAGGCGATTCGCTACGCGCTGGATCGTGATCGCTATGCCAACACCATTGTTGGCTTGCCGGGGACTCTGGTGGCAAATAGCCCTTACAGTACCAATCTTAAAAGCCAGACCGGACCATTTCTTCAGGAGTTTCCGCCGCCAGAGATTGAATACAATGTTGCCAAGGGTCGCCAGCTCATTGCTGAAGCCAAACAAGAACTTGGGGTGGAGGAAATTCCACCAATTGTGATGTTGATTAACGAGAACCGCCAAATTGAAGGCGAGTTTGTCCAGTCACAATTAGAAAACGCCCTGGGTCTCGACGTTCGAGTCGACAAACAGACCTTTAAACAATCCATCGCCAAGTTTTATCAGGGCGACTTCGATATCGCCCGGAGCGGTTTTTGCGGCGGGGTTTTTAAGGATCCCGTGTACTTCGCTGGGCTCTTTACATCATCCAGCCCGTTCAACTTTATGGCCTTCAACAATGCGCGTTATGACGAGCTAATGCACTTTACGCACTACTCAACAGACCAGCAGGCCAGGATGGAAGCGTTTGATGAAATGCAGCACATTCTGTTGAATGAAGTGGCTATCATCCCCACCATCCAATCGGCCTGGGTGTACATTCAGAAAAACCAGCTACGGGGCATGCGCCGCTTCCCTACCACGGATTTTTCCAGGGCACGCCTGGTTGGAATCGCGCCATAAAAAAAGCCCCGGCACAAAGACAGGGGCTTGAGGTTACATCTAGCACGCGGAATAGGATTTACCTATTAAGTGATAGCACACCAGCGCAAATTTGCCAGTTTCAGTTCAGGGTGCGTACTTTTTAGAAAATCAGATACATGTAACCGGCATAAGCGGCCAGGAAGAGGCCGCCCGCAATCCTGCCAATCCTGGCTTTGAGCAGCACAAACAACCACAGGACCACCGCAGCACCTAACATCACCCAGAGATCAAAGCGCAAAAACGAGGCATCCACGGGAATATCGGTGAGCATTGCCGTGATACCGAGAATCGCGAGGATATTAAACAGGTTACTGCCGATCACGTTGCCAATTGCCACATCAGAATTCTTATGTAACGCCGCGATTACCGTGGTGCTTAGCTCTGGCAGCGACGTGCCGAGGGCAATTAAACTAAGGCCAATAACAGATTCTTTGATCCCCCAACTGGACGCGAGGCCAATACCACCTTCAACAATCAAGTCAGCGCCCAGTGGCAACGCGATGACCCCAAGACCGATAAACAACACAATGGTGATGGGATAACTGGGTAAACCGAGGACTCGTTCCAGTTCTTCTTCCGCATCATCGAGACCCGGCATCAAGGACGCGCCTCGAGTAGCCGAGATTAAAAATCCAAGCAAGATGATCACCAACATCACCCCGGCCCAAAAAGTAATGGGCTGGAAAACGCAGAGCAAAATGAACAAAACAGACACTGAGATCATTAAGCCGGTTTGTTTGTTCAATCCTGGTTGATCACAAATGATCGGATGGATTAATACCGGCACGCCAATCACCAAGAGCACATTGGCAATGTTACTGCCAACCACATTACCGATACTGATCCCTGGGTAGCCAGATAATGCCGAGAATGCAGACACCATCAGCTCCGGAGCTGATGTGCCCATGGCAACGACTGTTAGACCAACCACTGTGGGAGGGATTTTGCTTTCCCGGGCCAGACCAAGAGCGCCCCGCACCAGCAAATCACCGCCCATCAACAGATAGACAAAACCGCCAAACAGCCGCAAAAAGTCCAGGACTTCATTCATTGGTTTTGTCGTTTGAACCTGATTGGGTTAGATCGCTATGGTCATTTTCTTGCAGATAGTCCACCAGGGCGTTGACGGACTCTCCCAGGTAAGCAATCTCATCATCGCCTTTAACGTCGGCGCGCAGATCCTGTTCACCCTGGCGAATGCGCTCAACCAGCAGTGCCAGGTCATGGATTGGCCTCGCCAGATAAAACCCCAGTAGCGTGCCACCAATAATTGCAAAGGCTGACAACGCCAGCGCAATATCAAACATGGCGTCGCGCAAATAGTCAGTCTTCTCACCCTCTTCCGAGGCGTCAATCTTGATGATAATGCCCCAGCCGAGTTCTGCTAGAAAACGCGTCGCGACCCAGACTGTCTCGCCGCGATAGTCCGGACCCTGATTCACATAAATATCGCTTTCACCATCCAGGACTCGATCCAATGAATGAGATTGCATGCCTTCTGGAATATAGCCCGGCCCTTGCATCTCAGCGGGATGACGGAGCTTGTGCAACACCAGAGACTTACCACTAACATCCCTGGCAACCACAACCACCTCGCCAGTTTCACCCAACCCGGTGTAGTTACTTGCCACCTGTTGCAAGTCCGACGTACTGAACACCACTTCAAGTCCGCCGATTTTCCGCCCGTCTACTTCTAGCGGTGCGGTCATACTCACCAACAAGCCCTTTTGTTCCGACAGGTGCACGCCTTGATAAGCAATCTCACGTTTACCTTCTGGAAGGATAATCTCACCGAACACCTGGGCTTTGCCCACGGCACACACTTCCTGGTTGCGGCTATCCACCACGGTAACCCGCTCCACCCCTTCAACCCCCAGCGCAGTCTGCTCTAATACCTTGCGCAATGCCTGGTGTGCGGCGTCGTCATGATTGTTAATGAGGTTTTCGAGACCCGGTCGTAATTCAACACTGTTACGAATCAGGCGGGTCTTATCGCGCCAGCCCTGATGGACCCTTTCCAGATCCATGGCCTTACTTTCCGCCAGCGCGTCAAGTTGCCGGGTAGAACTGTCTTGCAGAAGTTTGGCGGAGGTCTGATAAGCAAATAAAGCGATTAGCCCCATGCTTATCAGTGACACAAACACCAGGATCAGCGCGAGTTTTGTGCGAATATCCAAACGTTATGAACCGTGGTAAACATGCCCGACATCTTGGCATTTTTAGTACCCATTTGCATTAGATGCCGGCCAGAAAAGTCAGGACAATTCGGCGCAAATGTGCCCGCCATCCACCACCACCGTGGAGCCGGTCATATAGCTTGAGGCATCTGAAGCCAGCAACAATAGTGGCCCATTTAGGTCTTCAAATTCACCGTAGCGGCGCATGGGAATACCTTTAACAAAAGACTCCGAGCGTTCACTTTCCAGCAGCACCCGGCTAACATCCGTGAGCACGTAACCCGGCGCCATGGCATTCACCCGCACGCCAAATTTCGCGCCTTCCAGTGCCATGATCTCGGTAGCCTTAATCAAGGCTGCTTTCGACACCGCATAAGGAAACTGGCCTTTGATCGTCCGAAAAGCAGTGATAGAGGCAATGTTGACGATATTGCCTTGCCTCGCCTTGTCCGCACCTACTCTTAAGGTAAACATCTTTGACAAGCGCCACACGGACTTGAGGTTAGTATCGAGCACATAGTCCCAATCATCTTCATCAATCATGGCAAAGGTTTTTGCGCCAGCCTCAACCCCGGCATTGTTGACCAACACATCCACGGGCCCAAGAGCGGCTTCGGCAGCATCAAGAAACCCCTCAGCACTGTCCTTGTCGTTCACGTCCAGGGCAAAACCTGCGGCCTTTTGCCCCGCGCCATTAATCTCATCGACGCGAGCTTGAATTTTATCAACCCGGCGCGCCCCCAATGACACCGCTGCACCGGCTTCTGCCAACACACCTGCAAAATGAGACCCAAAGCCAGAAGAGGCACCGGTGATTGCTACATGCTTGCCGGTCATATCAAATGTGTTCATAAGCTTCCTTTAATTGTTGTGCCACTGCCCATATGTTTAATAGTAGGTATTGTGAAGTTTGCGTCAGGATAAACCAAGCCTGACGAAACTGCGTCCTACTACAGGCGATTGATCGTTTATGATGGCCTGCGCACAACACATCTTGCACGGGGACCCCGCTTTGCAACTTAACACCGCCACAGAGATACAGAAGGCCCAGGAATTGGCGCGCATGAAGCGCACTGCCACGGGTCTGCTGGTGTTGATGACAGTGATCTATATTGGCTCGCGCATCTTTCATGGCGAGTTTGTCTGGCTCGGCTTTGTTGAAGCCACGGCTGAAGCCGCCATGGTGGGGGCTCTAGCAGACTGGTTTGCGGTCACGGCACTGTTTCGTCATCCCCTGGGCTTAAAAATCCCCCACACGGCAATTATCCCCAGACGCAAAGATAGCATTGCCGAGCAGTTTGGCGAGTTTGTGCAGCAGAACTTTCTTTCTGAAGATGTGATTTCTGAGAAGGTGCGCTCCATGAAACTCAGCCGCCGGGTCGCAGAGTGGATTGTCGCCCCAGAAAACGCCGACGCCATTGCCGAGCAGGTAACGGCGGGTCTGAGCGGCGTGGTTAAAGTCATGAATGACAAAGACATTCAGCACCTGATTGAATCCAAAGTTGAAGGCAAGATCCGCTCTACGTCATTTGCCCCCATGATCGGTGACCTTCTAACGTTTATTACCTCAGGGCGGCGCCAGCAAGATTTGTTCGACGCCTTCGTTAAGATTGGCCAGAGTTTATTAGAAGACAGCGACGACGACATTCGGGAAAAAGTCCAACAAGAGACCCCCTGGTGGTTCCCCAGTTCTCTGGATAAAGCGGTGTATCACAAAATCGTTCGCGGCGTGAGTAAAACCCTATATGAAATGCAAATGGACATTTACCACCCGGTACGTGTGCGCATGATGCAGATGAGCAATGAGTTCATGGAGGATCTAAAACACTCGGAGGAAATCCGCGAGAAAGAGGTCGCTCTAAAAGAGGATTTATTAAACGAGAGTGCTTTGCGAGACTTTACCCATTCCTTATGGGATGATATTAAAACAGCATTACTGGAACAAAGTGAGAATCCTGACGGCGAGCTTAAAGAGGCGATCCGTGACGCGGTGATTAAATTTGGCGAGTCGGTACAAGCTGATCCGGAGCTGGCGGACAAAATCGATGGTTGGGCAGATGAAACTGCCCGCTATCTCATTCGGTCTTACGGGCATGAAGTCGCCAGCTTGATCTCAGAAACCATTGAAAGCTGGGACCCTGTGGTTACCTCAGAGCGGATAGAGTTACAGATTGGTAAGGATCTGCAGTTTATTCGTATCAATGGCACCATTGTCGGCGGGCTTGCTGGATTTACGATTCACACCCTGACCATGTTACCGAACTGGTTATAACTTATAGGTAAATCAGAACAACCATGTCGATTTGGTTTAAAACACCCACGAGTGCGATGTTGAATGACAAGCTACAGGACTCGCTGGCGACTCATCTTGGCATTAAAGTCACCCACGTTGGCGAGGATTTTGTTGTCGCCACCATGGCCCTAACGGCGCAAACCTCCGAGGGATCCGGACTCTTGCACGGCGGTGCGTCTCTCAGCCTTGCCGAAACCCTTGGCACCCTTGGCGGCAATGCCTGCATTGATCTAAGCCGCGAACGCTGCGTCTGTATGGAGATCAATGCCAATCACATTAGCGCGGTCAATTCAGGTCTCGTGACCGCTATGGCGCGGCCCGTTCACATGGGCTCACGCTCTCAGGTCTGGCGGGTAGAGATTCGCAATGAAGATGACGAACTGGTGTGCGAGTCACGCTTAACCCTGGCGATGGTTCCAGCGGGTCACTAAATACTCCCCGTACTTTCGGTCTCTGCGGCGGCCACTTCTACACCACTATCACTTTTACGAATGGCCCTAATTGCTACTTGCCAAGCCCTTACCTTATTCATAATGTAAAACATTACATTTGGAGGGGGAAGACAAACACAATGGGTATTTCTGTAGATAAAGAAGCTCTGAAGAAAAAGTATATTGCAGAGCGAGACAAGCGCTTACGCGCAGACGGCAACGCCCAGTATCTGCGCATTGAAGGTCAACTAGCGCACTACCTAGAAGATCCATACACACCCTTTCAGGAACGCGAACCCCTCACCGATCATGTTCAGGTAGCATTTATTGGCGGGGGCTTTGCTGGGCTAGTCACTGGCGCCCGGCTTAAAGAACAAGGCATCACCGACGTCCGGATTATCGAAAAAGGCGGTGATTTTGGTGGCACCTGGTACTGGAATCGCTACCCCGGTGCCCAATGCGACACGGCCTCATTCGTTTATATGCCGTTACTAGAAGAAACCGGGCATATGCCCACTGAGAAATACGCCCACGCACCGGAGATTTTGGCCCAGTGCAAACGCATTGGCGAACAGTACGACCTATACAACGGCGCGCTGTTTCATACCGAGGTCAAAGCCCTGGAGTGGCAAGAGGATAAATCTTGCTGGCTGATTAAGACCAATCGCGGTGACGCCTTTACCGCACAGTACCTGGCAATGGGTACCGGCCCTCTGCACGTGCCGAAACTACCGGGCATTCCTGGCATTGAAGATTTCAAAGGACACTCATTCCATACCAGCCGCTGGGATTACGACTACACCGGCGGCGACCCAGAGGGCGCGCCACTGGATAAGCTCAAAGACAAGCGGGTTGGTATTATCGGCACCGGCGCAACCGCCGTGCAATGTGTGCCCCATCTAGCACGCGCCTGTAAAGAGCTGTACGTATTCCAACGCACGCCCTCCTCTATTGATGTCCGCGATAATAAACCCACCGATCCAGAGTGGTTCAAGACCATCGCAACTGAGGGCTGGCAGCAGCGCTGGCTAGAAAACTTCACGTCGAATCAGGCCGGTGGCCCTGCCACTGAAGATCTCGTAATGGATGGCTGGACCGAACTGTCGCGACGCATCCGGGAAAAAATCATGGCGCTACCACAAGATCAGCGCACCCCTGCTAATATGTTGGCAGCCTACGAGGATTCGGACTTCGAGAAAATGGAAGAGATTCGCCGCCGCGCTGAAGAAATTGTTGAAGACAAGGAAACTGCCGAGAAACTCAAAGCCTGGTATCGCCAGCTCTGTAAACGCCCATGTTTTCATGACGAATATTTGCAAGCGTTTAATGAACCCGCAACGCGCCTGATTGATACCGACGGTAAAGGTGTCGAAAAAATCACTGCGAAAGGTTGTGTAGTTGCCGGTAAAGAGTACGAGCTTGACTGCATTATCTACGCCTCAGGCTTCGAGGTCGGCACAGAATACAAACGTCGCGCCGGCTACGACATGGTAGGCCGAGACGGCTTAAAGTTGTCAGAGAAATGGGCCGAGGGTATGCGTACCAAGCACGGCACTCATGTTCACGGCTTTCCTAATGCCTTTATTGTTCAGCCTACCCAGGGTGCAAACCTGATATCCAATGTGCCTCACAACCTTACTGAGTCCGGCAAGACCATTGCCATGATCATCAAGCATGCAGTAGACAATGACTATAAAGAAATTGAGGTGAGCCAGGCCGCTGAAGATGCCTGGATTGAAAAAATCTTACAGAATCCTGGCCGTATGACCGGTGCGCCAGATTGCACACCTGGGTATTACAACAATGAGGGACAAGATCCTGGTCCAGCCGCTCGTTATAACGTCGGATATCCAGAAGGTGCCACAGCCTACTTTAAGTATCTGCAGGCCTGGCGGGAATCTGGCGACTTTGACGGATTGGAGTTTCGCTAATCATATCGCGGGGTTTTGAGCTAGCTTGCGCCGCTTAACTGCGGCGCAATTCTTTTTCAACCGCGATTATTTTCTTGACCGCGGTGTGGTCAACACTCGCTGCACCATGGGTTCAAACTCCTCGAGCTTCATGGTGTCGTAGTTCTCATCGAATGCTGGCATATCGTACTTTTCGATAAATTCTTTGGTGTACTCATAATGCGGGTGATCTTTGAATTTCTCCCGGGCATTTTTGTCTGCCCCGATAAACTCAAAAAAGTAATAACCCTGAAACGCCGTGTGATTCTCTAACAGCCACAGGTTCGCGTCAGATATGAAGGGCTTGAGGATCGCCGCTGCCACCGCACCATGATTGTATGGCCCAAGGGTATCGCCAATATCATGCAATAGCGCACACACCACATATTCTTCATCACGACCATCACGGTAAGCCCTGGTTGCGGTTTGTAAGCTGTGTTCCAGTCGGTCAACATTAAAACCACCATAGTCACCGTTCAAAAGTTTTAGGTGATCCAGGACTCTTTTTGGCAGTTCATCGCGGAAGCCCGCCATATGCTTACCAATAATATCCATGTCTTCCTGGGTACATTCATCAAACCGTCTAAACTTCGCTCTTGCTTCACTCATTGTGTTCTCCCCCGATCAATTGAAAAATTTAGTGTGACCCACCGTCCACGGCGAGAATAGCGCCCGTGGTGTAACTGGCGGTATCGCTGGCGAGATACAACGCTGCGCCAACAATTTCTTCCGGCTCACCACCGCGCTGCAATGGGATGGTTGCTTTTGCCCGCTCATTAAATGCCTCTAAGTCCCAGGCCTTGGATATGTCTGTTAAAAATGGCCCAGCCATTATGCAATTCACCCGCACCTTCGGCCCATAGGCATCGGCAAAAGATCGCGTCAGGGCGTTGAGCCCTGCTTTTGCTGCACCATACGGTTCACTGTTTGGGCTTCTATTCACCGATGCGGTGCTGCTGATATTAATAATCGAGCCGCCATCACCAGCAGCCATGCGAGCGCCAATCTTCGCACTCAAGCGAAACGGCCCTTTTAGATTCACACCGATGATTTTATCGAACAATTCTTCGGAAATTTCGTCCAATGACGGATACAACGGTGACATACCAGCATTGTTGACCAGCACATCCACTTTGCCAAAACGCTCATAAACCGCATCGGCCATCTCGCCAAGCTGCTCCCAATCGGCTGCATGGGCTGCGTAAGGAAATGCCTCAACACCAAGCGCAGCAACCTCTTTGGCGGTTTCCTCACAAACCTCAAGCTTGCGACTCACAATGGCCACATTGGCCCCTTGTTTAGCAAAACCAAGCGCCATCGCCTTACCTAAACCTCTACTACCCCCGGTGATTAACACCACCTTACCGGCCATGTCGTACATCTTTTCCAATGTGGATTTACCCCTTGTCCCCTCAATCAGCGTTATACTCTAACTTTTCGAGGCAAAGTTCGCACGCCAATTAGTTGTAGGAGACGGCCATGGACGAACTCATTTCGAGACGATCACGACACAGGGTCAGGGTCCTGGGAGAGCTATTGGGCGAAACCATGACCGACCAGCACGGCATGGAGTTTCTCAACAAGATTGAGGAGATTCGTAGCCTGGCGAAAAATCGCCGCTCGGATCCAGACAGCGATCGTCAACTGCAAGCAGTACTGCGCAACCTTAGCGATGCCGAAATGATTAGTGTTGCCCGGGCGTTTAACCAATTTTTGAATCTCGCCAATATCGTCGAGCAAGCTGAAACAACCGCTGAGCGTAACGCGCCCTTCCCAGAAGTATCTTATCTGCAAGGTGTTTTTGAGCGCCTCAAAGAGCAGGATCTGGACAAACAAGATATCTTTGCCGCCATTAGCCAGATCCAGTGTGACCTGGTGTTAACAGCGCACCCAACGGAAATTACCCGCCGTACCCTGATTCAAAAGTACAACCGCATAGCAGCGCAACTCGAGCTGGTAAATGAAGAAACCGAGCTCGAAGCCAAGGATCGTCGTCAACTGGAAAGACTCATTGCCGAGGTCTGGTACACCGACGAAATACGCACCGAACGACCCACGCCGCAGGACGAGGCGAAATGGGGCTACGCGGTGATTGAATATTCATTCTGGGATGCGATTCCGCGAATCTGGAAAGGCCTGAATCAACTCCTGGAAGAACACACAGGCCAGTCTCTACCTCTAAACACTTCACCCATTCGCGTGTCGTCATGGATGGGCGGAGACCGCGATGGTAATCCCAATGTCACGGCCGTGGTCACCGAGGAAGTCAATCGCCTTGCCAGATGGATGGCGGCTGACCTTTATTTGCGAGACATCGATGAACTGCTATCGCAACTTTCCATGAGCCAGTGTAGCGATGAAGTTAAAGCCCTTTGCGGCGAAGAGAGCCATGAGCCTTACCGGGTTTTGCTGCGTAAATTACGGGAACGGCTCATCGTCACCCGGCAATGGTCTATCTCTGGCAAAGCAGCGCCACCTGAGGCGATCATGACCCGCAAAGAATTGTTTCATCCTCTTAAGGTTTGCTACGACTCACTGATCAGCTGTGGCATGGAAATTATTGCTGAGGGTTTGCTCAAAGAAACGCTAGTTCGAGTTGCGGCCTTTGGTGTCACCCTGGTGGACCTGGACATTCGTCAGAATGCCGACAAACACACGGAGTTGCTGGACGCGCTGACTCAATATCTGGATCTTGGCAGCTATATGGAGTGGCCAGAAACAGCCCGGCAAGAATTTCTTGTAGCGGAACTCGAGAGCAAACGGCCACTCATTCCAGATGCCTTTACACCGCCGCCAGCAATTCAGGAAACTCTGGACACCTTTGAGTTGGTTGCCAACAGTCAGGCTGAGGGGATATCCAGCTACATTATCTCCATGGCAAAAAACCCATCCGACGTTCTGGCAGTTGTTCTCTTGCTACGCAAGCTCGGCCTAACTGTACCTATCCCAATTGTGCCTCTGTTTGAGACTTTGGACGATCTGGAAAACGCTGCCTGGACCTTAGAACGTCTCCTGCGCATTCCCTGGTATACCAATTACATCGATGGTCAACAGCAGGTCATGATTGGTTATTCCGATTCAGCGAAAGATGCCGGACAAATGGCTGCCGCCTGGGCGCAATATCGGGCGCAAGAAGATCTTGTGGCGGTGAGTGAAAAATATGATGTCAAACTCACCCTGTTCCATGGCCGCGGCGGTACCGTGGGTCGCGGCGGTGCACCGGCTCGAGAAGCCATTCTTTCGCAGCCACCGGGTTCGGTAAAAGGCAGTATGCGCGTCACAGAACAAGGTGAGGTGATTCGCTTCAAATATGGTTCTGCTGCGCTCGCCTTAAATAGCCTGGACTTGACCTTAAGCGCGACCATCGAGGCAACCTTGTTGCCGCCACCAAAACCACGGGAAAACTGGCGGCGTTTAATGGATCGCATGGCGGATACCGCATGCCAGAGTTACCGCGCCTCGGTTCGCGACAACCCAGAGTTTGTCGCCTTTTTTAATCAAAGCACACCAGAGCGCGAACTCACCCAACTGGCCCTGGGCAGTCGGCCAGCCCGGCGCACCAATCAGCACTCTGTAGGTATTGAAGATTTACGCGCCATTCCCTGGGTGTTTGCCTGGACCCAAAAGCGCCTCATGTTACCGGCCTGGCTGGGCACCGATGAGGGCTTTAAACAGCATATGGAAGGCAAAGACCTGCATGTGCTGAAAGAAATGATTAGCGAGTGGCCGTTTTTCCAAACCCAACTTGGGATGTTGGAAATGGTGTTATCGAAGGTGGATGCGGACATTGCCAGCCACTATGACCAGGTGCTGGTGGAAGAAAAGCTACGAGGCTTTGGCAAAGAGTTTGCCGAGCGCATGGAGTCACTGGTACAGAACATTCTCGATATTACCCAGCAATCATCTTTACTGGAACGTCAGCCAAGTATTAAACGTTCGTTAGAACTGCGTAACCCATACACGGACCCGCTGCACTTTCTGCAAATCGAACTCATGTCCCGGTGCCGTCAGGATGCCGAGGGTGTTCACCCCAC
>JBKAGC010000047.1:0-18726 GCA_046290215.1 Pseudomonadales bacterium | reverse complement strand
ATACATTGCTACTCGCGGCTTGTCGGTGCTGTTAGCCAGTGAGCGATGTAACAACAAACCACCAAAGATAACCCCATCACCAGCCTTAAGTGGTAAAGCAACGCCCTCGCCTTGTGTCTCAGTATCCGCTGCCATAAGTCCGAATTTCTGGTGATGTGTTAGTAGCCCGAGTCGATGCGAACCTGGCAGAACCCAAAGGCAACCATTTGACTCGTCACAATCATCCAGAGTAATCCAAACCGTTAGGTCCCGCGGCGGTTCAAGGCGGCCGAAGCCATTATCCTGATGCCAGGGAATTTCTGTGCGTTGCTTCTCATCGGGGTGTTTCGTAATGAACTGCTGATGGGTGTAACACACATCAGGACCCAACACCTCTATCACTATGGGTAACTGTGGGCCCTGCTGTATAAATTCCCTAATGGCGGCAGACTGATCTGCAAGTTGGAGTTGAACGCCCAAAGGACCGACCTTTTGCCTGGTAAAACGCTGTTCTTCGCGTTTTAAGCGTTCGATCCATTGTGCGTCTAGCAAGCCCGGCAGTACTGCATAGCCGTTTTGCTGTATGTCACTGGTGATCTGGGGGACTTTGTCCATGGCAACAGAATAACACCTCAGCGTGCCAATCTGACAACCCGTGCTCCAAACGACCCAGCCCCAGTTGAATTCTCCTCGGCAAACGTCTGGATAACTGCAGTCGCCTCACCAAGGGCACCTACACTGCCAATCAACGTGCCGTCGCTAACTGCTCATGAAACTCAATGATCATAACCACGCAGAAGCCACCGCGGCCACCGTGCAATTGAACATTTACAAGCAAGAGTAGCTGGCTCAGAGATCAAAAGGTCGCTAACAACCGTTAATTCCTACGGCTTTCTTTCGTTTCAATATTCGGCTTCGACTTTTTGCCCATCTGCATCACCGACGAAACATGCCTGGTCGGGCGAGTCATATTCTGGCTTTGGAGCGAGTGCACCAGTTATCGAACGAGAGTTAGAACAATGAATGCAGGTCATGCCCCACTATGTGGGTAGAACCTCTTCTCTATAGAGTGCACAGAGCAATCAGTTCCCTTTTGACGCTTCCTCAATGGCGTGCATTTCTTCAATCACCTGATTAAACATTTCAACTGCAGCGCGATAATCATCATCTCGCTCAGGATCACTCCCGGGCTCGTAGTCAATGGGCGGCAGTTTCGGCTGGAGTTGGTCGAACTGATCCCTTAGCTCCCGGTAACGTCTTCTTTGCTTGAGTGTCATGTACTGAGACATAGTGATTCTTTATTGCGCGAACTATAGTGAATTCAAACTATCAATTTCGAATAGTCCAGGCAACGCGTCCAGTCCAACGAGGCTGCGAACTTTAGGAATGACTGACATACTCACTGTGGCTGGTCGGACCGGGCTGGCGCACCAGTTATCAATCGAGTATCAGTGAGATGAATACGGGTTATCCCCCGTTAAGTGGGTAGAGCCGTGGGTAGAGCCAGCCTAAGTGGGTAGAGCCGGTAGAGCCCCCATTTCGCCTGCGGCGAATTGGCTGCCGCGCATTCATTTCGCGTAGCGAAATGAATTTGGTAGCTACGGGTGGACTTGAACCACCGACCCCAGCATTATGAATGCTGTGCTCTAACCAGCTGAGCTACGTAGCCACATAGGACATGGCTTGCGCCTTGCGCAAACATGGCCGCCGACAGAAACTTCGTGTACAAAGTTTTGAGGGGCCGCTTCTCAAGCACGCTGCTCGAGAGGACGCGAATTCTCCATTTTCGGCTGCTGGTTGTCAAGCTACAGCCTTGATTTGAATGATAATTTGCCATGAAAGCCCGGGGTTTGATCAAAGCAGCACCGAATGACCAGCACTATCGAACGGTGATAAAGGCAGCGCTCTAGCATCCCTTTCAATGACGGGTGCTATGATGGTCAATACGGCAATCCAGGCACCATCACGGCAATTGGTTTCAGCTCAATCCCTAACCAATGATGGCGCTTGTTGGCCAGACAGCTTGTGTAGTTGGGCAATAGGACATCATGAAAGGTTTTTTTGTTGAAGAAAGGCATTTAGTCATCGCCGCACATCTGTGCTTTCTGATGTTAATCATCGTGCCTTTTGTATTTTTTGGCGATGACCTGGACTTGCTCACCGAGCAGGTTGTCGCAGGGGAGCATCAGCAAGAAATCGCCATGCTTACCATCAGTTTGCTGACCCTGGATGTGATCCTGCCGGTACCATCAAGCTTTGTGAACACCTCGGCAATGCTCTACCTTGGTCCTGTGGCAGGGTTTCTGATGGTGTTTGCGGGTTTAAGCCTGGGGTGCATTTTAGGCTACGGGTTTGGCTACTACTTTCGTAAAGCGCTGTTTGACCGTTTCTATAGTGATTCAGCTTTTCGTAAGCTCACTTTTGATCTCGCCAGATACGGCTTTCTAACCCTGGTTGTGGCCAGAGGTATCCCCATTATTGCCGAACTGAGTGTCATGGCGGCGGGTTATCACCGCTACCCGCTGATCAAATTTCTCTGTGCGACCCTGCTGAGTAACTTTTTGCTTGCCGGTGTCTACGCTCTGTTCGTGACAGTAGCGATTGAAGTGCACAGTTATGGTTTTTTTCTGTTTACTCTGGTTGCTGTGCCGGCACTCGCCATGCTGACCCGTTGGGCCTGGGTAACCTGGCGTGAACCACAAACTGCATAAGACGCTAGACGTTAAAGCGGAAGTGGATCACATCGCCGTCTTTGACGAGGTATTCCTTACCCTCTAAACGCCACTTACCCGCGTCCTTTGCGCCTGCTTCTCCGTTGTTTGCCACATAGTCATCAAAGCCCACTACTTCGGCGCGGATAAAGCCCTTTTCAAAGTCAGTGTGGATCACTCCCGCAGCCTGCGGAGCTGTGGCCTGTTGCTTCACAGTCCAGGCGCGAACTTCTTTTTCGCCAGCAGTGAAATAGGTCTGCAAGCCTAACAATTTGTATCCTGCGCGAATGACTCGATCCAGCCCAGGTTCTTCCATGCCTAAGTCGCTCAAGAACTCCAACTTCTCTTCGTCTTCAAGCTCTGCAATTTCAGCTTCCAGCTTGTTACAAATCACCACGACTTCCGAACCCTGCGCCTCGGCAATAGCCTTTACTGCATCTAGATGCGGGTTATTTTCAAAGCCATCCTCATCGACGTTAGCAATGTACAAAACTGGCTTCATGGTAATGAGGTGCAACTCTTTGAGGATTGGCTTTTGCTCATCGGTGATGGTGGCAGTTCGAGCAGGATTACCGTTGTTAATGTGTTCTTGCAGGGATTCCAAAAATGCCTTATTCGCAATCGCTTCTTTGTCGCCGCTCTTGGCTACTCGCGTGAAACGCTCAATACCTTTGGCAATGGTGTCGAGGTCCGCAAGCTGCAGCTCGGTATCGATCACTTCAATATCACGCGCCGGATCAATACTGTTAGAAACGTGAGTGACATTTTCATCTTCAAAACAGCGCACCACGTGGGCAATGGCGTCAGTCTCACGAATATTTGCCAAAAATTGGTTACCCAGACCTTCACCTTTGGATGCCCCTTCCACCAGGCCGGCAATGTCCACAAACTCCATGGAGGTGGGAATAATGCTCTTGGGATTTACGATATCGGCAAGCTGCTGCAAGCGCGGGTCAGGCATCGCAACCACACCGGAATTAGGCTCGATGGTGCAGAAAGGAAAGTTTTCCGCAGCAATACCCGCCTTGGTAAGCGCATTGAACAAGGTGGACTTGCCGACATTTGGCAACCCGACAATACCGCAATTAAAGCCCATAGCTATTCCCTAACTGTTATCGGTGTGACTCAACCTTGAAACCGTTGAGCTGATTCATGGCGTTTTCCCAATCACCTTTTATGGCCGTTGGCAAAGTGTAAAGCGCTTCATCAATACAGGCGTTGATGACCTGCTCGTCTGCTTTTGAAACCTTACCCAGAACATGCCCGGTTACCTGGGACTTATCACCCGGGTGGCCAACGCCAATTCTTAAACGATTATAGTCCTGACTGCCGCCAAGGCTTTTGGTGATACTGCGTAGACCGTTGTGTCCTGCAAGACCGCCGCCCTGCTTGAACTTGATCAAACCAGTAGCAAGATCGAGTTCGTCCTGTGCCACCAGAATTTCTTCTGGTTGATACTTAAAAAAGTTCGCCACTGCACCGACAGATTTGCCACTTTCATTCATATAGGTATTGGGCAACAGCAGGCGCAGTTCTTGTTCACCGTATTGCACGGTGGCAATGCGGCCAAAGAACTTCTTTTGCTCAGAGAAAGTTGCGCCTTGTTGCTCAGCAAAACGAGCAACGAACCAGACACCAACATTGTGCCTGGTTCGCGCGTATTGCTCTCCTGGATTGCCGATCCCAACAATGAGCTTAAGTGGCAAGCTCATGGGCAGCGCCTCTTAGTCGTCGGAGTCTGAAGACTCGCTGTCAGCGCTATCGCCGCCACCAGACTCAGCGGCTTCACCTGCTTCTGAATCTTCATCTTCTTCGATGGTGGCACGGGTCGCGATTACAGTAACAACCACCTGATCGTGGTCTTCGCCGAGTTCCAGCTCAGGGATGGTAACGCCTTCAGGAAGTTTTAATTCACTTAAGTGAATCGCATCACCAATCGCCAGGGCTTCCACGTCAACTTCGATGTACTCAGGTAGGTCACCTGGTAGACAGCTGATTTGAACTGTACTCATGGTATGAGAAACCGTACCGCCTTCCTGCTTAACACCCACACACTTTTCTTCGTTAGTGAAGTGGAAAGGGACTTCAACGCTGATCGCAACGTCCATTCGAACTCGCTGGAAGTCTGCGTGCATGATGCGGTCTTTGGCCGGATGACGCTGCAGATCCTTGATGATGGCGTTTTCTTTTTTACCATCCACATTCAAGCTAATGATGTGGGCAAAGAATGCCTCGTTTTCACAAGACTTGTGTAAGTCCTTGTGGGCTATTGATAGTGACACTGGGTCCTGGTTGGCGCCGTACAGCACTGCAGGAACCAGATCAGCTAAACGACGTAGGCGGCGGCTCGCACCTTTCCCTAGGTCGGTTCGTAATTGAGCGCTCAGCTCGAAATCACTCGCCATCTTGAGTTCTCCTTCTCTTATTTTAAGAGAGATTTAAGACAAAAATGCCGGGAACTACTGCGACCGTAGCGCCCGGCGGTTAGATACCTTCTTTAAAATAATGGCTGGGGCGGCAGGACTCGAACCTGCGCATACGAGGATCAAAACCTCGGGCCTTACCAACTTGGCGACGCCCCAACGCTTAGCTACCTGATTGTAGATCAGATATTAGTTTTGACTGGTTAACACCGGAGACCACAATGGCGAGCCAGCTGGCTGGCACCTTTGCTTTGATTTGCTCCGCGTCTGTCACGGATTCGCAAGGTAAAAAAACCGTGGAACCTGTACCAGTCATTTTAGCAGGTCCAAAATTGCGTAACCAATTCAAGGCCTTGCCCACCTCTGGGTACAACTGGCAAACAATGCTTTCGCAATCGTTACCTGCCCCGAGGCTCAAAAAGCGCGCTATTGTGATGGCTGATGAGTCCCGTGTCAAATCCGGATGCGTAAAGATTTCGGCAGTGGGCACATGGCAATTGGGATAAATCAGCAAATAGGCTTGTTCTGGCAGCTCTAGCGGCGTTAATGCTTCACCCACGCCTTCTCCCCAGGCGGAGTGGCCCTGAACAAACACCGGCACATCTGCACCTAATTGCCGACCCAGCTCGCTCAATTCCGCCACCGTCAGGCCGCATTGCCACAGCTCATTTAGGCCCACCAGCGCCGTTGCTGCATTGGAGCTACCGCCGCCTAACCCGGCACCCATTGGAATTACTTTGTTCACCGTAATCTCTGCGCCTGCTGGCCTCTTGGCATGGGATTCCAGCAGTCTCGCAGCGCGCACAATCAGGTTATCTGATACAGCAACGTCCGGCACACCAGCAACCGATAAACGCTCTGCGGCCTGGAAGGTCAAGGTATCGGCTAGATCGAGGAGCTGAAAGGCAGTTTGCAGGTTGTGATAACCATCCTGGCGGCGGCCGACAATCCGCAAGCATAAATTGATTTTGGCTGGCGCTGCCAGGGTGGTGGGGAAGCTTAACGCCATGAGCGAATCGAGAGCCGGATCGAGGCTTCTGGGCCCTGAATTTCAATCCGTTCTGCTCTCCCTGTGTCATCAACCTTCACGGTATTTAGGCGCCACGAACCTGATTCTGCACGGCGCTGGTCCCCGGACAAAATTGGCACAACAGCGGTGACAGGCAATTGCAAACCCACCGCTAGCGCCACCAGGCTCTCTAAATCCGGCGCAGCCAGATCCGCCTCGCCAGGTCGCTCCAGGCGATACCCCGCCTCTACCGCGCTAATACGCGCCAGGGAGGCTCCCAGAGGGCCTGTAAGTAATATCTCAGATTCACCTTGGAATTGCCGCCAGGCAATATTAACCCGCTCTGCCTGGGCAGGCGTGCGAATGATCATGGTGCCTTGCATGGCCCAATCCGCGGGTAAATTCTGATCAATGCTGTGACAACTGGCCAACATGGCCACGCTCAACATCAACAGCCAGACTCTTAAGGTGATGTAAATTTCTTGATCACCTCAAGTAGGATTTCACTGTCAGGCGCGAGTTCTAGCGCCTTGTTCCAGACTTCTTTGGCTTCTTCACGATTACCTGCGGCCCACAGCGCCTCGCCCAGATGCGCAGCTACCTCGTCGTTTTGAAACAGCTCAAGGGCACGGCGCAGATGCTTGATGGCCAATTCGAAATTCTCAAGTCGATAATGGACCCAGCCCAGGCTATCAATAAATGCCGCCTCGTTAGGTTTAATTGCCAGGGCCCGCTCAATTAACTCAAGGGCTTCTTCATGCCGATCAGTGCGATCCGTCAGGGTATAGCCAAGGGCATTTAAAGCATCTGCATTGTCCGGGTCATTGTCAATAATCCGACCTAGATCACGCTCAAGAATATCCAGACGACCAAACTCTTCGCCACTCATAGCCCGGAAGTAGAGCATATCGACATTATCCGGATCCGCTTCCAACGCCTTATCCATAATGGCAAACACTTCTTCTTGCTGGCCACGATCATAAAAAGCCTGGGCTTCAATCATGGTGAGTTGCGCCGCCCGCTCGGGGTTTTCTGCGCGCAGATTCGCCAGATGCTCGCGCATTTCATCAGCCCGGCCTTGATCGAGCAGCAGTCTGGCTATCCGGCCCTGGGCGGGCAAAAACTCGTAACCCCGCCCTACTTGTTTGAACTCGCGGATGGCCAACTCAAATTCCTCGTTCTTCTCGGCGATGGTGCCAAGGTAGTAACGGGCTTCTCCCACTCGCCGATTCCAGCGGATCATTTGATTTAAATAATCCCGCGCAGCGTTGTCATCTTCTTGCTCCATGGCAATCAGCGCCAGGGCAAACAAGATGTCGCCGTCGTTAGGCGACTCCTGCAGGACCACTTGATACTGCGCCTTGGCGTCATCCAGACGCTCCCCCTCAAACAGGAAACGTGCATAAATTAACCGTAAACGCTTCAAGGTATCGCGCCGGGATTCAGTTTCTTCCTGCTGAAAGCTGCCAATGGTTTCCGCAAGAAACGCCAGAGCATCATCATTGCGGTTTAGGTCACGCAGGGCGTTTACCTTGAGGATCACGACATTGATGTTTTCGCTTAATTGCAATAGGCGGTCGGCAAGCTCGAGGGTTCCCTCCATATCGCCTTTTTGCTCCAGCAGCACTGCTTTGGCGAACATCAGTTGTTCGTCATCGGGATAGCGCTCCAGCATACGAGTCACAGCAGTGAGTAAGGCCGCGCGGCCAGCATCATCGAGATTGGCAGCGCGATAGGCAAATACATCAAAATTCGCCAGGCCGCCAAGGTTCTTCACAGCTTCCATGTGCAAAATCGCTTGCTCAAGCTGGCCGGCCCGCACCAGCAGCTCTGCTGCATGACGATGCGCTTCAAGACTTTCCGGCTCTGCCTCAGCCCAGATTTGCGCTGTTTCCAGGGCAATTTGCTCCTGCTTTAGATAGCTCGCAAGACGAGTCGCGCGGGCGGCAACACCAGCATCACGGGTCTCCTGGGCCATCTTGACGTACTTTTCCAGGGCCACATCGTACTGGCCGCGGTAACCGGCAACTTCTGCTACCAGCAGTTGGTACATGGAATCTTCCGGAAATGGCTCTACCGGATAGTCATTTGGTTTTGGCGGGGCTTTGCGAGCTGGCGCTGCAGGGGGCTCTGGCTCTGTCGCTGCAGCCACAGTGCTGATTTCCTCGGTTCCTTCTGGGGAGGTATTTGGCGTGGTCGCACAACCGCTAGCCAAAAGGACAATCAGCAATAAACTAAAGGACAATCTGTTTTCTAAAAATGCCGTCACAATATGCCTATAAAAATACTTGGTACCTGATGCAGTGTGGCACATCCGCGGGGCCCTGAGGGATCTGATTCAACCCCTCGCAACCAGGTTAAGCAACGCTTTTCGTGACCACGGCTTGACTGCAGGTATATTCACTTTGCCAAGCAACGTACAATAGGCGGTTTGGGCCTGAGCGTAAAACCTCGTTACCTGGTTCAAATCATTCTACTTATACGAGACAAGCAAAGTCACCAAATCGTTCCCAAAAAGGGGCCGATGAGCACAGCACCACATGGAATTAATCATTGTAGGCGTCAATCATCAAACCGCACCGGTTGCGTTGCGGGAGAAGATTGCCTTTACACCGGAACAGCTAGGCCCGGCGCTGCAGGATCTGGCGAGCCAGCAATCGATTGATGAAGTGAGCATCTTGAGCACCTGTAATCGCACTGAAATCTATGCGATCACCGAGCCAGACCAAGCGGAGTTTCTGGCCCATTGGCTGGCGGAGTACCATCAGGAACCCCAACAACTTCTGGATGCCTCTATTTATCGGCATCAGGGTGATGCCGCGCTTGCTCATCTAATGAGGGTCGCCATTGGTCTGGATTCGATGATTCTTGGTGAACCGCAAATTCTTGGCCAGCTGAAAGATAGTTTTAATACCGCCGCGACTTACAAAGTGATGGGTCAACAGTTGCATCGCATCTCACAGAATACTTACCGGGTGGCCAAGTCGGTTCGGACCGAAACCGCCATTGGTGAAAGCACCGTGTCGGCAGCTTCCACTGCTGTAGATCTGGCCAACCAATTGTTTGCTGATCTCAAGACTTGCCGGGCACTGTTGGTCGGTGCAGGTGAAACCATTGAAATCGTCGCCAGACACCTGCAGGCAGCGGGCGTCCAGCAACTGGTCATTGCCAACCGCACCATTCAAAACGCCCTGGCTTTGGCCAATGAGGTGGGCGGCGTCGCCACCATTTTAAATGACTTACCCAATCAGTTGCTCGATGCTGACATTGTCATCACATCCACTGCCAGCGATTTGCCGATCATTGGCAAAGGCATGGCGGAGCGCGCTTTAAAAGCTCGTCGCCACCGACCGATCTTTATGGTGGACCTTGCTGTACCACGGGATATCGAGCCAGAAGTGAATGAATTACGCGATGTTTATTTGTATTCCATTGATGACTTGCAGCAAATCATCGCTGACAATCTCTCAACCCGTGCCGAGGCAGCCACCGCCGCTGAAGCAATGATTCAAACCGCGGTGGTGGAATTTTCCCGCGAGGATAAATCACGCGAAATCACTGATATTTTGGTAAAATTCCGTCAGAAACACGAAAGTATTAAACAGGCGGAATTGGCAAAAGCCCTAAAGCGCCTGGAGAAGGGTGAGGACCCTGTTGACGTCTTAACCGGCCTCGCCAACCAACTCACCAACAAGATTATTCATAACCCCAGTGTCCAGATGAAACAGGCTAAAGCCGACGGTCGGGAAGATATCCTGGGCGCCATCAACGACCTGTTCGACCTTGAGCCGTAACATCACCGTAGTATAAAAATGAAAGCTTCACTAAAAGTAAAACTGGAACAACTCCTAGAGCGTTACGACGAGCTAGGTCATCTACTGAGCGATAGTGAGGTGATTGCCGACCAGGAGCTGTTTCGTGGTTACTCCATCGAATATGCCGAAATTGAACCTGTCGTGCTTTGCTATCAAAAGTTTGAAAGCGCTACTTCAGACTTAGAAGAAGCAAAATTAATGCTCGAGGATAGCGACCCGGACATTCAGGAAATGGCCAAAGATGAAGTCGCTGAATTGGAAGCTAGCATTGAGTCACTGAGCGCGGAGTTGCAAACCCATTTGCTGCCCCGGGATCCCAACGACTCACACAATGTCTTTCTCGAAATTCGTGCCGGCACCGGTGGCGATGAAGCCGCCATTTTCGCCGGCGACCTGTTTAAGATGTACAACCGCTTTGCTGAGACGAAAAACTGGAAGTTTGAAGTCATGAACGAGCGCCTTGGCGACCACGGTGGCTACAAAGAGGTGATTGCACGCATTGAGGGCAAAGATGTTTACGGCCAGTTGAAATTCGAATCGGGTGCACACCGGGTTCAGCGCGTGCCAGAAACAGAATCACAAGGGCGCATTCACACCTCTGCTTGTACTGTTGCTGTGATGCCTGAAGTGGAAGACATCGACGAGATCGAGATCAACAAAAATGACCTGCGAGTTGATACTTTCCGGGCGTCCGGCGCCGGCGGTCAGCACGTTAACAAAACTGACTCTGCCATTCGTTTAACCCACCTACCTACTGGCATCGTTGTGGAATGCCAGGACGAGCGCTCGCAGCATAAGAACAAGGCCAGAGCGATGAGTTTGCTTCAGGCAAAACTCATGGATGTCGCAACAGAAACCCGGGATGCGGAACAAGCAGAAACCCGGCGTAATCTTGTTGGCAGCGGCGATCGCAGCGAAAAGATCCGCACCTACAACTACCCTGACAGCCGGGTCACAGATCATCGCATCAACCTGACGTTACACCGTTTGGCGCAAACCATGGCGGGCGATCTAGCGCCCATTGTTGACCAGCTCATGGCAGAACATCAGGCGGATCTCCTCCAGCAAATGGGCCAAGATGGCGAATAGCGTGCAAGTCCGCGACGCGCTATCCAACGCCCAGGCAATTCTTAAAACAGACAGTAACGTACTGGAGAGCCAGTTATTGCTTGGCCACGTTCTGAGCAAGCCGCGCAGCTGGCTTCTAGCTCATGATGACGAGATACTTGATATCGATTCGCTCCGCGAGCTCGCAAAGTTAGTTGATCAACGCCGCGCCGGCGTCCCCATTGCTTATCTGTTAGGCTATCAAGAATTTTGGAGTCTTGAACTCAAAGTCACACCGGCCACGTTAATTCCCAGGCCCGACACTGAAAGTCTTGTGGAAGCATTACTGGTAAAAAGCCACGGGAAAAGTCAAACCATCCTTGACCTTGGCACTGGATCTGGCGCAATTGCCCTGGCCCTGGCAAAAGAGCGCCCCATGGATATTGTCTTTGGCATGGACAAAAGTATCGCGGCCATCAAGGTCGCTAAATACAACCAGACTAAACATCAACTGAACAACGTTCAGTTTTTCGTGGGCAATTGGTGCACAGCGATTGCTGATCAGAGTATAGACGTCTTAGTCAGCAACCCACCTTATGTGGCGGACCATGACCCTCACTTAGATGAGCTTAAGTTTGAACCATTAAGCGCGCTGACGGCGGGCGCTGATGGCCTCAAAGACATTCGCCAACTCTGCGCAACCGCCGCGCGTTGTTTAAAACCCGGCGGGACGCTTGCGGTTGAACACGGCTTTGATCAACAATCGGCGGTGATGGATATTTTCACTCAGCACCACTTTGTAAGGGTTTCAGGCTTCCCAGACCTGCAGGGCAATGATCGTTTTGTCATGGGTACCGTGCAATGAACGATGATCAGCTACTACGCTATAGCCGGCATATTTTACTGCCTGAAATTGATGTCTCAGGTCAACAAGGACTATTAGATAGTCATGTGTTGATTGTTGGCCTTGGCGGCCTGGGCAGTCCTATCGCTTTGTACCTGGCAGCAGCCGGTGTCGGCGAGCTCACATTAGTAGACGATGACGTTGTGGACATCAGCAACTTGCAGCGCCAGATTGCGCACCATACTCATGATGTTGGGCGCAGTAAAATAGAGTCGGCGAGAGACAAGATAAACGCCATGAACCCTGACGTTAAGGTGAATGTTGTTTCTACTCGCTTAGACCAGACGCAGCTAGAGTCCATCATCGATAGTGTCAGTCTGGTGATGGACGCCACCGACAACTTCAGCACCCGGGTAGCCTTGAACCGTGTTTGCATCAAGGCGCGAAAGCCTGTGGTATATGGCGCGGCGGTAAGATTAGAGGGGCAACTATTTGTTTTTGATCCAGACCAGGCAGAGGCGCCCTGCTATGAATGTTTACATAAGCATGTAGACGACAGCGCCATGAACTGCGCCGAGAATGGCGTGGCTGGGCCTGTGGTTGGCATCATTGGCACCATGCAAGCCATGGAAGCCATCCGCATCCTTTGCAAAATCGGCGCAAGCTCTGCTGGTAAGTTTCAGAACTTCGATGCCAGAACCATGGACTGGCAATCTTTTAAAGTGCTAAAGCGGTCAGACTGCGCTGCTTGCGGCGACCCTTAAGTCACTAACTCACCTTTGGCTTGCAGGTCCGCATGGTAGGAAGAACGCACTAGTGGTCCACTGGCCACCTGGGAAAACCCCATTTCTTCACCTAGCCGTTTAAGCTCGGCAAACTCGTCAGGGTGCACAAACCGCTCCACTTTGAGGTGATCACGACTAGGCTGCAAGTACTGGCCCAGGGTCAACATGTCGATATCGTGGTCGCGCATATCGCGCATCACTTCTTCAACCTCGGCAATAGTTTCGCCTAAACCCAACATCAAACCAGATTTGGTACGCACTTCTGGCTTTAAGGCCTTGTACTTTTGCAGCAGCGTTAAAGACCACTGGTAATCAGCACCGGGTCGCGCTTTTTTGTACAACGCTGGCACAGTTTCAAGGTTGTGATTAAACACATCAGGGGGCGTTTGCGACAACAGCTCCAGGGCAATATCCATGCGACCACGGAAATCTGGCACGAGCACTTCCACGGTGGTGTTCGGATTAAGTTCTCGCATGTAGCGAATACATTCAGCGAAATGCCCAGCACCACTGTCTTTCAAATCGTCGCGATCTACAGAAGTGACCACCACATACTTCAGCGCCATTTCTGCTACCGCCTCAGCAAGCTGTCTCGGCTCTTCAGGATCTAACGGATTGGGTTTGCCGTGACCGACATCACAAAAAGGGCAGCGCCGGGTGCAAATCTCACCCATGATCATGAAGGTCGCCGTACCATGGGAAAAACACTCACCCAGGTTTGGGCAGCTAGCCTCTTCGCAAACTGAAGCGAGCTTACGCGTGCGGAGGATGTCTTTGATGCGGGTTATTTCAGGGGACGCAGGCAGTTTGACGCGAATCCAATCAGGCTTGCGCGGTAATTCCTCGGTGGGCACCACCTTGATGGGAATACGGCGCACCTTATCCGCTCCCCGAAGCTTCACACCTTGAACTAACTTGTTCCGTTTATCTCTTGCCATTGCTTAACTGCTTTCTTTGTCTATCCAGCGGGCGCCATCATACTGAAATCCACTACTGATTTCGTCCACCAATTTACGTGCCAATTCTGGCATGGATGTGTTTTTACCGAGTTTTTTCAGGCTAGTGACTTCAAGTCCCTGATAACCACAGGGGTTTATCGCCGTAAACGGCGCTAGATCCATATCTACATTCAAGCTGAAACCGTGGTAACTGCAACCTTTCCGCACCCTGAGACCCAGAGCAGCGATCTTTTGTTGGTTAATGTAGACGCCAGGAGCTTTGGGATCGGCCTCAGCAGCAATGTCGTATGTGGCCAGAACCCGGATGATTGCCTGCTCAATACCGCTGACCAAATCACGCACGTTGAGTTTCTTGCGGCGGATATCAAACAACAGGTATCCCACCAACTGTCCAGGTCCGTGATAGGTCACCTGACCGCCACGATCGGAGTTCACCACAGGAATGCCAACATCTTGCAGGATGTGAATCGCTTTACCTGCCTGGCCCAGGGTGAACACTGGCGGATGTTCCACTAACCAAATTTCGTCGCCAGTCTCAGCACCACGATCAAGGGTGAATTGCTTCATCGCTTGCCAAACCGATTCGTATTCAGCACGACCGAGATTGCGCACGACAAGTTGGTCAGCTGGCACGTCGAAGGCTCCTACAACACCATGCGCACACCGGGCAGCTGCTTTAACTCGGCAAACATTGCCTGCAGTTGCTCTGTGCCTGTGGCCCGAAAAGCTAGCCGGACAGAAATGTAGTTACCATTTTTACTCTCGTTAAATGCCACTTCTCCTAAATCCGGGTCATAGGTTCTCGCCACGGCTTCAACCTCATTGATCACGTCCGGGTTGTTTTCCAGGATCACTTTAATCGGATAATCGCAAGGAAACTCAATCTTCACTTCGTCCATGTCAGGCTCCTTACACCGACAGCGTGTCGCCAGAGAATAAATTGGTGAAGAACAAACTCAAGCTATCCCAGAGGCGTTTAAAGAAGCCGCCTTCAGCAACAGCTTGACCGGCAACCAACGGTACTTCGCGCACCACCTCTTCACCGTTAGATATCTGCAAAGTACCAAAGCTATCTCCCGCCTGAATGGGCGCCTTAATCACCTTCTGCAAATCCATACTCGCTTGCAAGTTTTTCACCGTGCCTTTTGGCACTGTTAGCACCACATCCTCAGGCACACCAAGACTAATACTATTGTTCGCACCACCCCAGACCCGTGCGGTTTTCAGGCTTTCACCTGCGTCATAGAGCCTAACTGTTTCAAAATAACGGAAACCGTATGTCAGCAGTTTTTGACTCTCTATTGCTCTGGATTCTTCCGATGAGGCTCCCATCACCACGGAGATTAATCGCATGCCATCCCTTTCCGCGGACGCCACTAAACAATAACCAGCGGCTTCCGTGTGCCCGGTTTTGACACCATCCACGGATTGATCCCGCCACAACAGCGAATTCCGATTCGGCTGACGGATGTCGTTGTAGGTAAAATATTTTTCGGCGTAGATCTTGTAGTCTTCAGGAAAATCTTTAATTAACGCTGTGGTAAGTTTGGCCAAATCCGCTGCCGTGGTGTAATGATTGTCGTTAGGCAATCCAGTGGCATTCATAAAGTTCGTATTGTTCATACCAAGCCGCGCGGCGTGCTGATTCATTAAATCCGCAAACGCATCCTCACTACCAGCAATCCGCTCTGCCATGGCAACACTGGCATCGTTACCAGATTGAATAATGATGCCTCGCTTCAGGTCTTCAACAGTGACTTTGGTACCCTCGCGAATAAACATACGCGAGCCACCCGTGCGCCAGGCATTAACGCTGATCAGCACCTCTTCATCCAGCGACACTGTGCCCTGGGCTAGCTCTGCGGAGATAATATAGCTGGTCATGATCTTGGTCAGACTCGCTGGCGGCAGGCGTTGCTCGCTGTTTTGCTCCACAATGATGTGGCCGGTATCCGCGTCGATCAGCAAATACCCCTCAGCCGCTAATTGCGGTGGTGCCGGTAAAATGGATTGTGCCTGAACCAGATTCGCCGCAAGCAGAATGGCCACAGCGAATAGTGATTTCAGCCAGACCGGCAAGTTTGTTTGATGCATATTTACTCTACTTCTACATTGATGGGTTTGCCCAGATCCGCAGCTTCGACGAGCGCAGCGACTTCCGAGCGATGATCAGGGTCACGCATGGGACCCAGCCAGACTTTATGCAAGATGCCGGAATCCCTCTCACTCTGGAGAATTTTCAGCGGCACTTGTTCGGCTTCCTCGGCAAACAATTCGCTCACCCGGTCTTTTAAGGACTCGGCCCAGCGCTGTTCAGAAAAAGCCCCTAACTGCAGATAATATCGCGACTGCGGCGCATCCTTAGTTTGTCGTGTGGCAGCGTAGCGGGCTGGATGGTTCAGTTCATCGAGCGCCTCAACCACCACCGGCGCGATGCCTTGATCGGCATAACCAATCGCCTTAGCCGCGGCATAAGATAAATCGATAATTCGATTGTCGTGAAACGGACCCCGGTCGTTAATTCTCAGGACAATACTCTTGCCATTATCAAGGTTTGTGACCTTGACCATGGATGGAATCGGCAAGGTTTTATGGGCTGCGCTCACTTCATACATATCATAGCGTTCGCCATTAGAGGTCAAGCGGCCATGGAATTTCTTGCCGTACCAGGAGGCAACGCCGATCTCCACATATCCAAAACTGTCAGGCATCACCTCATAGGTTTCACCAAACACCACATAGGGCGACTTGTTACCAGGGGTATACGGCGCAATCACAGGATGTTCGGCAGGATTAGCTGGTGCATCAGCCATTCGCGGCGTCACCGCACAACCCGAGACAAGGACGGCGAGCATCATAAGGGTGGCGAAATGTTGTAAGCCCATGGGCAACCTGGTGATCAATTCCTTTTCCAATTCGTTTTGCTTTCTAGTTGCGGGTTTAACGGTTGCTATTGAGACCTTCTGAATTGAGCTGTTCACTCAATTGAAACACAGCCATGGCGTACAATTTGCTGTGATTATATCGAGTAATGGCGTAGAAATTATTGAACCCTATCCAGTATTCGTCACCTTTTTTGCCTTCTAGACGCATGGGGCTCACAAGTTCCTCATCCGCACGCTGCAAGCCAGTGTCCAGCCCCAGGGCGCGAGTTTCCGCAAGGCTCCGGCTGGGCTTTAACGATTCGTTAAACATGGGGGCATCATCCCCCGCATAGGCCACTGGTACGACAATCGGCTCGCCAGCTTGCCAGCGATGCCGGGCCAGGTAGTTGGCAACACTACCAATTGCATCAACTGGATTCTCCCAGATGTCGCGAATACCGTCGCCATCAAAGTCTACCGCGTAATTGCGGTAACTGCTGGAAATAAACTGCCCGTAGCCCATGGCACCGGCATAAGAACCCACAGGTTCCAACGGTGACTTTTGCTCCTCACGGGTCAGATAGAAAAATTCTTTCAGCTCAGAGCGAAAGAATTTAGAACGCGGTGGATAGTCAAATGCCAACGTCGCAAGGGCATCAATGACCCGGTGGCGGCCTTTAATCCTGCCATAAAAAGTCTCCACACCAATAATGGCTGCAACCACCTCGGCGGGCACCCCGTATTCAGCTTCTGCGCGAGCAAAAGTCGCCTGATGCTCTTGAAGAAATCTCTGGCCTTGATTAACGCGGCGCTCTGTAAGGAAGATGTCCTGGTAAGACGCCCAATTTAAGGTGCGCTCTGCTGGTTTCGAAATCGCATCAATAATATTTTGCTGATAGTTCGCTTCTGCCAGGGCCGCTTCCAGTTCGCTGCGAGCAAAGCCCTCTGCAACCAACTCATCCACAAAACTTTGAACCTCAGCTCGCGCGAGATAAGGCAAGGGTTCGGTAGCCGAAGTGCCAGGCTCGGCTACTGATGGCTGTTGGCCAGCGCAGCCCAATAGTAAAAGGCCAGCAAACCAAACGCAGGCGATTCTTCTCATCATAAAGTCACTTATAAAATAATTCGTCTATGGGTATGGATCGACATGACAATGCCGAACCCGGCAAACAGGGTCAAAATGGAAGTGCCACCGTAACTCACAAGCGGTAAAGGTACACCCACTACTGGTAAGATACCGCTAACCATACCAATGTTAACGAACACATATACGAAGAATGTGAACGTGATACTACCCGCCAACAAGCGGCCGAAGGTGTCCTGGGCTTGCACAGAGATCAAAGCCCCACGGGCCATGAGCAGAATGTACAGGATTAACAGTGCCACCACGCCAATCAGGCCGAGTTCCTCGGCCATCACGGCGATAATAAAATCTGTCTGACTTTCCGGCAGAAAGTCCAGGTGGGACTGAGTGCCTTGAAACAAACCTTTCCCGGAAATACCACCGGAACCGATGGCAGTTTTAGACTGAATGATGTTCCAACCTGCGCCTAATGGGTCTCGCTCCGGATTAAACAGGGTGAGTACCCGACCGCGCTGATAATCTTTCATCACAAACCACAGCGCCGGCGCCATGGCGAGCGCCAGGCCGATGGCAGCGAATACATAGCGCCAGGAAATACCGGCAAAAAACAACACCAACATACCGGAGGCTGCAATGAGCAGCGCAGTGCCTAGATCAGGCTGAATACCAATCAGTCCGACTGGTAACGCAATCATGATTAACGCCCAGAATATGTGCTTCATGCGCGGCGGCAGGTGCCGATCATGGAAGTACCAGGCCAGAATCATGGGCACCACCAACTTCATTAACTCAGACGGCTGAAAGGTAATGAGCCCGGGTATTCGCAGCCACCGCTTTGAGCCATTTACCGTGACCCCAAAAAACTCCACCGCCACTAACAGGCCAAGACCACCCAAAAATAGAAACGGCGCCAGACGTAAGTAAAAAATCGGCGAAATCTGCGCCATGATCACCATGCCCACAAACGCGATGCCAATCTTAATCGCCTGCGCGACAATCGGGCCAGATTGACGATCCACCGCGCTATAAAGCACCAACAAGCCATAACCCACGATCAAGGTGAGCAGTAACAGCATGGAGATATCAAGATGAAAGATATGATTTGCGCCCAGGCGGCGCTCAAAACCAATCCCAGTATCTCCGAGCGAACGAACAAAATCCTGACTCACGGCTGCAACCCCGCAACGACCTGATCTGAGGAACGGC
>JBKAGC010000046.1:0-18803 GCA_046290215.1 Pseudomonadales bacterium | reverse complement strand
GCCTCTGGTCAACTTCTATGCCGATCCTAATAAGCGCCAGGAGTTTCTCGAAGAGCTAGAGGACACGGTTACCAGTTGACCATCTTTGCAAACTAAATCTGCCTCGAAGTTGGTCACTACCCCGTTATTCTGTTCCAGCTCTTCGAGAAACTCCTGGCGCTTATTAGGATCGGCATAGAAGTTGACCAGAGGCTGGTTGAGTACCTCGTCTGCGCGGTATCCGGTAATCCGTTCAATTGATGGCGACATCATCACGATATTGCCTTCTAGATCAGCGCGATAGTATGGATCTGTACTGTTGTCTAGAATTAGCTGCATGTCATGTTGGCTTTCAGCCAGGTTCTCAGCCAGCTTTTGCTGGTAGTGAAGTCGCTCTAGATGACTCTGATAGATACGCAGCCCAATGTAAGCCGAGAGCGTTAGGATCAAGCCTATAATGGGTATGCCAACAAGCGGCGATGAGAGTCCCTGAGGCACGATGATTTCGTTTAAAAGCAAAATTTCCACGAACATCAAGGTCAAGGTACTGGCAATTGCTAGAGCATAGGTTGCCATAGCGCTTCCAGTGAGCCATACCGCAACCACAACCAGCATGGGTAAGGCAACGACACCGTGAGTAGCAGACCCGGCTTGTAGAGCGGAGTCTACGAGGATCATAAGCCAGACCCCGGCGATCAGAACCCAGCTTGCGGCCATATCGTGGCCGCGGTGGGATAGCCAGAAGAACAAACCTGCCATGACACCCGTTCCGGTGGAGGTCAGGACTGATCCCCAGTATTCCAGGCCAAACAACGCAAACTCAATAGCGCCCACCACAGTGGCGAAAATCGCCGCCCCTGCTGCGCCAGCTCGGAATATTTTTAGTACATCCTGGCGCAGTAGAGTAGCTGCATCACTCTCTTGTTCAGACGGCTCTGGGTGTTCTGGCGTAAGCTGCATCGTGTAAAGAGTATAGTCTGTAAAAGGTGCCTCCGGCCAAGGTCTGTGTCACCTTTTGTCTGAACATTTAGCTAGCACTCTCTACCTGATACACATTTCGGCGGACCCCCATCCAGCAGGCAACCTTCAACTATACTTTTTATTCATCCCGGAATGGTCTGTTGTGTGGTTGATTGGAAATCCAAGTACGCTGAACTAGTTGATCAGTCTGAGCGTCAGCAAGCGCGATATAAACGTCGCCAACAGCTTTTAGTGGCGGGGTTTCTTAGCGCGATTCAACTTGCGCGGGGCATTAGTGAAGCGGTAGACACCAGACTGCTCGCGACCCAGAGGTTGCTGCGCGAGAGCGGCACTAAGAGCGTGGATCTTGAGCAAGGTGTGGCAGCGTTAAAGCGCGCATCGGAAACTATTCTGGCGGAGCGCCAGGAATCTCTTGAGGACGCTGTTCGGCAGCTGCGGCAGATTTGCGCCCAGACTCGCTCCCTGAATTTGAACGCAGAGACCACTCAAGCTTTAAAAATCATTGAAAATGATTTGCGGCCCAAAACCGCAAGTTACATCACACTGTTGTCTGCGCTGGAGAAGATTCAGCAAGTTCATAAGGTCGCGGTAAAACAAGAAGTAAAGAGTCAACCGGGCTTCTTGCAACGGTTGTTGGGTTCCAGTGATGATGTTTCAAACGATTCGCCCTTAGCGCCGTCTACAAATCCGCTTGAAGATGAGTCGGATGAGGATGAGACGATTGAAGACCACGAGATGGCAGCACCGGATTCTTCTGATGGCGCAGCTCCATCTGGTGAGGGCGCACAAGCGCCGAGAAAATCCCTCGGGGAAGTCATACGCACAAGTCTTGTGATGTTGCTTGGTCAACTGGGTAAGTCTGAAGAGACGCAAGCACTCGAAGATGCTTGCCGTAATGGTTTAACGGCTGAGCAATTGCCAAAGGTATTAGACTCCGTTTGTCATGTGGGTATAGACGTACTCTTTGATGAGCGAGCGGAGTTTCAGTCTTCGCTTAGCCGAATGAATGTTCGCTTAGGCGAGTCTCAAAATCAGATCGATGGCTGTGTTGCCATCGGTGAGAACATCGATAGTTTGCAGCAAGACTTATATGCGACCCTGGAAGAACGCTTTGGTGACATGGGGCAGGCGCTAGAGAAGGCTCAAGACCTGGACAGTCTTAGGTCTGCGATTCAATTGGGTTTGTCTGGGGCGAACGCTGCTCTGGAGACTCATAAGTCACATAGTGTGGATGTTCACCTAACAAAGTCTTTAAGTGCTTTGTCGGAACAAATTGTTCACCTCAATGATATGGGGCGAGCATCGCAGTTTCGAGTGGAAGAAAAATTACGGGTGGCAGGAACTGACGCAGAAACAGGGTTGCCGAATCGTCTCGTCTACCAACGTGAAACCGCGTCGAAACTAAAGTCTGGGCCGCTCTCACTAGCCATATGCCGCCTGAATCAACCGTGCCCCGATTTGAGTCGCTTGATTGAGCTTCTGCGCCGCGGCTTGCGCCAACAGGATCGCTGTTTTCGCCTTGGCCCCGATGAGTTTGCCGTCGTCATGCCACAACTCGCCATCCAGGATGCTGGTGTGGCTGCAGAAAATATTCGCAAGCTGGTGTGTAGCGAACTTGCCACGACAATTTCTATAGGTGTTGCTGCTGCATCGCAAAAAGATACCACCGAAAGCGTTACCGCCCGCGCCGCTGCGGTCAGCAGAGCAGGGGATAACCAGGTGAGTCTAGCAACATAAGCGCACTTGATAATCGCTGGGGTCAGGACCAAGTGCCAGGTCGAAATTGGCGAGTATGATGTTTATGGTCTCGTTTTGCATGCTAACGTCATCTGCTGAAATGCATCTGGGTTATAAGGCGCCGCGTGATTGCTGGTTTGGTGCTGGGAAATGAAGCTTTTAAAGCATAAATCGAGGATTTAGTGAGTTAGCCTGCCCAAACCCGGAGCATGATTGGACCTGGCACTTGGTCCTGTCCCCATGGATCGTTTTTCAACGTAGTATTGCGTTTGAACTAACTACGGCACGTCATGCACGTGGCGGGCGATCAAATCTTTTCGGTTTGCTACGGCAAAAGCAAAACGGGATAAGGCTCGATATATATGAATTACAGAGTTTTTCAAACGTGGTTATCTGCACTCACCGTTGTGCTGCTTTTTTGCCTTGTTGTTCATCAAGGCTGGGTTGGTGTCAGCATGGAAAACGACGGCCTAATCTACGCTAGCATTGCAAAGCATCAGGCGTTAAATCAGGGTAGTTTCTGGTTTCCCTACAGTATGCTCGGGGAAGAAAGCTTTCATCACCATCCACCGCTTGCTTTTTGGCTCCAGTCTGTCTACTTCAGAGTCTTCGGCGACGCCTTCTGGGTAGAGAATCTCTATCAGGTCACCTGTCTGTTGTTGATATTGGTTGTACTCGCAATTGTCGCTAAACAAATCCAGCAAATAGAAAGAGTCTGGTTGATACTGTTGTGCTATTTGACGATGCCAGTTATTGCTTTTGTCTTTACCGACAACTTTCTTGAGGTGACGCTCACGCTCTTCGCGGTGTCCGCGATTGGTACGCAACTGGCTGCGACCCGAAGTGAAAATTGGAGCGGTTTTGTCTGGATGCCCTTGGCTGCTGTTTTAACTGTTGGAGCGTTTCTCACTAAAGGACCGGTGGGATTGTTTCCTTTGATCGCGCCAATGGTTTTTGCGTGGATGTTTGAAACTCCGTTTAAGAAGTTCGCGAGCCTCTACGGGGCTTATCTAGTCAGTCTCTTTGTGCTCGCTGCAGGGCTTGTCACTAGCGTGGAGGCCAGAACCTCGCTACAGGCCTATATCGAATTTCAGTGGCTTGGAACCGCTATGGGAGAAAGACCCCAGGTTCACGGCCGAGACTATTTTATCGGTCAACTTCTCTCCAACTTACTTGTTCCTGGCATCATCGTGGCTATTATGGGCTGGCGGCTTGGCATCACAGCCAATCGCAATGCCACTGGGTGGCTGATTATTGCGTTGAGTGCGTCCATACCTATGTTGATCAGTCCGCGCCACTTCAAATGGTACATCGCGCCAAGCTTGCCATTCTATGCGCTGTTTTTTGCTAGTCTGGTGAAACCATCAGAAAAGCTTGTCTCTCCCAGGCAAGTCGCAATGACCGCCGTGCTGTGCACTGCGTTATTCTTTGGATTTCTATACGAGTCCATTAAGAACTTTGGTAGTGCGGATAATGACCATGGCGCAATTCATGATCTCACCACGCTAAAGGCGGCGCTACCCCGCGGTGCTAGAATTGGCATATGCCGACAAGACGTACCCGATGCCCACCAATCACAAGCAACGATTAATGTTAGATACATTCTGTATCTATCGAGACATCATTCCATCGAAGTACTGCCTTTTGATGGTCAGGAGTTTCTATTCTGCGACGATCTAGAAGCAGTGCCGGCCGACTACCGTCAGTTGAATCTCGGGCTTCAGGTACACAATTTGTATCAGCACTCACCATAGTAATGATTTTTGACGGCTGGGGTCAGTGACGGCTGGGGTCAGGACCAAGTGCCAGGTCGGATTAGGCGATAAAGGTGTTCAAGGTCTCATTTTGCTTGTTGGCATCATCTGCAGATATGCATTTGAGTTACAAGGAACTGCGTGATTGTGGGTTCAGTGCTGGGGATTGAAGGATTTAAGGAATAAATCGAAGACTAAATGAGTTAGTTCGCCCAAAATCCCAATTATGATTGGACCTGGCACTTGGTCCTGACCCCACAGATTTCTGACCCCACAGATTTCAAATGAGCGCAAACAACATCAGAGTGCCAGACTTTCAGTCTATCTCGATGACGCTTTTGCCGCGTATCAATCCAGATTCCCCGTGGTCGTGTGCTGCCGCAACTTCTGCCATTGGGAAGACGCGATCAATAACGGGTTTTAACTGGCCTACCTCTATCATTTCGGCGATCCGTGCGAGGTCTGCGCCGCTGGGTCTCACCCAGGCAAAGCTGTTACGCTTGTGAACACCGAAAACTTTGAGCACAGGCGCCATCCAGGTCGCAAGGAGCGCGCCAGGGTTGGCGACGTTGGAAATGAATATCCCATCATCCCTGAGCATGTTTTTACACGCGTTATAGGACAGGTTTGCCGCCACATCATAGATCACGTCAAATTGTTGATTGAGGTTGGTGATGTCGTGAGTACGGTAGTCCAAGCAGTGAGCGGCTCCCAGTGCTCGGATAAGACCTAGATTACGTTCACTACTAACGCCGACAACTTCAGCGCCTATCGCGACCGCGATTTGTATAGCCATCGTGCCAACGCCACCGGAAGCGCCATTAATCAGTATGCGATCACCAACTTTAGTATTGGCGCGATGTCGTAGGGCCTGGTAGGCGGTTAATGCCGCAAGCGGAATGGATGCGGCTTCCACGTGGGAGAGGTTAGAAGGTTTACGGGCCAGGGTATCTGCGCGTGTCACTGTATATTCAGCGTATGCACCGCTCTGGGCAAAACCTTTCCATGATGGTTTGGGCGCTGAATCTACCATGCAGAATACCTGATCGCCCGGTTTGAATTCACTTACTGCGTGGCCAACCTCGACAATTTCACCACTAGCGTCGTTGCCCAACACTTTCGGGAAGGATTTGCCGGTGAAAAACGCTAGCTCACCCTCCCGGGTTTTCCAGTCTAACGGATTAATACCGGCCGCTCTTACCTTGATCAAAACCTGATTGGGTGCGGGCTCAGGCTGTACTGCTTCACGCTCGTATTTAAGAACTTCGCTAGACCCGAAGGCTCTAATGACGACTGCTTTCATCTAAATTTGAGGACCATTAAAAGAAGGTGGCTATCCTGCCAAGCTATGGGGTTGGAAGAAAGTAGCGGAAGAAAGTGCGGACCACTAGTACCAGAGTCAGTCAAACGGAAGAAACAAACTTCAGTGAGGGCAGGTGTAAAGATAAATAAAAAGGGAGAATGCTGACATCATCAACTCGATCATCAGCCAGACAGGTATCTATCAGCTAGCACAATCACCACCTTTGACCTCAAATATGTCTAATTGTGCAGGCGACTGGGTAAATGAATTTATGAGCTTATATCGGTTCTGTCTATCTGGAAAAAAACAAATGGCCAATTTGTTTTAGTCATTTGTCGCAATCGAGTAGTCGACCCTATTCGAGCGAGTCCGGCAGTACCAGCAAGTCGATGGCTGAATCAACCAGAGCAACGGCTTCTTTCACCAGGTCTCGGCGCTGTTTTGCCAGAGCCCAGTCTCGTAACAGTTGCTTGTAAGAACTCCAAAGCATGCAAGCAATCAGCATAGGCCTTCGATCCTCTGACACGGATACGCCCATGTCTTTCGCCAGGCCATCTGCGAGTAAAGATTCGTAATTGGCGTCCAGTTCCACAAACACTGCTGGCACTTCTACGGAGGTCAGTCGGTCTCGAAGTGTTTGTCTAAATTTCTCCACACCATTCGCCGTCAGGCGCTCGATCCGTTGCTGTACCCAACTCCGCCAAAATACCAGAGTTGAACAATCACGCTCTAGGAACGCCTGCTCGAACTCTTCAAAGTGGGCGTTTTGGATGGCTGCAGCCAAATCAGCTTTAGAAGGAAAATGCCTGTACAGCGTTTGCACGTGCATGCCTGCTGCCAGCGCCACCTGCTCCATGGTGGATTTGCTGAACCCCTGTTCCAAAAATACCTGGTCTGCTGCCTGAATCAGCTGGGCGTGGGTGCGCCGTTTTCGTTCTTCTCGGAGCGGGTAGCTATTCGCCATTCACTCACCATTTTTATTATTTTTATTTTGCTATCGATACTAGCGGACTAATGCGACAACGGGAAGTCGCAGCTGCCACTAGCTTCCTTGCTAACATAATGATAGCTTTCTATATCAATAGAGCATTACTAATACAATATAAAGCTCTATCGCGATAACGATACAACACCTGCAGATAGCTAATAGCAGGGACACATAAAGGGAGATAAATCACTATGAGAACCAGCTATTGCACCTTGCGTGCAACGTTACTAGCGGGCGTCTTATTCGTTCCAACACTCAGCGCACAGGCGGCACCAGCGCGTCAAATTGAAGAAGTTGTGGTTACAGCTGAACGAAAGGAATCTTCCGTTCAGGACACGTCTATCTCAATCACCGCATTTACATCTGAAACGCTCGATAATTTTGGTGTGCGTAATCAGTCAGACCTGCAGAACATGATTCCTGCCACCACTATCCAGCCTTACGATTCAACGGTACGGGGTGTTGGCCGAAACTTCCGGAATCTGGGCGGTGACCCCGGCGTTGCCACCTACATGAACGGCGTTTACTCAGAAGACCTTTACACGGCAACGGTCGGTTCTCTCTGGGATATTGAGCGCATTGAGGTGCTGCGCGGGCCGCAGGGTACGCTGTACGGCCGTAATGCGGTCGGTGGTGCGATTAACTTCCTGTACAAAAAGCCATCTGACGTTTTTGAATTCTCTGCCAAGGCGATCGCCGGCAGTTATGGTACCCAGGATGTTTACGGTGTGATCTCTGGGCCACTCGTGGAAGGCGTTCTGAATGCTCGACTTACCGCTTCCAGCCGCGAACATGATGGTTGGGTTGAAGAGAAAGGCATTGGCGATGATCTCGACAGTGGTGATGAAACCAACATAGCACTGCAGCTTGAGTGGCTGATTAATGACACCATGACGCTAAACGTGCGCACCAACCAGGCTGACGTGGATCGTGTTATGGGCGGTGCTGACGGTGGTGGTCTTATTGTACTGACTGGTGAAAATGTTTTTGGCGACCAGCAGCGCAACTTCACACGGTTGTCACACTCACTTCGCGCAGTTGACCCAACCGTCACTGACCCAACCAGCTCTGCTTTTGTAAACCCAGCGCAGCAGGTATTTTCTTTTGTAAACCCTACCACGGGTGCTCCTATTCAAGCCCAATATGTGCGGCCGGGGGTGGATGAAGCATCTTCCGTGATCAACTATGGCGCAAGTGCGACATACTCTAACAGTGACTGTGTGTTTAGCGATCGGGACAATATTGACGGTGACGATCTCTGCGCCTATACCAATGGCCTCAACAATGAGACTTTTGATCAGAACGGCACGCAGCTTGAGTTTAGCTGGGAAGTTTCTGACACACTGACTTTGAAATACCTGTTCGGTTATAACGATTTGTTTTACGACCGAATCACAGACGATGACTCCACTGCGAGTTTAGTTGATGATCGTCAGTACTATGTAAACCATGAAGCCGATTACGTATCTCATGAGGTTCAGGCTTTTTGGGATATTAGCGACACAATGTCGATCACTTCAGGCGTGTTCTTCTACGATTCTGTGATCAACCAGCGCTATGACTTCTTCTCTTCTACCGGTACTACAAAATACGTTGACCCGGCATTCTCGTTAGATTCGATTCTGGCTACTGTGGCCCCTGGTGCAATTCCAGGTGATCCATCTCTTACTTTCCTGGCTGGCACAACGCCGATTGACGTCAACACCGCAGCAGCAGCTGCACAAGCCGCTAACGCGCCAGTGGGTACATTTACCACCGCAACCGGCCCCTGGTTAGGTGATTCATCGCTGGGCTCTGTACCGCACGGTCCTCAGACTCTCGGTTCAGACACGCATGTTCTGAATAAAACCGAACGAAAAGCCTATGCTGTGTACAGCCAGGGCGTTTGGGATATTAACGATCGCGTTACCCTGACCCTGGGTCTTCGTTATGCAGAAGATGATCTGGAAGGTGAAGAACGTCTTGCCCAGTACGCTGAAAGCACGGCTGTTTTAGATGGCCTGGCAGCGGCTGGCTTACCACTTTCCCTTTTACAAACCAACGTCTTGCGCGGTGCTGTGAACCCTGCAAACCTCGGTCTGACCGGTGCTATTGACCCATGGTTGGGCGGCGTACCCATCACTTTTGGTGCTTACCGAAATCTGGAACGTGTGGATACCGACCTGACCTGGCGCGTGAATCTTGACTACAACCTCACAGATGATGTTCTGGTTTATGCCAATATCACCACTGGCTATCGTTCTGGTGGTTTCAACCTGGCCTTTTTCAGTCAAACACCTGAGTATGACCCAGAAGAACTCATTGCTTACGAGCTGGGTTTGAAAGGTCAATTCCTGAATAGCACACTGCAGGCAAATGCCTCTGTGTACTATTACGATTATGAAACCATTCACACTGTCACTGAAGAAGCTTGTCCTGCAGTACCAACGGCTCAGAGCATTCAAAGCTCTTGTGCTGTTTCGGAATCTACAACTTCCGTTCAGGCTGCGCCTGGTGCTGAGGTCTACGGCTTCGAAGGTGAGCTATTGTGGCTTGCTACTGACCACCTGACTATCGGCGGTAACCTGTCTTACACCGATACAGAATTCACTGAATCCTTTGTCGTGGTAGACGGTGCAGACCCAACTGTACCTGGCCAGATTTACGATGCTACGAATGAATTCCAGCGTGCTCGTGATGTGAAAGGCCAAAGCCTGCCTCAAGTACCGGAATCTAAACTTAGTTTGTTTGCGGACTATGAGATTCTGCTGAGCAAAAACGGTCGCGTGAATTTGATTGGTAGCTACAGCTATATTTCTGAAGTGTACTTCTCAGCGTTTGAGACTGACCTTGACCGTGCGCCTGCTTATGATCGTCTTGATCTGCGCGCCACCTGGACCAGCCCTAGTGAGCAGTTCCAGGTCACCGGTTTTGTCAACAACGTGACCGATGAGATCGGTATTCGCCAGATCCTTCAGCACGGTGTTGCCGATGGTTACAGGCGTACAGCCCAGGTAACTGAGCCTCGCGTGTATGGTCTGGAAGTGTCTTACTCTCTGTAAGTCGCACCAATCACAACGTTCTACCCCAAAGCGGAGTGAGATTCCTCACTCCGCTTTTTTTTTACCCCCCTTACGCATCAAGTTGGCGCTACTTCGCTTGGAGTAGCGGCTGGTTTGATGCGTTTTTTTGTTAGCATTGGGCCGAACGGAGGTTGGCTTGAGCTTGGCTACCGAGTTATCCAGGGATTCCATTCTTGATCAAAAACTGTAGCGGGCTAACCGCGCTACAGTTTTTTGATATCACCTCTTTTAAGCAGTAGCTTCCAGACTTTCCAACGGTCCGAAAAACTCATACTGAATGTTTTCGGTCGGTACACCAATGGCTTTTAGAGCTCCATAGATTGCATGCATAAACGGCTTTGGTCCTAGCATATAAACGTCGAAGTTTTTGTCGTTGGGTAGCATGGTTTCTAGCAACTCGCGGTTTAAGAAGCCCTGCGCATGAGGCTTGTCTTCCGCGCTGGGTTGTTCGTAACAGTAGTTTACCTGCAAATTACTGTGCTTTCTTGCAAGATTATCCACATACCCTTTAAATGCGTGGTGTTGGCCATTGATGGCGGCATGTACGAAATGCACACTCCTGCCACTAGCTAGTGCAGGGTTTAGCATACTTACAGCGGGAGTCACGCCAACGCCGCCGGTAAGTAAAACGACTGGGCGACTTTCCTGGTTTAGGACGAAGTTACCGGCAGGCGGTGTTAACGCCACCGTATCACCGACGATCAAATGGTCGTGTAAATAATTGGATGCGCGGCCACCGGGTTCGCGTTTAACACTGATGCGGTAATATTCGGCACCGGGCGGATTAGATACTGAGTAGTTTCTGCGAATCGTTTCGCCAGCAATGTCAAAAACTATCGTGGTGTACTGGCCTGCAAGATGGGTCGTTATTGCCTCGCCGTCAGCGGGTTCGAAATAGAAAGATGTGATGACGTCGCTTTCTTGTTCCTTTCGGCATAAAACGAATTCCCGTTCGCCGCGCCAGCCACCTGCTTGCTGTTCGTTTCGCGTGTAAACTTGCTCTTCCGCAGCTATTAGCAAATCTGCCAACTGTTGATAAGCCTCTCCCCAGGCGGAGATGATCTCGTCAGTGGCTACATCGCCTAGCACCTCTTGGATTGCTGCCAGCAAGCACTCACCAACAATTGGATAATGTTCGGGTCGGACATTCAACGACACATGCTTCTGCACGATCAGGGCTACTGCATCACCTAACAGCTCTAAGCGATCAAGGTGAGTGGCATAAGCAACGACTGCATTGGCTAGCGCTCTGGGCTGACTACCTTCCGCCTGGTGCGCCTGATTGAAATAGGCCTTAACTTCTGGGTACCGGCTAAACATTAGTGGATAAAACACTGCGGTGATTTCATTTACCCTGGGTGCTACGGCTGGAAGTGAGGCATTAACTAAATCTTTACTTTGTTGCGACAACATTGTGGCGCTCTCCTGCTAATTGTTAAGGTCTGGTGCGACTATGTGGCCGCGTGGTCGTACCTAATACAAATGTTATGCCAGGTCATAGAACCTTGATAAATAACGAAATATTTAGTACTGTTGTCAAATTGATCTCGATAAGACGTGGTCATAAATACAACGCTAGAGGTCAATATGACAACGGATCAATTCACCCAATCGCTACTGGCGATTGTTACTGATTTATCCATGGCGCTACCTGAGTACGAGCGCTTGCAGCGGCTATTAGGCGCCTTTAAACAAGTGTTTCCCTGTGACGCTAGCGCGCTTTTGAAACTACAAGGACAAACGCTGGTTCCCGTAGCGGTAGATGGTCTTAGTGAAGACACCCTGGGGCGCCAGTTTGCAATAGATCAACATCCGCGCCTGGCTAAGATTTTACTCAGTCAGGCGCCAGTACGCTTTGATGCTAATTCCTCACTTCCAGATCCCTACGATGGCTTGATTAAGAATGAAAGTGCAAATCTGCATGTGCATGACTGCATGGGTGTCTCGTTGTCCATAGGCGGCAAGCCCTGGGGGGTATTAACGCTTGATGCGCTTACTCTGGGCACCTTTGACCACATTAATGTCCAAGAGCTTGAAGCCTTTATACGCCTGGCAGAAGCCACAGTAAAAGTCTCGGATCTAATCCATTCCTTAGAGCAGCAGTTAGCACATGAGCATGAGGTAGTGCGATCGGTGCTGGCAGATCGCAGCTCGCAGCCAATGGTCGGCAAGAGTCCTGCACTCATGGAGCTGCGACGTGAGATTAAAACCGTCGGTCACTCAGATTTATCTGTGCTGATCTGCGGCGAAACCGGTGTAGGCAAAGAGTTGGTCGCTCAGTTAATTCATCAACACTCGGCACGCGCTGATGCAGCGTTGGTCTATGTTAACTGTGCGGCGCTACCTGAAAACCTCATAGAGAGTGAGTTGTTTGGCCACGTTGAAGGCGCTTTTTCTGGTGCCTCGCAGGACCGGGCAGGGAAGTTCGAGCTGGCCGATGGCGGAACTTTATTCTTAGATGAGGTCGGCGAAATACCAGTGTCCGCACAAGCCAAGTTGCTTCGCGCGTTACAAAGCGGTGAGATACAACGTATTGGAGACGACCGGCACTTATCGGTTGATGTGCGAATCATTGCTGCTACTAACCGGCAGTTGTCGCAAGAGGTTTCCTCGGGGCGTTTTAGAGCTGACCTTTATCACCGCTTAAGCGTGTATCCTATACAGGTGCCGCCTTTGCGCGAACGCGGCCGGGATGTTTTGTTGCTTGCAGGTTTTTTTATCGAGCAGCAGCGCAGGCGTCTTGGCTTGCCTGCGGTGCGTTTAGATCCTAACTGCCAAAGTCACCTTCTGGCCTATAGCTGGCCTGGTAATATACGTGAGCTAGAGCACAGCATTAGCCGTGCAATACTTAAAGCTAAAACCAATGCTCTGGCTACGCCGAGGCTATTGCATGTTACCGTGAATGATTTAGGCATAGATGCAATGAGTAGTATGTCAGACTCGCATGCAGCTCCAGCGTCCGTCTCTGAGGCATTAACTCCAACGCTCAATATGAAACTTGCCACCGAAGAATTTCAACGTGGCCTGATACAGCAATTGCTCAGCGAGCATCAAAACAATCAGGCGCGGGTTGCGCAGATGTTAGGTATGGATCGCAGTAATTTTTACCGGCTTAAAAAGCGCCTGGGACTTTAGGCAAAACCAATAAAATCAGCAGGTAGGCCGGGTTAGTTGTTAGACCCAGTAGGGTTAGCAGCTTAACTACCGAGTCTGCACGATGCTTCGAGCCCATTGGTATTGGCGCCGGTAGGTTCCTCTGACGCCTTTGATTTAATCAGAACCTGAGGATCGATATTCAGCAATGCCTCGTAGCTCAAGCGGCAGTTCTGCTTGATTAAGCCAGGCTGCTGGTGAACGACCTACTTTTCGTTGGAATGCACGTTCGAGCGCGGCGGCGTTCTGATAAACCGCCTTGTCTGCCAAGCGCTCAAGATTCGATTGGATGGGGTTAGAGTAAAGTGCCAGAGTATTTTACCAAAGCCTGGTAGGATGCCTTGCCTCTTTACCCTACCCCAAGTCATTCGAACTTTGCGCCAAAAAATGGTTCAGGTGAGGTTTCTAATAGTGCTTCCGATACTGGAATTGTCAGAACGCCGTCGCCATCGCCATTGCTTTCACGCACGCCAATTCTCACAGCACCGTTCGGGAATTCAGCGCTTGGCTCGATCAGCACGATGGAGCTGCCCTGCGCTGTGAAGTTGGTGATAGTGTCAAAATCCTGCAAGAAGAACTCAGCAGTTTGCACAATCGTGCCATCAGGGTTGCTAACCTCCAGACGCACCTTGCCAAACTCGTTCTCATTCACGGTAGCTGTCACCAGGCGGCCGTCGGCATTAGAGCGCACAAATGGACTAGCTGTTTTGATGCCGGGAATTGGCACCGTGAAGTTAATATTCGGTGTTGCGGGAAGGTTAAGATCGCCGTCTAGATAGACCTTGTAAAGTTCTTCACTAGCAAACGCAGTTACGGCGCAACCCGCAGTGTCTGTGTTACCAAGGACGCAATTTGTGGACTGTGAGTCGCAGCTCAACCTGGTACAGGCAATCCCCAATGCGGTGTCACCTGGCGTACCAATACTGATTGCAGTGGGTGTATCACTGCCATGGTAGACATAATAAGCCTCACTGGTCGCGGCGGACTTAATGCCAATACCGGTGGTGGAGCTAATCGGTGCATAACCGATAAAAGAAGAAGCCACTAACGAGAAGGCGTTAAATGGATTTTCACTAGAAGTCGTGCCGTCGGCATTAAGGGTGCGCAGACGCACGGCACCTGAAGTTGTCACAGAGAAAGCCTGGCTGTCGATCTGTGCTCCGGTATCATCCACGGCATGTTGTACATCGGTGGTGGTGCTCTGAAAGTCCGAGAGCTCACCAAATACGCCTTCGACAGGCAAAACCGTAAACACACCAGATTCACCATAGCGTAACAGTCTGCTTTCAGTGCCATTGACCAATAGCTCAGCGCCAAAAATTGCCTGAGTGCTAGCATCGTAGTTGAGATTGCGCGAACAGCTACCCGAGCGATTAAGGATCTGGGTTTGGGTGCTAGATACGGTGATGTAATAGGCGGATGGCTCTGTACTACACTCTTCAATGATGAGCCGGTCTGGGGTCTCAGTGATTCTTTCCACATCGTTACCCACGGCAATAAACTGGGGCTCTGTAACCTCCACAGAATCTATACACGTCCCATTGGCTTCCACCCTGAGTTTCGTGCGCGCTTTTGGGAATAAAACATAAGCGAACAAGTTAGGATCGAATTCGAAATTAAACCCAATACGGCTAGTGAGCCCCTCGGGCGAACTGTCCAGGCAGGTGGCGGTGATTGTTCCAGTCGTGGAGGGCGCACAATCAAAGGTCAGATCATCATCGCCCTCATCGAAGATGAATTCACAATGGATCACGGTTTCATGGGTTGGGGTATCAATTATCTGATCACCTATAAGTAGTTCCGGCTGCCTGGTGATACCTGCCTCCGGTGGTTCTTCGTTAAGAAGGAAGGCGCCCTCGGTTCGAAAAAAGCCAATGTAGTCGTAGTTTTGAAGGTCGAAGTTGTAGCTCCAGGTGAGAGTTTCACCTCGACCAGCAGTGGGTTGGTTAATCGCTATGAGACCGTTGGAATTGACGATAAATAGATCGGAAAAGTGCTGTAATTCTGCTGTTACCGTGCCCGCTTGAAGATTATTGATAACCGGTTCATCAGGTGCGTCACCAATGCCGTTGCTGAGGCTGTAGACAAGGCGAATGGCACCGGGTTGGTTATTCTCTGGTGGAATGGTCCAGACCATTTGCACGGGTTCAGCGAACTGGGTACCACCTGGTTCCAATAGATAATGCCCTTCAATGGGAAACGCCTCCGCATCGAGTTCGTTTGTGGCAGTTTGCGTGGGTACACCAATGCTAATCAAGGTATCTGTACTTAGCGCATTGGCCGGAAAAGTCAGGGTCAGGTTGCCGTCCAACGAGGTTACCGAGCCTCCTTCTGGACCAATGGTTGCGCTACTTGCATTTGAGCCTCGTGGGTTTAAAGGTAGAGCGTCATCAATATCAGCAATACCGTCGTTGTCATCGTCGTCATCGGCATTGTTACCAACGCCATCAAGATCTGAGTCAAACTGTTCGCCGCTGATTAATGGAAAGGCGTCTTCAGCATCAGCCACGCCATCGCCATCATCGTCATCATCAGCATTGTTACCAATACCATCGAGATCAGTATCTACACTCTCGCTGGCAACTAATGGCAAGGCGTCCTGAGCATCAGGTACGCCATCGTCATCGTCATCCTCATCAGCATTGTTACCAATGCCGTCAGTATCCGTATCTAGTTGCTCGTTTTGATCTAGCGGGAAGGCATCTGCAATATCTGCTGTACCGTCGCCATCATCGTCTTCGTCGGCATTGTTGCCCGTTCCATCACCATCGCTATCTACCGTTTCATCTGGATCATTAGGAAAGGCATCACGAACATCAGGCGTACCATCACCATCAATGTCTGACTCGGTAGCTGCGGCGATTGGCGTGACTGAGACCGAACCGCTGGTGAAACCTTCTGTAGTAACTACAGCACCGGTTGTTGAAGTTTCAGCAACGATCAAATCGCTAACTTCTGTAATCGGTTTGTCCGTGCCAGGAATCAGCAAGGTTGCTGGATCTGCCGCTACCAACTCGGCAAGGTTATTGACGCCGCTTAAAGATTCAATGGGGTTACCATTGGCAATGCCGTCTATCGCGCCGTCGCTAAGATCGTTAGCAATAGCAGTGAGCACTGAGTCTGGATTAGTTGAGTTTCCCGCATTGGTTGCAGCACTACTAATTGACTGCAGTACAGCGCCCAGGCCCTCAATCGCAAGCCGATAGGCTAAAACAGCGCGCTGTTGGTCGTCACTGGTATCTTGATTGGTGAGTAGAGGATTAGAAGTAAATGGATTGGTGTTTTGGTCGAGTCCAAAACCCAGGGATGAAATCACTTGTCTGGCGCCGGATGTGAGGGCGTCGTTTAACTCAGCCATACTGGCAAATGGCGCTGACCCCAAAGCTATGGAAATGGCCAGGCTAGTGATTGGTGTGGCATAGACATCTCCAGAACGGAGCTGCTCGCCGGAAACAATTGTCTGGTAGCTGGTTAGAATCGGTGCAGCGTTGCTGTTTAGATCCACCGTACTGTCAGTCGCCGTGAGTTCTAACAAATAAGTATCCTGGGACTGGGCTGGAATGGTCAGGCCTTCTAGCGCCGCTGCATTGTTGGTACTGCCGCTCGCAATCAGGGAGCCTTTTAGATCTGCCGCGTTTAGGTCAACAATAAACAAACTGGCGTTTGCGTTGACGAGGGGGCCTTTCACCGCACCACCTGTAACAGTCGTAGTTGGATCGGGTTGGGTGATGGTGACACCGGTAACGCTGGTGCCTCCGCTACTGTCGCCGCACCCGTACACCACTAATATTGGCAAAAGCGCTAGCAAAATCCTTTTGAGCTGGTTTCTGTTGGACATCGTCTGATCCTGAATAGGCGTAATACCTATGCACTCTACTCAGGCAAACACTTTGAACTATCCCCAGACTCGGGGGATGCGATAAACGGCGTGTTAGTCTTATTATTCGTCCGAACTTGTTCAATCGGTGAGGCTCGAACGATACCCAGCGATATCTGGCAGCTCAGGCTGAAAGACCGCCTGACTAAGCCATTCTGCAGGTGAAACACCGACCTTTCTCTTAAACGCGCGACCCAGGGCAGCGGCGTTCTGATAACCCACCTTGTCTGCCACGCGTTTTAGCCGATCGCCTTTGAGCAGATAAACTTGCGTTAAATTGATGCGCCAGTCCGTTAGATAATCCATCGGGGTTTGCCCCACCGCATCACGAAACGCCACGGCGAATCTGGCGCGGGACATACCTGCTGCGTCCGCCACGCGCTCAAGGTTCCAATCCACCTGAGGACTTTCATGCATTGACTGAAGAGCCCGGGCAAGGCGAGGGTCCTGAAGTGCAGCTAACAACCCGATATTCAACTCGTTCTGTTGTAGCAATTGCCGCAGTAGCAAGATCAGGAAGTAGCCCATGAGATTATCAATAGCCACCTGATTCGCCGCGGGTGCAGAAAACGCTTCGGCGAACAATAATTCCAGCGCGGGTTGCAGTGTGGGTACTTTAGCAACCGGGAGTAAGACCACATTGGGCAATGCATTGATAATGGGATTGCTCACCAGGGGACCAAAATCAATACTGGCACAGAGCAACTCGGCCTGGTCCTGATCGGTAGCACTGATCCCGTGGCGGATTGGCCGGGGATAAAACAAAACCGAGGGTTCCCGAATGACTTCGGTTTGCGTTTCACCTGTCACGGTTTCGTGCTTCACCTTTAGGGTGCCGCTACGCAATAGGTGCAGGTGGCCCACAGGCTGAGCAAAGCCTGCGGTACGACACAGTTTATCGGCGAAGAACCCTCGAACCCTAGGCTGGTGTTGTTTGAACAAGAAGTCTAGCTGATCCAAATTGATACTATCTGCATTCATATGGAAACAAATTGTATCAGTAAGTATTGCAAAGTGGCGCTTCTTTAAAACCATTGATTAAGGAGCAGTCATGCCTCGCGTACTTCCAATAGACCCGGCTAAAGCCGATAGCGACACACAAGCCACCCTGGACGGGGTGAAAAAGAAGATTGGTATGGTGCCCAATCTATATGCAACCTTCGCCCATTCACCCGCTGTATTGAAAGCGTTCCTTGGGCTCTCAGAAACACTAGCTGGCGGTCGCTTAACTCCGGCCCAGCGAGAAATAGTCGCCCTATCCGTGGGCCAGGCAAATAGCTGTCAGTATTGTTTGTCTGCCCATACCATGGTGGGTAAGAGCGTTGGTTTAAGTGAAGAGCAGATTGTTGATGCGAGACAAGGTACCAACGAGGCGCCACTCGAGCACGCTGTTGCGGAAGTAGCCAATCGAATTGTCACGCAAAAGGGCTGGCTCACCGATGAAGATGTTGCCGCGGCAAGATCAGCCGGCATTGATGATGAGTTGCTGTTAGAAGTAATTGCTAATGTCAGCTTGAATTTGCTTACCAACTATACCAATCACATTGTTCAAACTGATATCGACTTCCCAACGGTTTCAACCAGTTTGGACAACTAGGCAGCCTTAGTTCTGGCAAGGCAGCTTGCCAGAACTCCCTTCAATCTACCGGTGATCTTTATGAAAATGATATTTAAAGGCGCGGCCTTTGCGTGCCTATTGTGGTGCTTCAACTCGTTTGCCGAAATGCGCATGTCCGCGGCGCAGAGCAGTAGCATGAACTTCGCTACCGAGACTTATGGAAACCTTGTTGGACCAAAAGGTGAAATCTCCATCCCGACTTACGATCGTCATACCTGGGCTCATATGGGTTCCTGGGTGGTTGCTGATGAAAAAGCGCCCGGTTACGGATTTCACGATGTTTATACACAGCAAGGTGTTCAGGATGTTTTCGAGCGAACAGGTGAGTTCCCCGATGGTGCGATTTTGATC
>JBKAGC010000045.1:0-18809 GCA_046290215.1 Pseudomonadales bacterium | reverse complement strand
CGCCAGTTTGATTCCACGGTTTTATGCTCAGACTGAAGGCGAGATTCTGCTGGATGATATCCCCATACAGGACCTCACTTTAGCTAACCTGCGTAGCCACATGGCGATTGTGAGTCAGGACGTCACACTGTTTAACGATACCGTGGCGCGCAATATTGCTTATGGCTCTCTATTTGGCAAAGATCCGGGCAAAATCCGCGAGGCGGCCGAAAAAGCTTACGCCTGGGGCTTTATTGAGAAGTTGGAGAACGGCTTAGAAACCATCGTTGGTGATGATGGTGTGTTGTTATCTGGCGGACAGAGACAACGCCTGGCTATCGCCCGGGCGTTTCTGAAGGATGCGCCGATCTTGATCCTGGATGAGGCAACTTCAGCGTTGGATTCTGAATCTGAACGATATATCCAATCCGCGTTAGAAGCCGTATCGGCAGGGCGTACCACCATTGTCATTGCCCATCGGCTTTCTACCATTGAAAAGGCAGATCGAATCCTCGTTGTGGATGACGGCAAGTTGGTGGAGCAGGGCAGCCATGCTGAATTGCTAGCCAGGGGTGAACACTACGCAGCGTTACATAACCTTCAACATGAAGATACTAGCGACGTGAGTTCTGGGAACCGGGAGCCGGACTTTACACCGGTTAAAGTTGCCACGGAGAAAAAACTCAATTGGTTGTCGCGGGAGGTAAATCCGTTGGTGACAGGCTGGTATCAAGAAGCCAGTTGGTTAAATTTACTTCGGCCAGTGGCCTGGGTTTTTACCCGGCTTGCTGACTATCGCCGACAAAACACAGAAGCCTGGCAAGCGCCGGTGCCGGTTGTGGTGGTTGGCAACATCAATGTTGGCGGTACGGGCAAGACCCCCCTGGTGGCCTGGTTGACGGAGCAGCTAGTGGCCCAGGGCCATAAGCCAGGCATTGTCAGTCGTGGCTACGGCGGCACCAGCAATAGTTATCCGTTACTGGTGAACGCCCAATCTGATCCACGAGAGGCGGGTGATGAAGCGGTCCTGCTGGCGAGAAAAACAGGTTGTCCGGTAGTGGTTGATCCAGATCGCAGTTCTGCTGCCCAGTATTTGCTTAGTGAAGAAGACTGTAATGTCATTGTTTCCGATGATGGTTTACAACACTATGCCCTGGGCCGCGACGCGGAAATTGCCGTAATTGATGGTGAACGGGGTTTAGGCAACGGACTTTGTTTACCTGCGGGGCCACTTCGTGAACCACCGGCGCGTTTGCAAGAAGTTGATGTGGTAGTGGTCAACGGCGACCACCAGTTAGAACTTGGCGTGCCCCATATGAACATGCGCGTCATGGTGAATAGCATCGAGCCACTTTCCGAGAACGGCGCTCTTGATGCACCAAATAGCCAGACGGTCCATGGCGTAGCAGGTATTGGTAATCCCGACCGGTTTTTTGCCACGCTCCGTGAAATGGGGTTTGAAGTCATTGAACACCGCTTTGATGACCATCACCGATTTGAGCTAACGGATTTGGACTTTGGTGATTCGTTACCAGTGATCATGACAGAGAAAGACGCGGTGAAATGCCGCCAACTGCTGATTGAGCAAATCCACGGTAACTTTTGGTATCTAGACATTACCGTTCAACCAGACGAGCGACTGCTAGCAAAGTTGCTGAGTAAGCTCGGCTTGAACATTCGACAATTAAATCCAGCGAGGACAGTGTGAGCGTAGACGGAAAGCTACTAGCGATATTGGTTTGCCCAATTTGCAAAGGCCCATTGGAATACCAGCGTGAAGCGCAAGAACTCTGGTGTAAGGCGGATGGTCTGGCGTTTCCCATCCAGGATGACATTCCTGTGATGCTAGAAGAAGAAGCCCGGCCATTAACCACCGACGAGAAACTCGGTTGAACGAATTTATTGTGGTTATACCCGCCCGGTATGCCTCAATGAGGTTGCCAGGCAAGCCTTTGCTTGACCTCAAAGGTAAGCCCATGATTCAGCGGGTTTACGAGCAAGCGTTGCGTAGTGCTGCTACAAGGGTCGTTGTGGCAACCGATGATGAGCGTATTCATGCCGCGGTGGAGTCTTTCGGCGGTGAAGTTTGCCTGACCCGGGCGGACCATGTTTCTGGGACCGACCGCGTTCATGAAGTGGTGGAAAACCTTGGTCTGCCTGATGAGCAAAGTGTGATTAACGTCCAAGGTGATGAGCCATTAATTCCCCCAGAGGCAATTAATCAAGTAGCAGAGTTAATGGCTGAGAGCAGTGCGACCATGGCGACGCTGTGTGAGCCGATCGAGTTAGAACAGGATTATCTTGATCCGAACATTGTTAAAGTGGTTCGAGGTGGGCGCAACGCACTGTATTTTAGCCGGGCTCCAGTACCTCTAAATCGGGATCACCCAACAACCTATCAGGGCGGCGCATATCGCCATATTGGCATTTACGGCTATCAGGCTAAACTGTTGCGACAGTTTGTCACCTGGCCGGAAGCCACGTTAGAGAAGACTGAGAAGCTGGAACAATTGCGGGTTTTAGAGAATGGCGTGGCGATTGCCATTGCCGAGGCGGACTGTGTGATACCGCCAGGTATCGATACTGCCAGGGATCTAGAACGAACCCTGGCAGTGCTCGAGGACTAACGCAGAGTTACTTAGGCTGCATTCGGATACCGCTGTCGAGACGAATCACTTCACCGTTGATGTAACCACAATTCACGATGTAAGCCGCAGTCTGGGCGAACTCGTCAGGATTACCCAAACGCTTGGGAAACTGAGTCATTTCGATTAACGGTTCACGCACCTGAGGTGGCGCGAACTGCATCATTGGCGTTTCGAAAATGCCCGGTGCAATGGTTGCAATACGGATACCCTGGCGAACCAGGTCACGAGCAATTGGTAGTGTCATGCCAGCAACGCCACCTTTACTTGCACTGTAAGCAGCCTGGCCAATTTGTCCGTCAAATGCGGCAACAGAAGCAACGTTAACAATGACGCCACGCTCGCCGTCTTCTGTGACAGGTTCGTTATTGGCCATAGCAGCAGCGCAAAGGCGCAAAGTGTTAAATGTACCGATCAAGTTAACGCGAACCACAAACTCAAAGGTTTTTAGTGGCATAGGGCCATCTTTGCCAAGGGTTCGTGCTGCTGCGCCGATACCCGCACTGTTAACGTTCACGTGCAGAGCACCGAAGGTATCAACGGTCTTTTGTACTGCCGCTTGTACCGCTTCTTCATCCGCCACGTCGCCAGCGGCAAAAGTAGCATTGTCACCAAGTTCTTTAGCAGCTTTTTCAGCGTTTTCTTCGTTCAAGTCGAAGACACAAACTTTAGCGCCGGCAGCAATAAAGTTTTTCGCGGTGGCCAGACCGAGGCCTGAAGCGCCGCCAGTGATAAAAGCGACTTTGTCTTTGAGTTCCATAGTACTCTCTCATTTAATGGTTGAAATTTCGCGCGGAATTATACCTTGGCAAAGGGTTTGGATATAGCTTGAGATATACTTGGGCGACCGCGATGGACAGTGTTATGAGCCTTAAAATAGACCAGGATTACGATTTGTTGTCACTCAATACTCTGGGTGTGCCGGCTCGCGCTGAATATTTTTGCCAGGTGCATGACCTGGATGAGGTCCAAGAGGCGATTGCCTGGGCCAGATCACATCATCAGCCCATCAGTATTTTGGGTGGCGGCAGCAACGTGGTGATGCGAGAAAAGTTGCCTGGTTTGTGTTTGCAAGTTGCCCTATCAGGGCGTTCCATCGAGTCTAACCGGATCAAGCTAGCGGCAGGTGAGAACTGGCATCAAAGCGTCCTTTATAGCCTGGAGCAAGGTTTATCGGGTCTCGAAAACCTGGCTCTGATTCCAGGTCAGGTAGGCGCCGCGCCAATTCAGAATATCGGAGCCTATGGTGTTGAACTAGCCGAACATTTAACTGCTGTACAGGGTATTCGGCTTGATACAGGCGAAGCCTTTCGGCTGAATAGAGATGAGTGCCAATTTGGCTACAGAGACAGTGTTTTCAAGCGTGCTAAAGAGCATTCGCAGTTGATTACCGGGGTAGAGCTGGAGCTCAACTGGGATTATGAACCGCGCCTTGAGTACGCTGGGATCCTGGATCAATTGGGTGCTAAGCAGGTGACACCCGAAAACGTTTGTCAGGCTGTCATCCAGCTTCGCCAAACCAGGCTGCCCAATCCAATAAACTCTGGAAACGCCGGTAGTTTCTTTAAGAATCCGGTGATCACGACGGAACTATTCCAGCAGCTTAAGCAAAAAGACGAACAGCTGGTGGGCCACCAGGATAAACAAGGTATGAAGGTATCCGCGGCTTATTTGATCGATCAGTGTGGTCTAAAGGGCGCTCGTCGTGGCGATGCGCAGGTTTCGCAGCAGCATGCGCTGGTGATAGAGAATGCCGGGAATGCTACCGGCGATGATGTGCTTGAACTCGCCCAGTGGGTCACTGAGAAGGTAATGGCGCGGTTCGATATCCAGTTGGAAATGGAACCGCGCGTTTTACCTGAGACTGCCTAGTTAGTTTTGCTTAGAAAGCGGCGTTTGATCTGCGTCGCTGATTTCCTCAGTTGCACTGACTTCACCTTCTACCGGGTCTGTGGTTTCAGCTGTGGTTGGAGCAGTTGCTTCTTCACTACCTGAAGGCTCTTTATTCGCAGAGGGCTCTTTATCCGCTGAAGGCTCTTCACTAGCTGAAGGCTCTTCACTAGCTGAAGGCTCTACACTCTGGTCCGCGCGAGGATCATTAGCCGCGCGGCCCCATGTGCTTGGATGGGTTTCGCCAATATCCCGGGCCATCGCAACCAGCACTTCACCACGTTCTTGAGGTTCAACAGCACTTAGTACGGGTCCTGAGACAGCGTCAGCGGGTGCAATACGAGGATCATTTGCCGCTCGACCCCATGCCGAGGGGTGCTCTTCGGCAGCAGTTTCCTGTGCTTCTGAGGCCGCCTTTGCGGGCTCGGCAACTTCTACTGGCTTGTTTTCGGCAGATTTTGCAACAGCCTCAGTTACTTCGCTTGTGGTTTCTGCTGGCTTCGTCTCCGCAGCTAGGCTGTTATCAGTGGCCTCTTTAGCTTTGGTTTCCACACCGGTTTGTTCTGATTTTTGTGCCGCAGCTTGCTGCTCGACATTGGTTGTACTTTCGGTTGCACTTTCAAGTGTCTCTGTTGTGGCAGAAGACTGATCTTGCGCTGCCGCTTCTGCGACTTCAGCCTCAGGCTTACGACTGCGGCGACGTTGACCACCGCGACGACGATTTCCCTGGTTGCGCTTGTCATCACCTTTTTCCTGATTGTCGTCGCCCCGATTTTGCTGATCTTCAGACTTCTGCGGTTTAGTGTCATCAGCTTGCTTGGTGCGGCGATTTCGGTTGTCTTTGTCTTGTTCAGAACGACCGCTATTTTGCTTACGCTCTGCCTGACCTTTGTTCTGATTTTGCTTGTCGTTATCGCGTTCTTTGTTACGGTCGTTATTTCTATTGTCGTTGTTTCTATTGTTGTTATTGCGGTTGCGATTTTGGCCGCCGCGACGTCGATTGCGATTGTTATTGTTGTTGCGACTCCGATTATTTTGCTTCGGTTTTTCTTCAGGTGTTTCTTGTTCCTCGTTAGCACTGAACAATGCGCCAAACAATTTGCTAAAGAATCCCGGTGCCGCCGGTGCGTCGGCTTTGGTTTTGGCAACTGGTGCAGGTGATGCCGCAGTTGGTGCCGGCGCCTGGGTCGGAGCGACAGTTTTTACCGCGGCAGTTTCTACCGGTGCAGGTCGCGTTGCTTTTTGCTCGACGGTTTCAGCTTCTTCTTCCTGGGTAATCTCATAGCTTGCAGAAACCACTTCTTCATCGTTGGCACGAATGCGTTCTACCCTGAAGTGCGGGGTTTCCATATCCGGAGATGGCACCACAACCACGCGAACGTCATTGCGTTTCTCTAGTTCGGTCAAGTCCACGCGTTTTTCGTTTAGCATGAAGGAGCTTACAGACACTGGTACAAAGGCTCGAATCTCGCTACTGGTATCTTTCAGGGCTTCTTCTTCGATCAGGCGCATGACAGCCAGGGCAGATGATTCAATATCACGGATCGAACCTGTGCCATTACACCTGGGGCAAACGATACCGCTGGTTTCACCAAGGGAAGGGCGTAATCTCTGGCGAGACATCTCGAGTAAACCAAACCGGCTAATACGGCCAAGTTGAACCCGGGCACGGTCGATCTGTAGTGCATCGCGCATACGATTCTCTACTGCGCGCTGATTTTTCTGAGCGTTCATGTCGATAAAATCAATCACAACCAGGCCGCCCATATCGCGTAACCTCAGCTGCCTGGCGATCTCGTCAGCAGCCTCGAGGTTGGTGTTTACCGCTGTGTCTTCAATGTGAGAACCACGGGTGGCTTTCGCTGAGTTGATGTCGATAGATACCAGCGCTTCTGTGGGGTCAATGACGATTGAGCCGCCAGAGGGGAGGCGAACCTCGCGCTGGAAAGCCGATTCAATTTGGCCTTCGATTTGATAACGGTTGAACAGTGGCACATCGCTTTCGTAAAACTTTACCCGGCTTTTGAACTGTGGCATCACCTGCTCAACAAACTGCATCGCCTGGGTGTAGGCTTCTTCTGTGTCAATGAGAATCTCGCCAATGTCATCCCGCAGGTAGTCGCGAATGGCGCGGATGATGACGTCACTTTCCTGGTAGATTAAAAATGGCGCTGACTTAGCCGCTGCGGCTTCATCGATCGCCTTGCTTATTTGGATCAGGTAATCCAGGTCCCACTGTAACTCCTGGGTGCTGCGGCCAATGCCAGCGGTGCGGATAATGACGCCCATATCTTTGGGAATTTCTAGCTCGGCCATGGCGGCTTTTAACTGGTCCCGCTCTTCACCTTCAATGCGTCGAGAAATGCCGCCTGCTCGTGGATTGTTTGGCATCAGCACGAGATAACGACCAGCAAGGCTGCAGAAGGTGGTTAGAGCAGCACCTTTGTTACCGCGTTCTTCTTTCTCGACCTGGATAACAATCTCGGTGCCTTCTTTAACAACCTCGGAGATGTTGATCCGTCCCTTAATCTTTGATGGGGGAACCGCAAAGTATTCTCTGGCGATTTCTTTTAGAGGCAAGAAACCGTGACGGTTGGCACCAAAATCTACAAACGCCGCCTCAAGGCTGGGCTCTACCCGGGTGATTTTGGCTTTGTAGATGTTAGCTTTCTTTTGTTCTCTGGCTCGACTTTCAATGTCGAGGTCATAGAGTTGTTGGCCATCTACAAGGGCGACACGCAACTCCTCGGTGTGAGTTGCGTTAATTAACATTCTTTTCATTACGATATCACTTTTTCACTGCGATGCAGTCGCGTGGTATCGCCAAATCTCGTAGCGCCAGGACGCAAAGCGCACTGGATCATTGTATCGGCATTGAACGAGTTAATTGAACGGGTTCAATGCTTTGTCTAACTGTCTTGGTTGCCGTGGTTGTTTTCTGGTTTGCTTGCAGTATCCCAGATGACAGGGGAGATGATGTTTACTGCAGGTTTCGCCTGAATATTTATGACGCCAACTTCAAACTGATTTGACTTACCCGCGCGATTACAAGATCGCGTTCATTAATGTTTAGTGCAGTTGCGACTTTTTATGAGCAAAAAGTTTTACAAAACGTCGCGACGAAAACACCAAACCCAAAATTCATCTGTGAGATAATCTCAAGTAAAAGCATTTAGCTGCTTTTATTTAGCCCATCAATGTTCCATTCATTAATGTTTAAGGCGGTAAAGAGATTCTCTACAGTACTCGCACCATAGCCTGCACTGATTCGAAGCGCCGGGTTCTGCCGGCATCTATCAGAGACGCTGTGCCAGGTTTGTCGGGGCAGCAGTTTTCAATGCGTACCTTGAGCGGCGTTGCGTCAAGCAGTCCAGTAGGTCACATGACAGGCCACTTAAAGTGTCCTTCAACATGTCCTTCTACCAGGACTAAACAGACTATCGAGCCCGGTTCTTTTGGAAACCATTGGCCCCTAGTGCGCTTGCATCATAGCAACAAACTCATGGGGATCAAAGAGTTGCGTATAGAGAGTGAAAATGTCCGATAAAGTCAGTTCTGGCCAGCAGGAGAAAGATGGACCCAGGGTCCAGCACAATGAGATCGATGAAGCCTCTGCCGGGCAACGCGTAGATAACTATCTCTTGAAGATTATGAAAGGGGTGCCGAAAACTCGGATTTACCGTTCGATTCGTAAAGGCGAGGTCCGGGTAAATAAAAAGCGAGTCCAGGCGCACCAAAAATTGGCGCTCGGGGATCTGGTCAGGGTACCGCCCATTCGTATGAGTTCCGAACATGTTGTCGAGGCAAGTCAGGGTATGCGAAACAGCCTCAGCGACGCCATATTGTTTGAGAATGAGGCTTTGCTGGTGATCAATAAGCCAACAGGTATGGCAGTGCACGGCGGCAGTGGGGTGAGTCTGGGGGTGATAGAAACACTGCGCCAGATGCGCCCGGAAAGTCGCTACCTGGAGCTTGTGCATCGACTGGACCGGGAAACCTCCGGATGCCTTATGGTGGCAAAAAAACCAGGTTATCTCAAAGAGATACAGAAGCTACTGCAGAATAAAGATGAACTTGGTAAACACTATTTGTGTATCGTCCACGGACGCTGGCCAAAGCGTAAACAGATGGTCAATTTACCCCTGGCGAAAAACGTCCTGGCAAGCGGTGAGCGGATTAGCCGGGTACAAGCTGACGGCAAAACCTCACGAACCGAGTACGATGTGCTCGAGAGCGGTGCTGGCCTATCCGTATTAGCGGTACGGCCAATCACTGGTCGCACCCACCAGATTCGAGTGCACTGCACAGCCAGCGGCTACCCGATCGTCGGTGATAGCAAGTATGGCGATGAGGCAAAAGATCAGGCTGTGCCTGGCGGAGTAAAAAGACTTATGCTCCATGCCGAACGCCTCGTCATTCCGGCCATAGCGGGCTACTCTGCTACGACAGTTACGGCACCACTAGATGCGCGCTTCGAAACCTTATATGGCTATATAAAACAAAAGGATAGCGGTGCTTCTTAAGGTTTTGAGTTAATACGGCAAACAGTTCAGGGCAGGGCGCCCATCCTGCTCAGGGACGTGGTCAACTTTATCAATGGCAGGCCGTATAGCGTATTGATATCTAATCCTTTGGTTTCATCAAAGAGCAAGATGCCGTGGCTTTCCGCCTTAATACTGCCCGCGCAGTCATAAGGTTGGTCAAGTTCTAGATAGCGTTTAATCATGGCGGGGCTGAGTTGCCGGAACTTCAGGTGATACTCGTCAATGAAGCTGTCCAGTTCTTCGCCTTGCTCATTACAAAGGCACACAGCCGTGCTGAACGTTGTCCACTTGCCGGAGCAGTACAGCAGTTGTTCCATCGCGGGGTCAAAACCACCGGGCTTGGAAAATATTTTTGCCTCACAATGGGCAACCTGATCGGAACCAATAAGCAGGGCTTCTGTATCAAGGCCAAGTTGCTGTGCGGCAGCGCTGGCTTTACCCCGCGCCAGGCGCAGGGCTTTGTCTGGAGGACTTTCACCTTCGACGGCAGTTTCCGCAAAGCCCGGGTCTAGCTGCTGGAACGGAATATCCAGCTTTTCCAGTAGTTGTCGCCGGTAGGAAGAAGTGGATGCGAGTACGATTTGCGGTTTTTGGCCTGTCAACGCCCTTATCCTACTGAAATACCGTGGTTTTTTGCTAAATTCCTTTGACACAGGGGAATCGGATGCCTAAGATGCGCCCCTTATGTTTTCAGGCCCTATTCCAACGCGAGTTAATCACAGAAAGCTGGCGATGGAAAAGCGCAAAATCGAGGGATCAATCCCCATCGACCAGTTAGGTCGGTTCTCTGAGTTGGTGGAAGCCAGCACAGGGGAGGTTGGAGTCAGCCTGTCGTTCCGTAAGGGACGTAAGCGATCTAATTTGATGGTTGGTCGGGCGATAGCCGAAGTTAGCTTGCAGTGCCAAAACTGCATGCAGCCAGTGGACTATCGAATCGAAGCAAACTACAGGCATCTTTTATTGTCGGACGAGGCGCAGCTTGCTGACCTTGATGAGGAAGAGGATGGCATCGTTTGTGACGATGATATGGTCGCGGTGGCTGACTTGATTGAAGACGAACTATTACTGGCCTTGCCAATGGTTGCAAGGCATGAAAGTGGGCAGTGCTCACCAGAAGATGATCAGTTACAGGATTATCAGACGGAAGCGCCGGAAGCTGTTGACACCTACAAACCATTTGCAGGGTTGGCGGAGCTCACCAAAGATTTGAAAGACAAGAGTTAAGGAGCGAGATATGGCCGTTCAAAAAAGTAAGGTAACTCGATCACGCCGCGGTTTACGTCGCGCCCACGATAGCCTTAAGGGACCAACCCTATCTGAAGAAGTGACCACCGGCGAAACTCACCGTCGTCACCACGTTAGCGCAGACGGTTTTTACCGTGGTAAGAAGGTCGTCCAAACACAAGACGACTAGGCTTCCCATCAGGCTAAGCACGATATAAAACAGCACCTTTATGGTGCTGTTTTTTTTGTATTGGAAGCAGCTCTCTTTTAACGCAAAGTGGGGAAAATAATGACAAAGCTTGCATACGTGTTTCCAGGCCAGGGCTCTCAGGCCGTTGGCATGTTGGCAGATTTAGCGGACGCTCATGGCGTTGTCGCTGATACCTTTTCAGAAGCTTCAGAAGCGCTAGGTTATGACCTCTGGCAGTTAATCCAGAATGGCCCTGAAGATCAGTTGAATCAAACCGAATTCACCCAACCGGCGCTACTCAGCGCGAGTGTTGCTGTGTGGCGAGTTTGTCAGGACCTGGGTTTGCCTCGTCCAGACATGGTTGCCGGCCATAGCCTCGGCGAGTATTCCGCGTTAGTGGCCGCTGAATCACTAGAATTTGCTGATGCGGTGAAACTAGTCCAGCAGCGCGGCCAATTCATGCAATCAGCGGTTCCTGTAGGGCAAGGTGGTATGGCCGCGGTATTAGGTCTGGATGACGCCAGGGTAGAAGAAATTTGCCAGGCCGCCAGCAGTGGCGATGAGCTAGTCCAGGCTGCCAATTACAACGCCCCAGGTCAGGTGGTCATTGCTGGCAGTAATCAAGCCCTAGAGGCCGCGATTGAACAGCTCAAAGCAGCCGGAGCCAAGCGCGCGATGCCTCTCAGCGTTAGTGCACCATTCCACAGTGCATTAATGAAACCTGCCGCAGATAAAATGGCGGAAACTTTAAGCCAGGTCACCATCAGTGCGCCAACAATCAAGTTAATCCAAAACGTTGATGCAGATTTCCATGATGATCCAGATGCGATTCGCCAGAACCTGGTAACACAAATGTCTGGTGCTGTATTGTGGACGAGCACCATGTTGAAAATGGCTGAAGCCGGTATCGAAACCGTGGTTGAGTGCGGCCCAGGTAAGGTTTTATCAGGTTTAAATAAACGAATTGATAAACGTCTCGGTAGCCAGTCTATCAACTCAGTAGATTCGTTAGCTAAAACTCAGGAAGCATTGTCATGAGCCGCGTTGCCATCGTCACAGGCGCATCTCGAGGAATCGGCAAAGCTATTGCCGAGGCGTTAGTAGAAGCAGGACATTTTGTCGTTGGTACCGCTACCAGTGAAGCTGGTGCCGCTGGCATTAGTGATAATTTGGCCAATGGCCGCGGGGAAGTGTTGGATGTTTCTGATGAAGCATCAATCGAAGCTTTCTTCGCTAATATTAGTGACCTCGATGCAGCAACAGTTCTGGTAAATAATGCTGGTATCACAAAAGACAACATTGCCCTGCGTATGAAAGGGGATGAATGGCAAGATGTGATTAATACTAATTTGAACTCTGTTTATCACGTTGCTAAGGGTTGTTTGCGCGGCATGACCAAAGCGCGCTGGGGCCGTATTATCAATATCAGCTCCGTGGTTGGCAGCATGGGCAATCCGGGTCAAAGCAACTATGCGGCGGCAAAAGCCGGTATGGAAGGTTATAGCCGGGCTCTCGCCGCTGAATTAGGCTCAAGAAACATTACTGTCAACGCGATCGCGCCAGGTTTTATCCAAACCGATATGACCGATGATTTAGCGGAAGATCAGCAGGCTGCCCTGTTAACGCGGGTACCCCTGGGTCGTTTAGGTGAAGCAAGCGAAGTAGCAGCGCTTGTGTCATTCCTGGCCAGTGATGCAGCCGGTTATATCACCGGTGAAACTATCCACATTAACGGTGGTATGTACATGGCATAAACGCAATACCACGCGTTTATACAAATCGTTCACCCCAAAAGCGAGTTCAAGTCAAGTCAATAAAGTACTTGATAGGGTAAGTCGCATTTCATTAAACTAGCGCAGCTTTGACTGCATCTCAGGAGTAAAAGGAAGCATGAGTACAACAGAAGAACGAGTTAGAAAACTGGTTTGTGAACAGCTTGGTGTAAAAGAAGAAGAGGTTACAATTGAGGCCTCCTTCGTAGAAGATCTGGGTGCAGACTCTCTCGACACCGTAGAACTCGTTATGGCTCTGGAAGAAGAATTCGAAACAGAGATTCCCGATGAGGAAGCTGAGAAAATTACCACTGTTAAGGAAGCTCTGAATTACATCGAAGCTCATACTTAAAAGCAGCTTGGTTTTTGCAAAGGCCGCATTTGCTTAATGTAAATGCGGCCTTTCTGTTTGTAAGTCCAGGAAATATTCAATAGAGCATACGTCTTACAGAGCGTGTGATGTAACGCTAGCTCTGTAAAGGTGTCTTAGCAAAACCTGCTCAGAGCTGATTTTATTGTCCAGCAGGTTAAGTGGTATGGAACAAAGCAGGGGTGACCAGGCTGACTCGCCCTTGTGAAACCGTTAGTCAGGAGAGCCAAGTGAAAAATCGTCGCGTTGTTGTAACAGGGATGGGCATGCTAAGCCCACTAGGTGCGTCACTAGAAGAGAGCTGGCAGGGACTGATCGCCGGCAAGAGCGGCATTGGTCCTATTGAGTCTTTCGATACAGAAGGTTTTCCTGTGCGATTCGGTGGTGCAGTACCTGAGTTTGACCTGGAACAATACATTTCCAAGAAAGAAGCGCGCCGCATGGACGGCTTCATCCAATTTGGACTGGTCTCTGGCATGCAAGCGATGCAGGATGCTGGGCTGGAAGTCACCGATGAAAATCGCCATCGCATTGGCGTGGCCGTGGGTTCTGGTATTGGCGGCATCGTCACCATTGAAACCTGTCATGACATCGTGGTGAACCGTGGGCCCAACAAAGTCACGCCGTTTTTTGTACCTTCTTGCATTATCAACATGGTCGCGGGTCATTTGTCGATCATGTACGGTTTACAAGGTCCCAATATCGCCATCACCACCGCATGTACTACAGGGACCCATAATATTGGCTTTGCCGCGAGAATGATTGCTGCGGGTGATGCCGATGCGATGCTTGCCGGTGGTGCAGAAAAGTCCACTTCACCTACAACCATGGCTGGCTTTGCTGCTATGAAAGCCCTGTCGACACGTAATGATGAGCCAGAACTGGCAAGTCGTCCCTGGGATAAAGACCGTGATGGCTTTGTTTTAAGTGATGGCTCTGCTGTTCTCGTGCTGGAAGAATATGAGGCCGCCAGAGCTCGTGGTGCGAAGATTTACTGCGAGATTAAGGGCTTCGGCATGAGTGCCGACGCTAGTCATATGACATCACCTTCAGAAAATGGAGCAGGCGCCAGAATGTCCATGGAAAATGCGTTACGTGATGCCGAACTTGATGCCTCTGCTTTGGACTACATCAATGCTCATGGTACCTCGACGCCATTGGGTGACGTGGCTGAAACTATGGCCATCAAAACGTTGATGGGCAGTGCCGCAAATAAAGTCGCAGTAAGTTCTACCAAGTCCATGATCGGCCACTTGCTCGGTGCATCTGGTTCAGTTGAAGCCGTTATTACCGCGATGGCTGTTAGCGAAGGCATTGCTCCTCCGACAATTAATCTGGATAACCCAAGTGAAGATTGTGATCTGGATTATGTGCCGCACACAGCCCGTGAAATGACAATTAATACCGCTCTGAGTAATTCATTCGGCTTTGGTGGCACCAACGGTACGCTGATCTTTACCCGCGTTTAGCCATGCCGAAGTTTGCGATTGCGGTACTCATCGCAGTTGTTGTGGGCTTGGGAGTAGCTGCCTGGGCTGTCGCTCAACACAAGCAAACACTACAGCTAACAGCGCCGCAAACCTTGTTAGTGAAACCCGGTGATCACCTAAGCGGCCTGGGACAAGAACTGCAGCAGCGAGGCTGGTTGCCCTGGTCAAAACTGTACTTTGATCTTTATGTGCGACTCACGGCTCATCAAGGTCACATCAAGGTAGGGGAATACGCGGTTTCGCCCAATCTGACCGTGCCAGAATTGATCGCCCGGCTTCGGGCCGGCGAGGTCATCCAGCGGGTGATCACTTTTCCTGAGGGCTGGACGGTGGAACAGTGGTTACAACACCTTAGTGGTCATGACCTGCTCCGCGAAAACGATTTCAATTTGCTCTCGGCACATCTAACGCCGCTCGAGGATTGGGAAGGCCAACTTTATCCAGATACTTATTCTTTTACCCGCGGCGATTCGGCGTTACTCATTTTGCAGCGAGCAAAAGCCAGGATGAGTGAAGTACTAGACGAAGTCTGGGCGCAGCGTTCTGAGCAGGTGGCTGTGGCGACTCCGGAAGAAGCCTTAATATTGGCCTCGATGATTGAGAAAGAAACCGGCTACGAGGGTGACCGCAGGCTGATAGCCAGTGTTTTTAGCAATCGCCTGAAGCTTGGTATGAAGTTACAATCTGACCCGACGGTGATTTATGGCCTGGATGATTCTTATGATGGTGACCTTAAGCGCCGACATTTGCGAATCAAGCATCCATACAACACCTATGTTATAGATGCTTTGCCGGTGGCGCCCATATGTAATCCTGGACGCTTGTCCTTACTTGCAGCAGTGAACCCTGAGTTTTCCAGTTATCTATATTTTGTGGCAAAGGGCGATGGCCGCAGCCAGTTTTCGGAGACCCTCAAGCAGCACAACGCGGCGGTGGCTCAATATCAAAAATCTGGTAGGGTGGAGAATTATCAAAGTGCCCCACCAGGTCAGTCAGGAGATGGTTAAGACTCATGCCGCAACGTGGTTGTTTTGTTTCTATCGAGGGTGTGGAAGGCGTCGGCAAGTCGACCAATCTTGAGTTTGTTGAGCGGCTCTTAACAGCGGCTAAGATTGACTTTGTCACCACGCGTGAACCCGGTGGTACAGACATATCAGAGAAAATCCGTGAGATTTTACTAGATAAAAGTAACGTCGGTATGAGCCATAAAACCGAGCTGATGCTGGTGTTTGCGGCCCGGGCCCAACATGTAGAGCAATTGATTGAACCGAACATTGCAGCCGGTCGTTGGGTGGTGACAGATCGATTTACGGATTCTACCTATGCCTATCAGGGCGGTGGTCGTGAAATGTCCCTCGACCTAATTAAATGGTTAGATGACTTTGCGATTAATAGCTATCAGCCGGATTTGACCTTGTTGCTGGATTTGCCAACAGAGGTGGGGCTCGCCAGAGCAAATCGGCGCGGTGAACTTGATCGTTTTGAATCGGAGTCAGCCAGTTTTTTTACCCGGGTCCGGGATGGGTTCTTACAGCGCGCTGAACAAGCGCCAGAACGATTCTGCATCATTGATGCCAGTCAAGACCTCAACACTGTGCAAACATCGATTCAGGAAGCGCTAGCTCCCATGCTCAGTGCCTGGAGGGCCACCTGATGCTGCCATGGCTGGAAGCGCCGCTTAAGGATCTGATGGCCCGCTACGAGGCCGAGCGACTGCCCCATGCATTGTTGTTTATTGGCCCGGCGGGCGTTGGCAAAGCTGAGCTTGCAAAGGATCTGGCGCACCGCTTACTTTGCGAAAACGGATCGGCCTGTGGCACTTGCAAGAGCTGTTTACTACTTGAAGCAGGTAGTCATCCAGATTTAAAGCGGGTGGAGTTAGAGGAAGACGCGCAACAAATTAAAGTGGAGCAGGTTCGAGATCTAATAGATTGGGTCAACCAGACCGCGCAAATGAGTGGGGCAAAGATTTCAATCATTGCCCCGGCCCATAAGATGAATCGTAATTCAGCCAATGCCTTGCTGAAAGTGATGGAAGAACCGCCAGCGCGTAACTTTCTGATTCTTATCTCCGATGAGCCTGCCATGTTACTACCCACCATTCGAAGCCGGGCTCAGCGACTTATTTTGCAGATGCCAGGAGAAACTGAGGCGAAGGCATGGCTGCAAGCCAACGTAGATGAAGACAGAGATTGGTCAACGCTGCTCAGCCTAAGTCATGGTTCGCCGTTACTAGCCCGGCAAAGAGCAGATGATGACTATTTGCAGCGTCGCCAGTTGCTAGCTGCTGTTTGGCACGACTTGTTTGTGAAAAAAGCGGATCTGGTCTCATTAGTGGCTAGTCTGGCGAAAGTTGACTTGATTGAGGCCCTCGAAGTGGCCATGGAAATGTTCGCCGACGTGGCTAGATTGCAGGCTACAGATGATGAAAACATTATAAATAACAAAGATTTAGCTAAGTTTATTGGGCCCATGAAGAGTATCCTGGGAGAACAGCAGGTGTTGTACTGCCTGAATCTTATCCAACAGGATTATCGCCTCGCCAAGGGTACTCAGAACCCCAATCCGACGCTGTTACTTGAGTCATTAATGATCGCCTGTAGCGGACCATTAGCCACGCAACCTAAGAGCGTCTTCAGCTTGTAGATTAATCTTTAAAAGGGCAGAATCTGGCAGTTGAGACAATATTGATCTGGCCTTACATGAGTTTAAAACTCGAGAGCAAATTAGATGGGTAAGTTGGCACGCGGTGGCGCGAAGAAAACCATGATTGCCTTGACCATCAAAGATAAGGTGGTCTTACACAATTATTATATGCCCTTCGTCAAAAACGGTGGCTTGTTTATTGCCAATCGAACGGAATACGACGTTGGTGACGACGTTTTCATACTGCTCAATCTGATGGATGAGTCAGAGAAGATTCCAGTGGCGGGTAAAGTGGTATGGATTGCCAAGAAGGGCGTGAAGAGCCCACATACGCCTGGTGTTGGTATTCAATTTAGCGACCCAGATAACATTGCCAAGGATAAGATCGAGACCTACCTGGCCGGTAGTATTGGTTCGGCGAATGCAACGGCTACAATGTAGCTTTTGATTAGCGTAGTACGAAAGGTGCTACAAACGATCTGCGTGTCGCATTCATGTTGAGAATGCCGCGCAATGTACTTGGACTGGAACTGGATTTAAGCGACTCCCATGACCTATTGCCTTGCTATCGCGATTGATGATGGCCTCTGTTTTGTTTCCGACTCCCGCACTAACGCGGGTGTGGATAATATTAGTACCTATTCAAAGATGCACATTTTTGGCGAAGAGGGTAAGCGTCAAATTGTGGTTCTGTCGGCAGGTAACCTCGCCACGACCCAGGCGGTGATCGCCAAGCTAAAAAAAGACATTCGCCAGGAAAGCCAGGTGAATTTATTTAACGTCGCGGACATGGAAGAGGCGGCGGATTATGTGGGAGAAGTGAGTCTTGCCGAGCAAGACAAGCACCGCAGTGACAATGGCCGAACTTTTGAAGCGAGCTTTATTGTTGGTGGTCAGGTGCAAGGGCGGACGCCAAAAGCTTACCTGGTTTATCCTCAGGGAAACCACATCACCACATCAGCGGATACGCCATTCTTACAGATCGGTGAAAGCAAGTACGGTAAACCCATCCTTGATCGCATTATTACTTTAGATTCGAGTCTGGAAACTGCCGTGTTATGTGGGCTGGTTTCTATGGACTCGACCATGAAGAGTAACCTGACAGTGGGACCACCCATTGAGGTGCTGATCTATCAAAAAGATAGTTTCGCTATTGATACCAAGTATCGGTTTGAAGAGAACAGCGAATACTTAAAGCAAATCAGAGAAAGCTGGGATGCTCGTTTGAAGGAAGCATTTTCCAATATGCCGCCCATTGCCTGGAGTTCCAACTGGGACGATAAGAGTCGGGTCGCGGTGGAGAGCACAGCAGATAGCTTGCGCAAGTCGTAATTCATGACGGCTCTCGATGTTAATTTTGTTCGGCAACACTTCCCGGCACTTCGTAGCGGTTCGCCCTTAAAGGGCGTTTTCTTTGACTCCGCTGCAGGCAGCTTGCCTTGTCAGGAAACGATCGAAGCACTCGAGCATTTTTACCGTGAGTTAAAAGTCCAACCGGGTAATCCGTACCCTGTGAGTGAGCAAGCCATGGCGGCCATGAAGGACGCCAAATCTCGTTGGGCATCGGCCCTGGGCGTACAAACTCATGAACTCGGTTTTGGTCCGTCTACCACGCAAAATATTTACGTTCTGGCCCAGGCGTTTGCTGAACTGTTTACAAGCGGTGACGAGGTCATCCTGACGACCCAGGACCATGAATCTAACATCGGTTCCATGGTGCGAGCGCTGGAGGCAAAGGGTATTAAGGTCAAGTTTTGGCAGCCTGACGTGGTGTTTGGTTTACTCAATATTGAAGACCTGGGCTCACTCATTACCGATAAAACTCGCCTGGTTTGCTTTCCGCATGCTTCAAACGTCACAGGGCAAAAGAATCCAGCGCAGGACATTGTTAACCTGGCTCAAGCCGTAGGTGCCTACACACTGGTTGATGGGGTTTCTTATGCACCTCACGCGCTACCTGATGTGACTACCCTCGGTGCTGATATTTATGTGTTTTCGCTTTATAAGGTGTATTCGGTACACCTGGGCGATCGAGACGGATTGTTCTCCACGGAGAGTC
>JBKAGC010000044.1:0-18831 GCA_046290215.1 Pseudomonadales bacterium | reverse complement strand
CAGGTGTGTGATGACTTAAATGTACCGCTCACCAGCATCAGCGTCGCGGTGAGTAAAACCGGGAGTCTGGAAACCAATGCCAGAGAAGCCCGCTACGAGGCTTTTAAACAATGTTTGCAACCGGGGGATTGGCTGTTACTCGCCCATCACCAGGATGACCAAACTGAAACGTTACTAATGAATTTGTTCTCCGGCCGGGCTCAAACAGGCTTGCTGGGCATGCCCGGGCGCCGTACCCTGGGTCGCGGCTTATTGCTAAGGCCGCTGTTACAGGTGCCAAAATCTGAAGTACTAAACTATGCACGCGCAGCGGCGCTTAAATGGATCGAAGATCCCAGTAACGCAGACACAACCCATACCCGCAATTGGTTGCGGCATGAACTGATTCCGCAGTTGGTGCAGCGCTGGCCTAATGTGCAAGCTCAACTAGAAACCAGTTGGCAGCAAACCCGCGGCTTGCTCGAGCAAATCCAGGCGCAAGCCGAGCAAGACTATCAATTAGTTCGCCTGGGGCCTGGCATGTTCGCTGTGCCTGAATTGCAAACTTTTGCCCCGGAGCGCCAGCAGGCCTGTGTTGCTCTGGCATTAAAGACGTTTGGTTATGCCAAGACCCCAGGGGCAGCATTGCTGGCAGAAATGTGTCAGGTGTTGTTAGGGCCTGATCAGGCCCAGGCAGGATTTGATCTTGGCTCACATTACTTGCAGCGTTACCGGAATTACCTTTACCTAACTGAGGTTTTTCACGGTGATCTAGCGCCATGCCAGGCAGATGACGGTGCTGTGTTTGCCGGCGGCGTGCTAACTACCGATATTGTTAAGGGGCGAGGCGTAACCTTACCGGCCATTCAGCTACAGTGCCGGGCGCGGCAAGGGGGCGAGAGTATTTTATTCCATGGCCATCATCGCAAGCTCAAGCAATTGTTTCAGGAGCATCATGTGCCGCCTCAAGTTCGCGGGTACTTACCATTGTTGTGGCTCGATTCGGAATGTATTGGCTATTGCGGGATTGCTGCCTGGGGTATCGAGCCGCTGATTTCAGACCCGTACCGGGCTGCTGCCGATGGCCACGGCTGCGAGCTAGATTGGCAGCCGCCTGGGGTAAAAAATACCGCTTAACGGTGCCCAGCACACCAGAATCAGATTGAGCCAAAGAGCGATGAGTGGTAATCTAGAACCCCATCTTGGTCACGCCCTTGTGGCCACTAATTCATGATGGATGGTCGATGACTCGCTTTATATTTGTAACCGGTGGTGTCGTTTCCTCTTTAGGAAAAGGCATCGCCGCCGCGTCCCTTGGTGCTATTTTAGAAGCCAGGGGCTTAAGCATCACAATGCTCAAACTCGACCCCTACATCAACGTGGATCCGGGCACTATGAGCCCGTTGCAGCATGGTGAGGTGTTTGTCACTGTGGATGGTACTGAGACTGACTTAGACCTCGGTCACTACGAGCGGTTTATCCGCACCACAATGACGGAAAAGAACAACTTCACCACCGGGCAGGTTTACGCGGATGTGATCGCCAAGGAGCGCCGCGGTGATTATTTAGGGGCCACAATTCAGGTGATTCCCCATATCACCGATATGATTAAACAACGCATTCGGGAAGGCGCCGGTGACAGCGATGTTGCCATTGTTGAGATTGGTGGCACGGTGGGCGACATTGAATCCCAGCCGTTCCTGGAAGCCGCCAGACAAATGCGCTTTGAGGAAGGCACCAAGAACGCTATTTTGATGCACCTGACGCTGGTGCCGTACATTGCCACGGCAGGGGAAACCAAAACCAAGCCCACCCAGCACTCGGTGAAAGAGCTGCGATCCATTGGCTTGCAGCCGGATATTCTGGTGGTGCGCTCTGATCATGAGATCCCGCAACACTCCAGGGACAAGATTGCTTTGTTCACGAATGTCGAAAAGCGCGCTGTGATTCCACTCTCAGATGCCGAATCTATCTACCAGATTCCATCCCTGCTGCATGAAAACGGCCTGGATGAAATTGTCGTGGATTTAATGCGTATTGACTGTGCTGCGGCTGACCTATCGGAATGGGAGCGCGTGGTAGAAGCCCAGCGCAACCCCAGGCACAAGATCAAGTTGTACATGGTCGGCAAATACATGGACTTGCTGGACGCCTACAAATCCCTAAATGAAGCGCTGATCCACGCTGGTATTCATACCAGTACCGAGGTGGATGTGACCTTCCTGGATTCAGAAGATATCGAAACCCAGGGCGTCGAGATTCTCAAAGACGCTGATGCCATATTGGTGCCTGGTGGCTTTGGTGCCCGCGGTTTTGAGGGCAAGATCGCTGCCGCCGGTTATGCGCGAACCCACAAGATTCCATACCTTGGTATTTGTTATGGATTACACGCGGCGATTATCGAGTACGCCCGTAATGTTTGTGGTTTGGAAGGTGCTGACACCACGGAAAATAACCCCAACACGCCACATCCCATTATCGGCTTAATCACCGAATGGATTGATGAAGACGGCAATGTGGAAACGCGGGATCTCGACTCTGATCTTGGCGGGACCATGCGAATGGGCGAGCAGGCTTGCCATCTCGCCGAAGGTTCATTGAGCCGCGAAATATACGGTGACGCCGTGATCAAAGAGCGCCACCGGCATCGCTATGAGGTGAATAACCGGTACGTTAAGCAACTTGAACAAGCCGGTTTACGTATTGCTGGTCGATCCGCAGATGAATCTCTGGTGGAGATGATCGAAGTGGCGGATCACCCCTGGTTTGTGGCCAGTCAGTTCCACCCGGAATTTACCTCAACACCCCGGGATGGCCACCCATTGTTTAAGAGTTTTATCACCGCAGCGTTGGAGCAAAAAAGCCCCTCGCAGGTGAAGAAGATAGTTTAAAATCACCCTATTTGAGCGCACTAACATGAAGCTTGCTGACTTTACCGTGACAGACACGTCGCCGCTGTTCTTGATTGCCGGCACCTGCGTGGTGGAGTCAGAACAAATGGCTCTGGATACCGCCGGCACACTGAAAGAGGTGTGTGCGGATTTGGGCATATACCTGATCTATAAATCGTCTTTTGATAAGGCGAATCGCTCATCCGATGGCAGCTACCGTGGCCCTGGTCTTGAGGTCGGCTTAAAGGTCCTGCAGAAGGTCAAAGATCAATTGGGTTTGCCTGTACTCACGGATGTCCACGAGGACACGCCGCTAGATGAAGTGGCTGATGTGGTGTCGGTGCTACAAACCCCGGCATTTTTGTGTCGCCAGACCAACTTTATTAAGGCGGTTGCTAACACTGGTCTACCGGTCAATATTAAGAAAGGCCAGTTTCTTGCGCCCTGGGATATGCAGCACGTTTATGAAAAAGCCCGCGCCACTGGTAATGAGAGCATTATGGTGTGTGAGCGCGGCGTGAGCTTTGGCTACAACAATCTGGTGTCCGATATGCGGTCCCTGGCGGTGATGAAGCAAATTGGCTGTCCGGTGGTGTTTGATGCCACCCACAGTGTGCAGTTACCAGGCGGTCAGGGCGCGAGTTCTGGTGGTCAACGAGAAATGGTGCCGGTGCTAGCCCGCGCGGCAGTTGCGGTTGGGATACATGGCCTCTTTATGGAAACGCATCCAAAACCAGAGGAAGCCCTTAGTGACGGACCAAATTCATGGCCCCTGGGGCGCATGAAAGAATTGCTGACCTTGTTGATGGAATTCGACAGCCTTGCCAAATCAAATCAAACACCGGGTTTAGACGGGCAAAACGCTTAAGCCAGGTAGGAACTTAAATTGCGGAGTACGATGTGACTGAAATTATTGATATCAGGGCCAGGGAGATTCTGGATTCCCGTGGTAACCCCACGGTAGAAGCTGATGTAGAGCTTGAGGATGGTTCTGTTGGTACCGCTTGTGTGCCTTCTGGTGCATCCACGGGGTCTCGCGAGGCTCTGGAACTGCGGGACAAAGACCCAAAACGTTACATGGGTAAAGGCGTGTTGCAGGCTGTGGAAAATGTCAACGGTCGCATTCGTGAACCGCTGCTCGGTCTTGATGTTGAGAACCAGCGTGACCTGGATCAGCGCATGCTCGATATGGATGGCACTGAAAACAAAGGTTCACTGGGTGCTAATGCGATCCTGGCGGTATCTTTGGCGGCTGCTAACGCGGCAGCGAAGGCAGGCAAGAAAGAGCTTTATGAATATCTTGCTGAGATTGATGGCAGCCCCGGTCGATACAGCATGCCAGTACCTATGATGAATATTCTAAACGGCGGTGAGCACGCGGATAACAGCGTGGATATCCAGGAATTTATGGTGATGCCTGTTGGTGCGGCGAACTTTACCGAGGCGCTGCGTTGTGGTGCTGAGATTTTTCATACCTTAAAAGCAGTTCTTAGCGGCAAAGGACTTAGCACGGCGGTTGGTGATGAGGGCGGTTTTGCCCCGGATCTGCCAAGTAATGAATCCGCTCTTGAAGCCATTATGGAAGCCATTGATAAAGCCGGTTATGTAGCAGGCAAAGATGTTTATTTGGCCCTGGACTGTGCATCGTCGGAATTTTACAAAGACGGCAAATACGTCCTGGCCAGTGAAGGCCGCAGTTTTGATTCCGCGGGTTTCACCGAGTACCTGGCTGGCCTGGTGAAAAAATACCCCATCATCTCCATTGAAGATGGCATGGATGAAAGCGACTGGGATGGCTGGGCAACCTTAACCAAAGCCATTGGCAATGACGTGCAACTGGTGGGGGATGACTTGTTTGTCACCAATCCGGCAATCTTGAAAAAAGGCATTGATGAAAACATTGCCAATTCGATTTTGATTAAACTCAACCAGATTGGCACCTTGTCTGAAACCCTCGATGCCATCCAAATGGCCAAGGCGGCTGGTTATACGGCGGTGATTTCCCATCGCTCTGGGGAGACAGAAGACACCACCATTGCTGATCTTGCCGTGGCAACGGCGGCTGGCCAGATTAAAACCGGATCATTGTGCCGCTCTGACCGTGTTGCCAAATACAATCGTCTACTACGTATTGAGGACTCTTCTGCCGCTGTTTATAAGGGCCTGGCAGAATTTAAAAGATGACCAAACGCAGGAGCATCATAGCGGTACTCTTGTTGCTCCTCGCCGGGTTGCAATACCGGCTCTGGGTGGGTGAATCCAGCTTTGCCCACGTCGACGGTTTAACCCAGCAAAGTGAACGCTTACAAGTTTCTAATGAAACTAAACAGCGTCGCAATGATGTGCTCAAGGCTGAAATTGTTGAACTGAAAAACGGCCTTGATGCGGTAGAAGAAAAAGCCCGTACCGAATGGGGATTGGTCAAACCAGATGAGACGTTTTATCTGCTGGTGGACAAAGACCAACCATAATGTCCGGGCGTTTTCATATCATTGTCCCCGCCGCCGGTAGTGGCACTCGTATGGCTGCCAGCCTGGGTAAGGCACCGGGCCAGCCAAAACAGTATTTACCACTTGCGGGTAAAGCAATTCTCGAACGGACTCTGGCAAAACTGCTGGCACTAAAGCCAGACAATTTGTGTTTGGTGGTGAGTAAAGACGATGACCACTGGCAAACCTTACCCAGCACGAAACACTGTACTGTCACCCGCGGTGGATTAACTCGCATGGATTCCGTTCTGGCGGGCCTACGAGCACTACAACTCAACGATTCAGAAATTGTCCTGGTTCACGATGGGGTTCGACCGCTTATTGCCACAGAGGATGTAGAACGCTTGTTTACGGTTGCCCAACAAGCACCCGCTGGTGCGCTGTTAGCAACGCCTGTTGTGGACACCTTAAAGCATTCCGAACAAGGTGGGACTGTGGATCGCACGGAGAATCGTCATCATTATTGGCTTGCGCAAACGCCCCAGGCATTTAGCGCTGGTTTGCTCAGGCAGGCCCTTGAGCAAGCCGCTGCACTTGGTACTGAGGTCACAGATGAAGCCTCCGCTGTGGAAGCATTAGGCTTGAGCCCAAGCATCGTTACCGGGAGCAAAAGCAATATTAAAATTACCACGGCAGAAGATCTCCAGCTGGCGGAGTTTCTGTTCAATAAAGGTCAGGCAACATGCGGATAGGTACTGGCTTTGATGTGCATAAATTTGGTGACGCTGAGGTCAGCCATATCCGTATTGGCGGGGTGGATGTGCCTTTTGATCGCGAAGTACTGGCACACTCAGATGGCGATGTGGTGATCCACGCCCTTTGTGATGCCATGCTGGGTGCCCTGGCGCTCGGGGATATTGGCCAACATTTTCCTGATACGGACGCGGAGTTCGCTGGTGTCGACAGCCGTGAATTATTGCGCCACGTGGCATCATTGGTTGCTGGTCACGGCTTAGTGCTGGGTAATGCTGATATTACATTGATTGCCCAGGCGCCGCGGGTTGCAGACTATGTCCAGACCATGCGTGAAACCATTGCCGCAGACCTGGGTTGTCTCGCCACAGATATCAGTGTCAAAGCTACCACCACGGAAAAACTTGGGTTTATTGGGCGTAAGGAAGGACTCGCCGCCGAAGCAGTAGTTCTGCTCAAGGCGTTGTCATGAAAACGCTAGTTCGAGCCCACGGTGAGCCCTTAGGCACAGGTACCATCCGAACCACCCCTGAAGATTTTGTGGTCACGGAGTTATATGACTTTACCCCCACCGGACAGGGCGAGCATTTGTTGCTCTGGATAGAAAAGCGCGGAGCAAACACCGGCTGGGTGGCGAACCAACTCGCAAACCATTTTGGCTTGCGGCACTTTGATGTGAGTTATTGCGGTAAAAAGGATCGTCATGCCGTGACCAGGCAGTGGTTTAGCTGCTGGCTGCCCAATGGTGGTGATGCGACGCCCTGTGAAATCGAAGGTGTACAAATATTGAAGAGCACCTGGCACAGTAAAAAGTTACGTCGGGGTGAACATGCGGGCAATCACTTTGAACTCACAATACGCGATTTGCAGGTAGCTGATCCGTCCGCGTTAGAGAAAAGACTCACCGTGATTAGCCAACAAGGCGTGCCGAATTATTTCGGGAGCCAGCGTTTCGGTATTGATGGCCAAAATTATGAAAAAGCATGTGAGCTGTTAAATGATCCAGAAGCCCAATCCCGGCGCAAGTTGGATCGCAAACAAAAGGATATTTACCTGTCAGCATTGCGCTCATGGATGTTTAATGATGCATTAACCGAAGCCGTGGCTGCCGGTAGCTGGACGGACCAGGATGAGCTGTGGGTTTATGGCCTGGCACCACATCGTGATATTGAGGTGCCTAGACCAGGGGCAGAGTACGCCGCGGCTGCGGATTTTATCGAAAAACTACAAATCAAAGCACATCGTCGTGCCACCAGAATCCAGCCAGAGAATATGCAATGGCAGATTTCTGCAGGCACTTTGCAGGTGGCCTTTAGCTTGCCAGTGGGGGCGTATGCGACAACCGTGCTAGAAGAACTAATAAAAATTGAGGATGGGCATCAATGAACGAGTTAAAGGGGATTGGCATGACGTCCCAGCGAACTCGCAACCGCCTGATCAACCGCTTGCGTGATCAGGGTATTCAGGATGAGCGGGTTCTGGACGCCATGCTAGAAATACCACGGCATATATTTATCGATGAGGCGCTTTCTCATCGTGCCTATGAAGATTCTTCTTTGCCCATTGGGTTCAATCAGACAATCTCCCAGCCCTATATCGTGGCGCGCATGACCGAGAGCCTGATGGCCAAGGGGCCGCTTGCCAGGGTCCTCGAAATTGGCACAGGGTCAGGGTATCAAACCGCAGTGCTAAGTCGTCTGGTCACCAGGATCTACACCGTGGAACGCATTCAAGGCTTGCATGAGCGTGCCAGGCAAACCTTGCGGCGCCTGGATATCCGCAATGTCTCGTTTAAGTACGATGACGGCAATATTGGTTGGCCGGAACAAGGACCCTTCGATGGCATTATCGTCACCGCCGCGCCGCGGCACATACCAGAGGAGTTGCTGCAACAACTTGCCATCGGCGGACGCATGCTGATCCCTGTGGGAGACGCATCGCAACAGTTAAAACTCATCGCTCGAGACGAAGACGGCTTTACCGAGGAAACCCTTGAAGATGTGAATTTTGTACCTCTACTAGGCGGTAGAAGTTAGAAGGTGATTGGTTTATGAAGTGGTTAACGTCAGCCCGGATCGTGGCAATTGGAATGGTGATGGGGGCGGCAGAGGTAGTGCCTGGTGTTTCCGGTGGCAGCATTGCGTTTATCACGGGTATTTATGAGCGGTTGATCAATGCCATCCGCCAGTTCACGCCGCTACTGCTGGTGGATCTAAAAGATAATGGTCTGGCGGCAACCTGGCGTCAGGTGGATGGTAATTTCTTACTCTTGTTGGTCACAGGGATGGCTGTAGCCGTGGTAACCCTGGCGGGTGTGCTGCAATACCTTTTAAGCCATGAAGTGGTTTTTATCTGGAGTTTCTTTTTTAGTCTGGTGCTGTTCTCAGTAGCGCTGGTGCTGAGGCAAATCAACCGGTTTGGTATTGATATTGGCGTCGGCATTGGCGTGGGTATCGTGTTTGGGTATGCGGTCACCAGCATGGTGCCCTTGAGTGTAGAGCCAACGCCGCTGAATTTGTTTCTCGGCGGTATGTTGGCAATCTCTGCCTGGATTCTGCCTGGGATTTCAGGCAGCTTCATTTTGCTAATGCTCGGCTTGTACCGGTTTGTGATTGATGCCATCGCAGAACTGAACTTGATGTTGCTGGTGAGCTTTGCAGCGGGTTGCGGTATAGGCATTGTGGCTTTCGCTCACGCCTTATCGAAACTGCTGGCGTCCTTTCATAACGAAACCATCGCCATTCTCGCCGGAATCATGCTCGGTTCGCTGGTGAAGTTGTGGCCCTGGCGACACGTGACGAGTTATCAGATCAAAAGTGATGGCAGTCAAACACCTCTGGTTGAGCTACCAGTGTCACCCTGGGGTTACACAGATTTAACAGGTTTTGAACCAGAATTGGGCATGGCAGCGCTGGGTTTAACGTTGGGATTTGCCGCGGTGTTTTTGTTAAACCTGTTGTCTGTGCGAAAGGTCACAAAGCGGTAGTTGAGATTAAAAAAAAGTTAGAATTTTTTCGCAATAAGAAGCTGTTTACCATGCCAAAAAGTCATAGTTGCTGGGGTCAGTTTTAGACTGTTTGAATCCATGCGGGTCGCGTTCATGTTGGGTAACTGTCAAAAAATTGTCGTGATTCTTTTGCTTGTGAGTAGCACCTTTGGCTGTTCCTTCGGCGGGGGTTACGCACCGGTGTACGCCCCTGGTGAGTCTCGTAAGAGTACTGTGCGGTTTCATACCGTCCGCGCGGGGGAAACCTTGTACTCCATCGCATTTCGTTACGGATTAGATTACAAAGAAATAGCCAGTGCTAACGGCATCTCTAAGCCGTACACGATCTTTGTAAATCAAAAACTACGCCTCGTGGGGAAGCAAACTGTCGTGGCAAAAAAGCCGGCAAAAACCTCGCCAAAGCCATCTGCAAAATCTTCAAAACCACAGCGGCCAGAAAAAAGTCAAGCCTCAAATATTAATTGGCGCTGGCCGGTGGACGGAGAAATCATTTCGACCTTTTCCCTGGATGGATCCCTCAATAAGGGCGTTGATATTAGCGGGCGAATGGGAGAATCTGTGCGTGCTGCTGCAGATGGCGTTGTGGTCTACGCCGGTGGTGGCTTACGCGGTTACGGCAAGCTTGTGATCCTGAAGCATTCAAACAAGTTTTTAAGTGCATACGGACACAATCGAGCAATCCGAGTAAAAGAAGGCCAAAAAGTTAAAGGTGGCGAGATCGTTGCCGAAATAGGTTCTAGTGGTACGGATCGCGAAATGTTGCATTTCGAGATTCGCAGAGACGGCAAGCCGGTGGATCCGTTGATTTATTTGCCCGATAGATCATCGTGATGAAGTTGGCGACAGACATGCCTTAGCGCCTGTGCGTTAGGCGGTTGGCTTATCAAGTCAGGTGGCTTTTGGAGAGCTGAGCATCTGACCTGGTACAAAAACTCTAAACAGGACCAGAACAATGGTAGTACATACGGAAGAATTGTCACTTACGGAAGAATCAGCCAGCTTCGTAGCGCTAGATACTGGCGATACTTTCAGCGACGAGCATCACGAAGGCAAAGAGAAAGCCAAGAAAAGCACGCCTGTCCCTAAAGACCTTGATGCAACTCAACTCTATTTGAACGAGATCGGATTCTCGCCACTGCTTTCTCCTGAGGAAGAAGTGTACTACGCACGGCAAGCCCTGCGTGGTGTGGAGTCCGGCCGTAAGCGCATGATCGAAAGTAACTTGCGCCTCGTGGTAAAGATTTCCCGGCGTTATCTGAACCGCGGCCTGTCGCTGCTCGACCTAATCGAGGAAGGAAACCTCGGTTTGATCCGCGCCGTTGAAAAGTTTGATCCTGAGCGTGGCTTCCGTTTCTCGACTTATGCAACCTGGTGGATTCGCCAGACCATCGAGCGAGCCATCATGAATCAAACTCGTACCATTCGTTTGCCGATTCATGTAGTCAAAGAGTTAAATGTTTATTTGCGAGCAGCCCGTGAGCTATCGCAGAAACTGGACCATGAGCCAACCCATGAAGACATTGCAGAACTGCTAGAGAAGCCTGTAGAAGATGTTAAGCGCATGATGGGCTTGAATGAACGCATCACCTCAGTGGATACGCCTCTTGGTCCTGATTCAGACCGTTCTATTCTTGATACCGTGGCGGATGTTCGCCAGGCTGATCCAGCAGAGCAGCTGCAAGACAATGATTTGCGTTCCAATATTGACCACTGGTTGTCAGAGCTTTCTGAGAAACAGCGTGAAGTGATCTCCCGCCGCTTTGGCCTACGTGGCTATGAAATGAGCACTCTGGAAGAAGTGGGTCGTGAAATTGGTCTAACCCGCGAACGAGTTCGCCAGATTCAAGTAGAGGCGCTGCGTCGTCTGCGTGAAACCATGGAAGCCCAGGGTTTGTCTGCCGACGCGATCTTCCAGTAGGACAAACCAGCGAAGGAAATCGCTGACTTTCTGTTTAGAGAAAAAAATGGGGCCAATTGGCCCCATTTTTTTGTAAAGCTATTCAATCCCGCCTTAGCGTTCTAAATGCTCCAGCTTACCCTTAACGTCAGCCCATTCTTCCGCGTCGGGGAGAGGATCAACCTTCTCGGTAATATTTGGCCAGACTTCAGCCAATTCAGCATTGAGCTCCAAAAACTGCTGTTCGTTTTCGGGCAGTTCATCTTCACTGAAGATGGCATCTACAGGACATTCCGGCTCGCACAGGGCGCAATCAATGCACTCATCAGGGTTGATGACGAGAAAATTCGGGCCTTCATAGAAGCAGTCCACAGGGCATACCTCGACACAGTCTGTATGTTTGCACTTGATGCAGGCGTCACTCACCACAAATGTCATTATTGAATTCCTTTAACCGGGTTGATTTTTGCGCAAAGCGGCATTCTAGCAGCTTTTATTAGGTAGGCAATAAGCTGGCTGGCATTGCGATTTTATACTTAACTAGTCAGACTCTATAAGATTTTTCTTGGGCTTGAGAATATGAGCGAGCAATGGGTAGAAGAAGCTCTGGTGGTCGGCATCGGAGCCTCTGCAGGGGGGCTTGAAGCGCTCCAGTCCTTCTTTAGCAATTGCCCCAGTGGCATGGGCATGAGCTTCGTTGTGGTCCAGCATTTGTCTCCTGACTTTAAGAGCATGATGGATCAGCTTTTGTCCCGCTGTACGGAAATGCCCGTCAAGGTGGCAGAGCACGGCGAACTGGTGGTTCGTGATCATGTCTACCTAATCCCGCCCCGTAAAAACATGATCATCGCCCAGGGTGTATTGCTGCTAACGGATGCCGCTCCCCATGTTTCTTTGAGCCTACCCATAGATACTTTTTTTCGCTCGCTAGCGGAAGACCAACAGCACAAATCCGTTGGCATTGTGTTATCTGGGACGGGTATCGATGGTTCTAGAGGTATCTCAAGTATTAAAGAAGTCGGTGGCCTGGTTTTGGCCCAGGACCCAGCTGAAGCAAAGTTCGATGGGATGCCCAATGCGGCCCTGGCTTCAAGTTACGTGGACCATGCCTTCAAGGTAGAGGAAATGCCGCTCTACCTTGCAGGTTACAAACGCAGCCTTTCCACATTGGAGGGTGACAACACTGAGGCAGGTGCCGAGCTTCACCAGGTGACTTCGGCGTTTGATGAGATTTGCAATACAATCCAAAAACATATCCATATCAATTTGCGAGATTACAAACGCTCAACCATTGCCCGCAGGATTGATAAACGAGCCAGCTTGCATCAACTTTCAAGTTGGTCAGACTATCTTGAGCTGCTGCAAAAGGAGCCCGAGGAGCAATCTGCTCTGGGTAAAGAAATCCTCATCGGCGTGACACGTTTCTTTCGTGAAAACGAAGTGTTCGACAATCTTCGCGAAAAGATGATTCCCACCATTCTAGAGTCGACTCCTGAGGCAGAGGAAATTCGCGTTTGGTGCGCAGGCTGTTCCACCGGGGAAGAGGCCTACTCCATCGCCATGTGTTTTGATCAGGTGATGACAGAAATGGGTCAAACCCGGCCGATTAAAATTTTTGCCACAGATATCGACGCGGACTCTGTGCATGAGGCCAGTGTTGGTCACTATGGTCCCCAGATCAGTGAAGAGGTTCCGGCTGACCTGCTGGCAAGCTACTTCACAGAGATTGAGAGTGGCTATGAAATTAGGGCGAAGATTCGCCAGATGGTGGTGTTTGCAGTCCACAACCTTATTTCTGATCCGCCGTTTTCCAATATGAACCTGGTGTTTTGTCGTAATTTGCTGATCTATCTTGGTGGTCAGTCCCAGAACAAAGTGCAACATTTTTTGAACTTCGCGCTGAAGAAAAATGGCTATCTAACCCTTGGGCCATCTGAGTCGCTGCTCGGTGACCTTACCGGATACTACAAGGTCGTGGATCGGCGCTTTAAGCAATTTCAGAAGATAAAGGAAGAACGCTTGCTACTGGATAGTGGTAGCCTGGCTTATAGAGCAGAATCAGAACGAACCAGTAGTGTTGCAGTGATGCCTGAAGCACCCGCAAGGTTGCTTGCGCCGCGCGACCCGGTGATCCCAGTTTTTAGGGCGTTAAGTGAGACCTTTGCGCCACCAACGCTGGTTTGCAATGGCCAGCAAGAAATTATCTATTCAATTGGTGATTGTGAGCCATACACACGCAAGATCAGCCCGGGGCCATCGAGTCTGAAGATTGATTCTATCCTCGAGCAAACCCTGGTGGTTGCGGTTACCACGGCGATGCAAAAGGCCAAACGTGAAAAACAGGCAGTCACTTATGTGGGTGTGGCGTTACCGGATAATTCCGTTGTGGATCTATCAGTCCGGTACGTCAGTGAGCCTGGGGCAACAGACGAATATTTGTTTGTGAGCTTTTCTTCCTCAGAAGAGCAAAAGCCTGACCATGCGCCGGTGCAGTTTGATGAAAAACAGATGCTGGTGAGCCGGGTTGAAGATTTAGAGTATGAGTTACAACAATCACGCTCCAGTCTGGCGGTGACAGTTGAAGAGCTTGAAACTTCAAATGAAGAGTTGCAAAGCACCAACGAAGAGTTGATGGCGGCAAACGAAGAACTGCAGAGCACCAATGAGGAGCTTCAGTCAGTCAATGAAGAGTTGTTCTCGGTCAACTCTGAATATCAACACAAGGTTATGCTGTTAGAGGAAACTACAGCAGACTTTGAAAACTTGCTTAAGAATCCCAGCGTGAGTTTGATTGCGCTTGATAATAATCTCAGCATCAAACATTTTTCACCTTCTGTGACGCAGTTTTTTAAATTGCGCAGCACGGACCTGGATCGTGCCATAGGTGATATCAATCATAATCTGGGCGACCGTTTTGCAGACGACTGCATTAAGGTGCTAAAGCAAGAGGACGAGTTGACCGCTGAGTATCGTACGGATAGTGATAGTTTGCTGCTGGCGAGGTTTACACCGTATCGAGATATTCACGGTGAGATTGATGGTCTGGTGATTTCATTTACCAATATTGGTGAGTCCCAAATCATGAAGCGTGAGAAGGACCAACTGTTCAGGGCGAGGGGAGTCCTGGAGCGTCAACACGAGCACCTGGCTTATACGTTGAACCCCCTGGAAAGGACCGGGGAGGCTTCTGAACTCAGGATATTGATCGTAGAAGACAATGACGATGACGCGGCGATTCTGGTGAGCTATCTGAATGGCAGTGAACTCTTTAACTTGCGCTATGAACACTGCACAAACTTAAGCACGGCACGGGAAGTATATAGTGCAGGCAATTTCGATGTGGTGATGATGGATTTCAAGCTAGGATCAGAAGATGCGACCGTAGCGCTGGAAGAAAATATCTTCCCTGATGTGCCGATTATTCTGTTCTCTGGCCTGGGTCGCAAGGCCTTTGAGAAGCTCCAGGGGCGCGGTGTCTATGACTTTATCGAAAAGTCCGACCTGTCTACGTTGGTGTTAGAAAAATCTTTGCAACTCACATTGCAGGCTCATCATGTTCGCCAGTTTCTTCGCAATAACGCTAGCCTGGAGCAATAAGCGAGCGATGAGGGAATTGATAAATCGCTTGTTATTGGCGGTTTAGTTGCGAGTCTTGATCCACCGCGATTTGCTGACGCGCGGCGATCTGATTCATTGCGTTGGTTAAATCTGCCGTGGTGACGGGTTTTTCGAGCTGCTGGACAACATTAGTGGGGAGCTTACTCTCCTCAATGGAGAGAGCATTGCCGCTCAGGATCAAAAAGGGCAAGTCAGGGGCAACTTCAAGGCATCGCTCTGCTAGATCAGTACCACTCATCAATGGCATGTTCTGGTCGCTAATCACCAGTTGAAAGTTTTGATCCTCGGTTAATAACGCCAGAGCTACTTGACCATTTTCCTGGTGAACTACCTCGACATCCAGATAGGCCAAGAGCTTGCTTAACACGGCAGCAACATCTGGATCATCCTCAACCACCAGAATACGCCAACTGAACTTAGGGGTAGTACCTGTTGCGATGGTTTCAATTTTTGCAGTATCTGGTTCAGGTATGGCAGTGGGTAACCAGACCCTGAATTGAACACCAAAGTTAGATGTCAGAACCTGCAGATGGCCGCCATATTGATGAACCAGGCCATGCACGACCGACAGCCCCATGCCGCTGCCTTTGTTATCAGATTTTGTGGTGAAAAAAGGATCGAACATTTGCTCAATGGTATCCGCAGCAATACCTGGCCCGTTATCAGTTACGGTTAACACGACGAAGTGAGACTGGTCCGGTTTGGTAATCTTGGCGTGACAGGAAACACACTCAATGTCCTCGATGGGCTCTGCGTCGCTGACCCCAATAATGATCTCTCCATCTCTGTCTTTTACCTCGTCCACCGCGTCACGGGCATTAATGCATAAGTTCATAAGAATTTGGTGCAGGTGCGCCGGATCCATTTCGATGTGGGCGTTCCTGGCGCTGATGTTTGTGGTGAGATAGATATGCTCCTGCAAACTTGTACGGATTAAGGGTAAAGTCTCTTCGATACCCTCAGCCACACTAAGCTTGGTAAGCGTGCTCTTCTTATCACCTTTTGAGTAGAGCAGGAGTTGTTTAACCAATGTGCGAGCGCGCTCAGACGCATCTTTCATTTGAGCCAGGTAGCGCTCAGTATCTTGCGGTTGTAGTGCGCTGATATCGCTGTTCATCAGATCGATATAACCAATGATAATGGCAAGAATGTTATTGAAGTCGTGGGCCACACCGCCGGTAATCTGCCCCAATAGCTCTAGTTTTTGTGTGATCTTGGTTTGTTTCTCATCCTGCTTGCGGCGGCGAATGTTTTCAATGAGTAACATAATCTGATCAGTGTGATCTTCTGCCAGAGATCGAATCCGCACCCAGGTTGGGTCAGAGTTTTTGCGTAATAGTGGTACCTCCAGGTCGACTGGATCATGGCTGGCGTCGTCCAGCGCTTCGGTAAACTGCCCCCGGTGGCCGGGATGAATAAGGCTTATGAAGCTGGTGTGAAGCAGGTCATCCGAGTCTGCTTGATGCCAATCAGCGACTCGATCATCGACGAACTGAATATTGTGCTGCTGATCAAGCACAACCGCGCCAATTTTGATCTGTTGTAGGCTCTGCATAAAATCAGTTTGCGTTGCATTCGCCTCTGCTGGTTGAAGTTGAATAAGTAACTTGTTGCCGTCGCCGGGGATTAGCCCGACCCTAAGTTGGTATTGTTTGCCGCTGCTTCGTTCGAGGAAATCAAGTTCACCTGGAGTGCCGCTGTTAAAACAGTTGGATAACAAAGGGATCAGTTTATCTACTGGGAGGCCAAGTCTACGATCCGTGAGATGATCAACCTGGTCTACAGACATTAAGTCGCGAAACATCCTATTGCTGGAAAGGATAGTGCCGCCATCGTCAGTCACGGCCAGCGCTATGTGCGCATGTTCTATAGCGAAGTCTGCCAACTTCTGTTGCTGGTCTGCTCGAACAACTGTTTGGCTTAGCTCGTGGTGCTCAGTGCGAAGCACTTCAAGCTCTTTTTTTAGAGGCTCTAACTCAGATTGCAAATTGTCATTGTCAGCAGCGAGCTGAATGCTAAGGCGCTCCAGGGCGTTAAATGCCCGGGACTTTTCCTGAGTGATCAGTTGTACGCTCTGAGGTGTTTGCGCTTCAGGGCTTGCTTCGCTGGCTCGGGTTTGTAGGTCTACGTCTTCTATAATCTCGATACTAACGAATGTGCAAGGTTGTTGGTTGTACACCTGAGTCTGCATGGTGCAGATCATTACCTGATCTTTTGCCACGATCAGCTTTTTTCTCGGAGCATGGCCAATGACATGACTCAACATGTTGTTGACACTATCAACCACATCTATGCGCAGAATCTTATCAATTTGTTTACCCTGGGCGACCTGTATGTCGGTGCTGCCATCTTGCAAGAATAGTTGGGTATTACCGCGAACGTCGATGATCTGGTTACGGTCGTTTATTCTGAATTGAATGGCGGTGCCCAGCTCAGAATCCATGTCTGGCGGTGCTGGAAACTTGAGCTCCTGGCCTGGTGTGCGTTTGATAATTTCCTGACGCAGCAGAAAAGGCGAGTTCACCTGTGGCAGGTAGCTATCTGAATCAAAACTGGCGAGTTCCTCTCGGGCGACAAGGATTTCTCCGCCCTCCGCCTGGCTTGAGGCGAAGGATTTAAACAACGTGCTGGCAATTACTGGCTTCAAAGCGGGAAAAATCCAGGGCACAACGATCAGGTTCATATAGCGGTAAGGGGCATCAGCCAAGATGTTATGTCGACTATGAAACACACAGTTACGCCACAAGGTTTGGACCGGTGATAGGTAGCTGCCGCCGGCCTTTTGTTGAACCTGGCGCGTGGCTTCTTTGAGTTGTTCTACCTTATTTTGGGTTGTTGCGGTGAGTTGGATTCTTAACCTGCGGTTAATGAGGGATAAATTCTCAGACTCAGCGAGTTGCTCAAGAATTGCAACCACATTGCGAACATGACCACCGGCGAGCCACACCTTTACGGGTTCGTCTCCCGTTTGATTGACGAGTTTTTCTATGCGTTCGCAAACTCGTTCGATAATCTCCCTGGGCCAGACATGACTTTGGTTTTTTTCTAGCAGCCGCGAAACCAGACCGGCAGCGTCCTCTACAGAACTGTACTGTTCAATCATCTGCTCAGAGCTAAGGTCCTTAAAGAAACCGTGTTCGAGCAGCCAGGTGAGCCGGAAGTGATCAATGTTGATACCGGTGTGTTGCGAAATCGAGTAAATCGCTTGATTCAGTAAGCGGCTAATCAGTGGGCTGCGTGGTCCCCGGCAAATTTCCACCACAGTACAGCACTGGCGGATCTCGGCCTCTGAATTGGCCGATAAAAGCAAGCTCTGGGTTGGTTGAAAGTTGGGTGTTTGTAAGCCCATTTGGATGGCAATGCCATTACCGCCCACTGTTTGATCCAGATTGGCGAGTATTCTTTCGGCGGAGCTCACCTCTGGCGTCAGCACCGCTTCGTATGTCCAGATGAAGTTGCGTCTGGTGAGCTTGAAGGTTGTCTCAGCAAAATAGAGGCGATAATTCTTTAACTCATGCGTCAGGTCGGCGCCGATATGTTCCACCTGATAACCGTTAGGCAATGAAATGTTCTCGGGTTTGTCGGTTGCTTCCTGGCTGGGATTAAAAGCACAACAAATGATGGGGGCCGATACACCATATGGCCATCGCTGGAAAAGCTCGTCTAGCTGGGTGGCGGTATTGCCTTGACCCAGCAGAATCAGGACTGGCGTATTTTGCGGCACGCTGTTCACGCTCTACCTAACATGCGGACAAACAGTCTACTGTGACGAGCGTACCCATTGAAATATTTTTGGTGTCGATTGGTCTGGTTTTTATAATATTTCTAACTAAATTTATGCTGATCTATTACCTAATCGTAAAAATGAAAAACTCTGGTTACTTTTTGATTAATTCTTTGAGCTGATAGATCAATTGTAGTGCGTCCCTTGGTGTTAGATCGTCCGCGTTCACGGTTTCCAGAGCCGCTTCCACTGGGTTGATTTCTGGTTCAGGGGTAACGGGCGCCGCGAACATATCTGCTTGTTGGGGCAGGCGGTCGCTACCGAGTTCTAGTTGTACCAGTTTTTCTTGAGCGAGCTTAATGACTTCACCTGGGACCCCGGCAAGTTTTGCCACTTGCAAACCATAACTCTGGTTGGCGGGCCCGGCTTGCACCACGTACATAAAGACTATGCTGTCACCGTGCTCTTTCGCGGTAAGATGATAATTTGCCGTGGCAGGGAGGGTGTCCGCCAAACCAGTGAGTTCAAAATAG
>JBKAGC010000043.1:0-19206 GCA_046290215.1 Pseudomonadales bacterium | reverse complement strand
AGAAGGGAGATATATCGGTACTATTGGCCACGCCGAATTCCATGATTGTCAATGGTGCTGTACCAGTATCGGGAAGTAGTGCATGCCGGCCGTGAACAAGGAGAATTGAGTTGGCGACATCGATGATTAGGGCCCTGGCAAAATTAGCTGGATTGGTTGCCTTAGGGTGGGCCACAACCGCATCTGGAATTGAGCATCATCCTGGGCTCGAGTCAGTGGAAGAGCGCCGTGCCAATGATGTGGGTGTTCATCGACTCATCACAGGCCGCGTCAAACGTATGGCGGGTGATGTCCAGCCCGAAGCCGCAGAGTTTGTTCGTGGTCGTAAGTTTATCGAGACTTTCAGCATTCCCGCCGCCCATACCACTGCGTCTTTGGTTGAGTTTTATCGCAGCCAACTGTCTTTGCGAGGGCAAATATTATTCGAATGTGACGGCCGCGGCTGTGGGCCCAGCAACTATTGGTCGAATCAAGTCTTTGAGCGTCCGCGACTGTATGGACCTTTGGAATACCAACATTACATGTTGGCCCGTGTAGAAAGCGCGGCCACGGACTATGTCATGTTGTATTTTTCACAACGTGGCACCGGCAGCCGTTATCTCCATGTGGAGTCTATCAGTGGGGTGAATGAATCCTTTGCCGCAGATACCCGGTTGGTGGCTTCTATGCTGCGGTTGCAGCGCCGTTTTGTGTTTGATGTTGAGCCAGACAATCTTGCCGTTGTGCGAGATGTGATCAACGAACATTCGGAGTTTTCCCTGGCGATCGTGGCGCATGCTGGTACCGACATTGAGGAGAGCTACGAGGTCAGCGTCGCGCGAACGCAACAATACGCCGAAGAAGTGAAAGCACTGTTAACTGAAATGGGCGCGAACACTAGAAATGTTAGAGCCGTGGGGGCGGGGCCAATTGCCCCGGTGGAGCGGGCCCAGGCCGACCGGCTTGAACTCGTGAAGCTTAACTAGGGATGCGGCGTTAACTCGGCAGATTGAGCAGCGACATGAGTTCCATGCGAGTTGCCGTGTTTTCACGAAAGTCGCCCAGCATCACTGAAGTACGCATGACCGAGTTTTGTTTCTCAACACCGCGCATCATCATGCACATGTGCTTCGCCTCGATAATGACACCGACGCCAGCAGCCTGGGTCACGTCTTGAATTGCGGTGGCAATTTCTTTACTGAGTTTTTCCTGAATCTGCAGGCGTCTCGCGTACATGTCAACAATACGTGCAACTTTGGATAGGCCAAGCACCTTACCAGTGGGCAAATAAGCCACATGTGCTTTACCAATAAATGGCAGCATGTGATGTTCGCACATGGAGTACAACTCAATATTTTGTACCACAATCATCTCTTCAGAGTCTGAGTCGAAAAGAGCGTTATTCACCACCTCTTCGAGCGATTGGTCATAACCACGGGTCAGAAACTGCATGGCCTTGGCGGCGCGGGCAGGGGTGTCCAAGAGCCCTTCACGGGTTGGGTCTTCACCCACTGATTCGATGATTTTTCGGTAAGATTCTTCCATGGTGGTACTTCAAATGGCGCAAAAGGCGACACCCTAAGACATCCCACCGATCCGGTCAAAATTATTTGCCCGTTGTCTGGTCCGATACAGCTATAATGCTCGCCTTTTAGCGTAGGGTAGAGCAGATGCCGGGCAGTTCCATCGGCGAGCAGTTTAAAGTTACCACTTTTGGTGAGAGTCATGGGCCCGCACTGGGTTGTATTGTGGATGGTTGTCCACCCGGGATCGAACTCACTGAGGCGGATATTCAGGTTGATTTAGATCGACGCAAACCCGGTACATCGAAGTATGCCACCCAACGTAAAGAAGGTGATCAGGTAAAGATCCTCAGCGGGGTTTTCGAGGGCCGGACAACGGGCACCTCCATTGGTTTGTTGATCGAGAATGAAAACCAGAAGTCTAAAGACTATTCAGACATTAAGGATTTGTTTCGGCCGGCCCACGCCGACTACACCTATTTAAAGAAATATGGCCATCGGGATTATCGAGGCGGCGGGCGTGCTTCTGCACGGGAAACTGCAATGCGCGTTGCAGCAGGTGCCATTGCCAAGAAATACCTTGCGGCCCAGGGCATCAACATTCAGGGCTATTTGTCAGCCATGGGGGATATCCGGGTAGAACAGGTAGATTTTGCGGTGATAGAGCAAAACCCATTTTTCTGTCCCGATGCTGCAAAGGTGCCGCTGCTAGAAGCACGAATAGATGAATTGCGTAAGGCGGGTGACTCCATTGGCGCGGAAATCACCGTAGTGGCAACAGGAATGCAGCCAGGTCTTGGCGAACCTGTGTTCGATAAGCTCGATGCAGAAATTGCCCACGGCATGATGAGCATCAACGCTGTCAAAGGTGTGGAAATCGGCGCCGGCTTTGCGGTGGTTGAACAAACAGGCAGTGAGCACCGCGATGAGATGTCCCTCAACGGCTTTGCCTCCAATAATGCCGGGGGCATACTCGGCGGGATATCTACTGGTCAAGACATTCTGGTCAAGATCGCCCTTAAGCCAACCTCCAGCATCACCCAGCCTGGACAAACGGTCAGCGTGGCTGGTGAATCAGCTGAGATTATCACCAAGGGTCGGCATGATCCTTGTGTGGGCGTCAGGGCAACGCCCATCGCTGAGGCCATGTTGGCGATTACGCTAATGGATCACCTGTTGCGCCATCGGGGCCAAAACTACGATGTGCCAGATGTAGGTCCGACCTTACAAGGCTAGGTAAGGTCGGCATCCTCGGCAAGACATTCGAGGAAAGCTCGCCCGGCGTTCGATAAGGTTCTCTGGACGTGATGGATTGCCCCTAATTGTCTTTCGATGGTGACGTTCGGGACGCTAATCACTGTTAACGAATCGTCCAGCATAGACCGGGGTAAAACGCTCCAACCTAATCCCACAGAGATCAGCATTTTGATGGTTTCCAGATAATTGGTGGACATACTCACGTTTAGGCTAAGACCGCGTTCTTCAAACAATGATTTGACGATGCGCCCGGTAAAGGTGCTCATATCAGGCAAAATGGCGGGATACTCCGGCAATTGCTCAATGTAGATTTTATTGTTCCGCGTCAAAGGATGATCGGCGGCACACATAAATACCAACTCATCTCGCCAGATTGGCACGGCAGTCAGGCGTTCATGGCTTTTCGGCGCCAGGGTAATGACCCCTAGCTCCAGATTGCCCTGGACGATTTGCTCATGGGCGACTTCCGAATCCATAAAGTGTAAGTCGAGGGAAACATCCGGATAGAGACTCGAGAATTTGCGCAACACCTGAGGCAGCCGCCACAGGCCAATGTGGTGGCTGGTGGCCATCGAAAGCTGGCCGCCAATATTGCCAGCCAGATTGCTAATTTCCCGCTGGGTATCTTCGATATTCATCAAAATATCTTTTGCTCTGGGCTCCAGAGCCCGGCCTGCCTCAGTGAGATTGACGGTGCGACCAATGCGATCAAACAAGCGAACTCCCATCTGACTCTCCAGCAGGGCAATGCGTTTGCTTACCGCAGGTTGGGTCAAGTGGAGGCGATTGGCTGCAACGGAAAATGAGCGCGCTTCGGCCACGGTCACAAAGGCCTTAATGCCGTCTATATCGATCATTTTTTGGATTCCTTGGTCTTATCAAATAAATTATAAATATGAATTTGAGTTATGTCTCGCTAGAAATTAGGATTAGCGCCCTCAAACTTTGCAAGTGGTGAATGTGGTGGAAAAGGCAAACGTAGCGATTGTTGGTGCAACCGGGGCGGTTGGTGAGGTCATGTTGGAAATTCTCGAAGAGCGAGACTTTCCCGTGGGTGAACTGTATCTGCTGGCCAGTGCTTGATCAGCGGGCACGCGCCTGCAGTTCAAGGGCCAGAGTATCAAAGTACAGGATCTGGCAACGTTCGACTTCAGCCAGGCTCACATTGGTCTGTTCTCAGCTGGTGGCTCAATTTCAGCGGAGTATGCCCCGAAAGCAGCCGCTGCAGGTTGTGTTGTGATTGATAACACGTCCTTCTTTCGCCGCGATGAAAATATCCCATTGGTGGTGCCGGAAGTGAACGCGGACCGTATCGCTGATTACAAAGCCACCAATATCATCGCAAACCCTAATTGCTCGACCATTGGCATGCTGGTGGCTCTAAAGCCGATTTACGATGCAGTGGGCATTAGTCGTATCAACGTTGCCACCTATCAGGCGGTATCCGGCGCTGGTAAGAGTGGTGTGGAAGAACTTGCCACGCAAACTGCGAAGCTGTTGAACGGCCAACCTATTGAGCAAGAGGTGTTTCCCGCCCAGATTGGCTTCAATGCGATCCCGCATATTGGCAACTTCGAAGACAATGGCTACACCAACGAAGAGATGAAGATGGTCTGGGAAACGCAAAAAATCTTTGCTGATGAAGCCATCCAGGTAAATCCCACCTGCGTCCGGATCCCTGTGTTTTACGGCCACTCCGAGGCGGTTCATCTGGAAACTAAAGCTCCTATCAGCGTTGAGGCAATCCAGGAATTGCTGAAAAATGCGCCAGGGGTTGAGCTGGTGGACGAGCGCGTTCCCGGCGGTTACCCAACGGCAGTGGGTGAATCAGCGGGGCAAGATCCGGTGTATGTTGGCCGCATTCGCAAGGACATCTCTCATCCTAACGGCATCAGTCTCTGGCTAGTATCCGACAACGTGCGCAAAGGCGCTGCCCTAAACAGTATACAAATCGCGGAAGTTTTGATAAAACAGCTGTAGTAAGCGATACTTATCGCAACTTTTAGAGAACGTTTCTAGGTTTGCTCACCATCAAATTGGGGCAGGTGAGTTAACCCTGTGTTTTAAGGAACGGTAGCGAGACTGGAGCTAGACTCTGCCGCGGGGTGTATTACGCCCTTAGGCTAGGGAGAGAGACAATAATGATTCGAAAACTCCTGTTGCTGGCAACAGTAGCGTTAGGGTGCTTATCGACTCCGGCATATGGCCTGGGTTTAGGGGAATTAGAGCTGAATTCTGCCCTGAACCAACAGTTCAGCGCGGAGATCGAACTCACCAATGTCCGTGGTTTACAGGTAGAAGAGATCCTGCCAAACCTTGCTTCTCAGGAAGATTTTGATCGCGTTGGTGTTGAACGTAACTACCTCCTGACCGACCTGCGTTTCCGCGTGGTACCGGGTGATGACGGTGATCTTGTGATTCGAGTCACCAGCAGTAAGCCCATCATCGAACCCTTTTTGAATTTTATCGTTGAAGTATTGTGGCCAACCGGTCGGATTCTTCGTGAATATACCGTGCTGCTTGATCCACCAGTGTTTGGTGAAGGCGGTGTCGAAGCGGTCCGTCCAAGCCAAAGCTCAGCAGCAGCGGTAACGCCTTCTCGCCAAACTCAGGCTCAGCAAACCCCACCGGCACCCAGAGTAACGCCGCGACCCACGGCAACAGAAACGCCAACTGCAGCGCCAACGGCGCCCAGAACGGTGGACAATAACACCGACCGACGTGGCCAGGTTTCCGGCGATGAATATGGCATGACCGGGCAGGGCGATACCTTGTGGAATATTGCCTTACGCGTTCGGCCCAACGATACCGTGTCAGTGCAGCAAACCATGTTGGCACTGCAACGAGCCAACCCAGAAGCGTTTATCAATAACAACATTAATTTGCTTAAGGCCGGTTATGTTTTGCGAATCCCCGATGTGCGGGAGATCCGTGAGGAAACCGTTGCCACAGCCGTGCAAAAGGTTCGAAACCAGAATCAAGACTTCGATAGCTATAAAGAAGGCAGCCTGGCGCAATTGGATGCAACCCGCCGGCAAACCCCAACACGTGATCGTAACGACAATACTAGCTCCGGTGAACTGAAGCTGTTGGCATCTGATGATATGTCTGGCCAGGCAGGTAGCGGTGATTCTGCTCGCGCCCAGGAGTTGGAGAATGAACTGGCTGTGGCCGAGGAAGATCTTGATCGTGCGCGTCGTGCCAATAGCGAACTGAATCTTAAAATCGAGGATATTCAAGGCCAGCTAGATACCCTCAATGAAATTCTGACCTTAAAAGATGACCAGATTGCAGCTTTACGTGCGGAACTTCAGCGTGCCCAGGCAGCGCCCGCGCAACCAGCTCCGGCCCCGGTTCAGCAGTCCGGCTCGTTGTTTAGCAATCCTCTGGTGTTAGGTGGTCTTGGCTTATTGCTCGTGGCTGGCGTGGTGGGTTTATTAATGTTCCTGAAGCGACGTCAGCAAGAAGCCAGCACAGAAGATGAGTTTGAAGACTTCGCCGCGGTTGAAGAGGAAGCAACTGCGCCAGAAGAACTTGAGGAAGAACAAACTGACGCGGTTGCCGAAGAGGAGGAAGAGGACGTCGCTCCGGAAACCTCAGATGTTATCGGTGAAGTGGAAATTTACATTGCTTATGGACGATTCCCCCAGGCGATCACTTTCCTCCAAAATGCCATCGAAGCTGAACCTGATCGCGCTGACATTCAACTCAAGTTGCTTGAGGTTTATGTCCAAACTGAAGATAGCGTCGCTTTCAACCTGCAGTTAGATCAGCTCCGATTATTGGGTGATCAAGAAGCCATCGACAAAGCGCTCGAAATGCAGCAGAAAATCCCAGGTGCGGCTGAAGAAGCAGCGGTGGCAATGGACGCCACGGTGATTAGCAACGAGCCAGTTGAAGCCATAGCTGAACCAGCAGACGATGACGACGATGATGATTTGTCATTCGATCTCGATGACCTGGACGCAGAAACAGAAGATGATGATCTTGATCTGTCAGCGGATTTAGATCTTGATGAAGATCTGGATCTGTCGCTCGAAGCAGATGAGACGAGCACCGATGACACCGTGGTGCTGGACGAAGATGAAATTGAACTCAGCCTGCAGGACACCGATGACGAGCTAGAGCTGGAGCTTGAAGAGGGTGAGATTGAACTAGACCTGGACGGCGACGACGAACTGGATCTTGACCTTGATCTTGATCTTGACGGCGATGCGACAGATTCCGACGATACAATAGATACAAATAGTACGGTTGAGTTGGATGAAGAGGTAACGCTTGATCTAGATGGCGATGACGCGCTGGAGCTGGACGAAGAAATCACGTTGGATCTCGATGATGATGATTTGTCTCTAGACGACGATCTGGAAATTAATTTGGACGATGAAGATGCCATCGACCTCGACGATGCCAGTGATAATGAAGACGTGAGTCTTGATCTAGATGATGAACTGAGCCTGGACGATGATGACGATGTGCTTGATCTAAGCGCCATGGATGATGATGAGCCTCTCGATCTGGAACAAGAGTTAGAGTCAGTTGCCAGTGAACTAGGCAGCGACGACACAGAAGATGATGCAATCTCTCTAGATCTGGATGACGATCTAGACATTGATCTGGACGGGGATTTAGACGGCGATTTAGACAGCGATGATGAGATTCCCCTTGATCTGGGTGACGATGATGAGATCTCTCTCGACCTGGATGACGATGAAATTTCTCTAGATTTGGACGACGATGAGCTTGGCCTTGATCTAGATGGCGATGACGACCTTTCTATCGATCTCGACGATGATGGCCTAGATCTAGAAGATGATGGCATGTTGGATCTCAGCGATGAAGATGACAACAAGTTAGACCTTGCGCGGGCCTATGTAGACATGGGCGATACCGAAGGGGCGAGAAGTCTGCTGAAAGAAGTGGTTGAATCCGGCACAGATGCTGAGAAACAAGAAGCCGCCGAGATGATGGAGAAACTGGATTCTTAGGCTTTGAACCCAGGGTTCAACAGAATTAATTGTCATGGTAAGTCATCAAGCGCTGGGCATTGCCTACCAGGGTAGCCAATACCATGGTTGGCAATACCAGAGTCCCTCCGTACCTACAGTTCAGGCCCACGTTGAACAAGCCTTAAGCGTTGTCGCCAACGAACCTATCAGTGTCGTCTGTGCAGGTCGCACAGATACCGGAGTCAGCGCCACCAAGCAGGTGGTGAGCTTTTCCGCGCAAGCAGAGCGTCCGGAAAAAGCCTGGGTCCGCGGCGTTAATGCCCATTTACCGGATAGTATTTCTGTGACCTTTGCTACCCCGGTTGACGAGGCCTTTAGCGCTCGGCATTCCGCCACTGCGCGGCGTTACTTTTACTTAATCTATCCCGCAAAAGTCCGTCATGCCTTGTTTGCATCAGGTTATACCAGAACACCTTTGCGTCTGGATGCAAACAGGATGCACGAGGCTGGTCAGGCGCTTTTGGGTGAAAATGATTTTACGAGTTTCCGCGCCAGCAAATGCCAGGCAAATACTCCCATGAGAAATGTTCACCACCTGCGAGTTCGAGCCGAGGGGGATGTGATCGTGGTGGATATTCAGGCCAATGCATTTTTGCATCATATGGTGCGCAATATTGTTGGTGTTTTGATGGACATTGGTTCAGGTCGGTATCCGGTAGAGTGGATGGCCGAATTATTGGCAAGAAAAGATCGCACCGCGGGGAGTGTGACAGCGGCACCCATGGGTTTGTATCTGGTGGATGTTGTATATCCTGATTATGGTCAGATTCCCAAAGGGCCTGCATTGCCGCACTTATTTCAATCCCTGGCAGCGCCGCCTCTGTCTCCTATAGCGGATAATTGATAAACTCCGCGCTGCTCAATAACCCCTTGCAAGTTAATTCATGCGTACCCGTATTAAGATTTGTGGCATCACTCAGGTGGCGTGTCTACGCCGCGCTGTTGCGCTTGGCGCCGACGCCCTGGGGTTTAATATGTTTCCGCAAAGCCCGCGCTACCTTGAGGTGGCCCAGGCGAAATTGCTCGTTGCGGAGGTACCATCGTTTGTATCCAGCGTTGGCTTATTTGTGAATGAGCAGGCTGAAGTGGTGACCAGCAAAACACAGGAAATAGGCTTTGACCTGCTGCAGTTTCATGGCGATGAAAGTAATGAGTTTTGTCGCCAATTCGGCAAGCCATTTATTAAAGTATTGCGTATCAAAGAAGCGAGTGACCTAAAAAGAGTCAGCGACTTTCCAGATGCTCGAGGTTTTCTATTTGACGCGCACGTCGAGGGTCTTTATGGCGGGACAGGACAGCGCATCGATTCCGCGCTCCTGCAAGATTTGCCAGACCATAGCATTCTTGCCGGGGGCTTAAACCCAAACAATGTCGCCCAGGCAGTGGAGCAGCTCAAACCTTTTGCAGTGGATGTGAGCAGTGGTGTAGAGCGGCAAGCGGGTTGTAAGGATCCCGAGTTAATGGATGAATTTTTTCAAGCGGTAGCAGCCGCGCACCGGAGAACAACATGACGAGTCCAGTTATAGGGGACAACAGAAGTATTACTGAACTGCCTGATGAAAAAGGCATGTTTGGTATCTATGGCGGTCGTTTCGTCTCTGAAGTGCTGATTTCGGCGCTGGATGAATTAAACACTGAATACGCCAGGCTCAAAAACGATCCTAAGTTCATCGAGCAATACGAAAGTGATCTGGCGACCTACGTGGGTCGGCCGTCGCCGCTGTATTTTGCCGAACGACTTACCGCTGAAGTGGGCGGCGCGAAAATTCTACTTAAGCGTGAGGACTTAAATCACACAGGCGCCCATAAAATTAATAACTGTATTGGTCAGGCATTGTTGGCCAAACATATGGGGAAACCCCGGGTGATCGCGGAAACCGGTGCGGGCCAACATGGTGTGGCATCGGCAACAGTGGCAGCCCGGTTCGGGCTCAAATGCTGCGTTTATATGGGCAGTGAAGACATTGAACGGCAAAGTTTGAATGTGTATCGGATGAAGCTACTTGGTGCCGAGGTTGTACCAGTGGATTCCGGTTCAAAAACGCTCAAGGATGCATTGAGTGAGGCCATGCGTGACTGGGTCACCAATGTTGATGATACCTATTACATCATTGGCACAGTGGCGGGGCCCCATCCTTACCCCATGTTAGTTCGAGACTTTCAATCAGTGATAGGTAAAGAAACTCGTGCGCAATGTCAGAAGCAACATGGCAAGTTGCCAGAGGCTGTGGTTGCCTGTGTCGGCGGTGGTTCAAACGCTATGGGTATGTTCCACCCGTTTTTAGATGATGACTCAGTCAGATTGTTGGGCGTGGAACCTGCAGGCAAAGGTATCGCTAGCGGCGAACACGCTGCCCCGCTAAGTGATGGCAAAGTAGGTGTGTTGCACGGTAATCGTACTTATCTCATGCAGGATGAAAATGGTCAGATTCTGGATACTCATTCGGTTTCTGCTGGGCTAGATTACCCCGGCGTTGGCCCAGAGCACTCCTGGTTAAAGGACGTCAAGCGAGCTGAATATGTGTCTGTCACTGATCAGGAAGCGTTAGACTCTTTTCGTCAATTGAATCTGCTCGAAGGTATTCTGCCAGCGCTAGAGTCAGCCCATGCGGTGGCCTACGCCTGTAAGCTGGCAGCCACTATGAGCCCAGAGGAAATTGTTGTAGTGAACCTGTCTGGGCGCGGTGATAAGGACATTCCCACATTGGCAAAAATTGACGGCATTTCCATAAGCTAAGGAGCGACGGTGAGCAGAATTTCAGACACATTTGCCAGACGTCGAGCAGCAGGACAAAAGCTGCTGATCCCTTATCTGGTAGCAGGTGATCCAAACCTTGAGACCTCGTTAGAGGTGATGCATGCAATGGTTGATGCTGGGGCTGATGTCATAGAGGTGGGTGTACCATTTACCGACCCAGAAGCGGAAGGCCCAAGCATTCAGCTCGGTCATGAACGGGCTCTAAAACACAATGTATCCTTAACAAATACGTTAGGTCTTGTAGAGCAATTCCGTCAGACAAACAACGAAACGCCCATCATCCTTATGGGTTATGTAAACCCAATCGAAGCTATGGGCTTTGAGAAATTTGCCAGTCGTGCGGCGCAAGCCGGAGTTGATGGCACCATCATTGTGAACTTGCCACCGGAAGAAGGTATTGAATTGAGCACGGCGCTAAAAGCACACAATTTGGCACCAATTTACTTAATGGCACCAACAACCACAGATGAGCGTGCGGCGATGATCGTAAGCGAAGCAACCGAGTTTATCTATTATGTTTCGTTAAAGGGCACAACAGGTGCCAGCAATATCAACTTTGACGGTGTCGAAGAAAGGGTGGCGCACCTGCGAACCCTATGCCCACATCCGATTGTGGTGGGTTTTGGTATTAAGGATGGTGCATCTGCGGCGCGAGTCGCCAGTTTTGCGGATGGCTCTGTGGTGGGTACTGCGATCGTTGATATGTTTGCCGAACATCAAACTGACCCCGCCGCGATAGCGCCCAAGGTAGTGAAGTTGCTCCAAGACATGCGTCAGCAAATGGATGCCAACTAATTCAGATGTTCCTATGAATCTTGACCAGTGGCTTGCGGAGATCCAGGCCACCCATCCGAAAGATTGGGATCTTGGGCTCGAACGGGTAGGCGAGGTAGGTCGCCGATTGGATCTTTTGCACCCGGCTCCTACATGCCTTTTGGTTGCTGGTACCAATGGCAAAGGTTCTACCTGCGAATACCTGGCGCAACTGTGTACCGCGAGCGGTAAATCCTACGGCAAAGCCACCTCACCATTTTTACACCGGTTTAATGAGCAGATAGTCATAAACGGCGAGCCAGCCAGTGATGAGGATATTGTCCTCGCCTTTACCACCATTAAAGCCGCCGCGGCGGAGATTTCCCTGAGCTATTTTGAGTATGGCGCGCTGGCAGCAATGTACCTGTTTCAGCGCGCTGGTGTTGCTGTGGGTATTTTTGAAATCGGTCTTGGTGGTCGCCTGGATGCTATGAATATCATCGATGCCGATGTAGCGATCATTACCAGAATCGCACTAGACCATCAGGATTGGCTTGGTGATACCCGTGAGGCAATTGGCTATGAGAAGGCTGGGATCATGCGTGCTAACAAGCCTGTGGTTGTCCTTGATGAGGATGCCCCACAAAGTTTGCTGCAACATGCCAGCGACGTTGGGGCGGAGTTGTTACTGGTAAATCGGGACTTTCACTATGAAGATCATGAACTACAGCTAGCGAATCAAACCCATCAGCTAGCTGCAACCCAACTACCTCTAGCCAGCGCCGTTGCCGCATTGGTGGCCTGGCACGCAGCCGGTTTCGCGTTAGAGCAGGCGCAGGTCAATCACATGATCAGTTCTGCAAAGCTACCAGGACGATTTCAGGTTATTAGTGAGTCCCCTCTGACGGTGCTTGATGTTTGCCACAATCCTGACGCCGCCAGCTATCTGGTAGAGAAACTCAAGCACCGCGGCAAGCAAGGCTGGCACATTGTCGCGGGTATTTATGGGGATAAGGATCTTGGTGAGATTTTTCAACAACTGGACCCATTGGCGGTCGGTTGGTACTTCGCCAATCTGGACGCTCCACGAGGAGCAGCGGCCAGTGAATTACAGGCTGTTTTATCAGATGCTTGTGGGTCTAGTAGCCAGACTTATGATAAAGTTTCGTCTGCGTTACAAGCCGCTCGGCAGGCCGTTGGCCCGCATGAAGGGATATTGGTCGTAGGGTCGTTTGCCACCGTGGCAGCGACTTTAAAGACTCAACCAGAACCAGAGTAGCCGCAACGCGCCGCATTAGATTTCGGACTGTAATTCGGCAAGTAAACCGGATTTCCAGGGGACCCGCGCCACATTGGATGCCAAGCTTAAACAACGCGTAATCGGCGCTATCGTCATGACGACCGTGGCTATTATTGTCCTGCCGATGTTGCTAGATGGCTCAGCAGAACATCGCGCTGAGGTAGAAGCAACCATCCCCGAACCACCCGCCATACCCATTAAGAGCCTGAATGTGGAGCAGACTCGAGCCAAAATGGAACAAATGGTCGCTGAAAGTACCGCCAAGCTGCCGGTGCTAGAACCAGATACCATAGAAGAACCAGAAACAGCAGAGAACTTCGAGCTAAATAATAACGGCCTACCCGTGGGTTGGAGTTTACGCATGGGGAGCTTTAAGCAAGAAGAAAACGCCCGGCGCCTGCGTCAGTCACTCCGAGATAAAAACTATCGCAGCTACATTCTTGCTGGCGACCCCAGCGAGGATCAGTTCTATCGCGTTTATGTAGGGCCTATGGTCAATAAGGATAAGCTGCAGCAAGCTAAAGCCGAGATTGAAGCAGCATTTGACCTGACCGGGCAAATTGTTCGCTATAAAATCGAAGATGATCGTTACCAACTCGATGGTTAACGCCAGAGGAGAGCAGAGTTGACCTTAGGACCCATTGATTGGGTAATTGTCGTGGTACTGAGCTTCTCAACCTTGCTCAGCATTTATCGGGGCTTTGTCAAAGAAGCGTTGTCCCTGGCGACTTTAATCGCAGCAATGATCATTTCGAGAGTATTTGGCGGCGAACTGTCTACTTTGCTAATAGATTGGATCGAAACACCAGCGATTCGTTACGTCACTGCCTATGCTGGATTGTTTATCGCAACCCTGGTGATAGGTGGGCTGATTAACAAAACCCTGGTGAATATTGTTCGGTTTGCTGGCCTCGGTGGCCTGGACCGATTTCTTGGCACGGTGTTTGGCTTTGCCCGGGGTGTTTTGATCATCACAGTCATTACCGCGGTCCTGGCAAGGCTAGGATTTTCGGAAAGCATTTTATGGCAAGAGTCACAGTTCATTGCGGAATTTGTGGCGCTTGCCGATTGGTTACAAACCATTGGCCTGGAAGAGGCGGGGCGTCTTTTTCAACCAACTGAAACAGCTGCAGGATAACCTGGGCTAAACTCAACCTTATGAAAAGCTCTTTTACGAACAAGCAAACGGGAGATTCTGCATGTGCGGCATAGTAGGCATGATTGGTCGCGGTGAAGTGGGATATGACATCTACGACGCGCTGACAATTCTCCAACATCGCGGTCAAGATGCTGCGGGCATTGTGACCTGTGAGGGTGACCGCGTTAATTTACGTAAGGGCAATGGCCTGGTCCGTGATGTCTTTCATCAAGGCCATATGAATCGGCTGACCGGTAGTATGGGTATCGGTCACGTGCGTTATCCCACGGCAGGTACTTCAAGCTCAGCGGAAGCGCAGCCCATGTACGTTAACAGTCCTTTTGGTATCTGTATTGCCCATAACGGCAATCTGACCAATGAAGAGGCATTGAACGAGGACTTATTCCGTACTGACCGGCGCCATATTAATACCTCTTCAGATTCAGAAGTCCTGCTGAACGTGTTCGCCCACGAGCTCCAGGATATTGCGGGTATGCAGCCCACTCCGGAGCAAATTTTTGAGGCAGTGAAACGCGTCCACAAGCGGGCTAAAGGTGCCTATGCTGTGGTCCTGATGATCGTTGGTTACGGTATTGTTGGTTTTCGCGACCCGAATGGTATTCGGCCAATCTGTTACGGCAAACGCCAAACGCCAGCGGGAACTGAGTACATGATTGCGTCGGAAAGTGTCGCCCTGCGCGTGGCTGGCTTTGATCTGATCGATGATGTTGCCCCAGGGGAAGCTGTGTTTATCCAAACCAATGGCACCTTGCACACTAAACAATGCGCTGACCAGGTGGAGTACACCCCTTGTATTTTTGAGCATGTTTATCTGGCGCGACCGGATTCTGTGATGGATCAGATTTCTGTGTACAAAGCCCGACTCAAGATGGGCGAAAAGTTAGCAGATAAGATTCTTCGTTTGATGCCTGAGCATGATATCGACGTGGTGATTCCCATCCCGGATACGAGCTGCACGGCGGCATTGCCAATGGCTCACCGCCTGGATGTAAAGTACCGGGAAGGACTGGTAAAAAATCGTTATATCGGTCGGACCTTTATCATGCCGGGGCAACAACAACGAATGAAGTCTGTCCGGCAGAAGCTCAGTACTGTCGAACTTGAGTTTAAGGGCAAGAATGTCCTGCTGGTGGACGACTCTATCGTTCGGGGTACCACCTCCAGACAAATTGTCCAAATGGCGCGAGAAGCCGGAGCAGAGAAGGTGTATCTGGCCTCCGCAGCACCAGCCGTTCGTTATCCAAATGTGTATGGTATTGATATGCCTGCGGCCCATGAGTTTGTTGCCCACGGCAACACCGAGCAAGAAATTGCCGATTACATTGGCGTCGACTGGCTAATTTATCAGGATATCGAAGACCTAAAGGAATGCGCTCTGGGTATTAACGAGAAGATTCAACGATTCGATTGCAGTGTCTTTGACGGTAATTACGTCACCGGTTCGGTGGATGATGAGTATCTCAATCGCCTGGAATCAAAGCGCAACGACGATGCCAAGAATAAGCGATCTGGACAGATGGATTCTGAGGTCATCGAGTTACACAACCAGGCCTAAGGGCGTCAGATTCCGTTATGCATGACTTAATTGATCAAACCCTCAAGCAAATCGGTACGGTGGTACTGGGTAAAGACAATCAGATCCGCCTTGCATTGACCTGTTTGTTTTCCGGTGGGCACCTTTTAATCGAAGACTTACCAGGGATGGGGAAAACGACATTGGCGCAAACCCTGGCCAAGGCCCTGGGCTTAAGTTTTAACAGGATTCAATTTACCAGCGATTTGTTACCAACAGATATTCTAGGGGTGTCGATTTTCGATAAGGATACCCAGACGTTTAAATTCCATAACGGTCCGGTTTTAACCAGGTGGGCTTGATTAACGGGTAACTCCAAAAAACTTGCTGAAGCAATGGAAGAGCGCCAGGTAACTGTGGATGGCGAGTCCCGTGATTTACCCGAGCCCTTCTTCGTCATTGCTACACAGAATCCTGAGACCCAGAGCGGTACTTTTCCGCTGCCTGAATCGCAATTAGATCGCTTTTTGATGAAGATCCAATTGGGTTATCCGGACCCTGCCGCGGAGCGGGAACTGATGAAGGGCGAAAGCCGCCGCAACGTCCTCGAGCGACTTAACGCCACACTCACCTTGAAGCAACTCCAGGACATTCAAATGTTGTGCAGTGAAGTTAAGGTCAGTGACGCGTTGCTAGACTACGTGCAACGGCTCGTGCACTTTACCCGTGATAGCCAGACCTTCGCCTACGGGCTTTCTCCCCGTGGCTCGCTGGCTTTAATTGCTTGTGCAAAATCCTGGGCTTATATCGACCGCCGTAATCATGTCATCCCCGAAGATGTTCAGGCGGTGCTAGGAGCGATTGTTGAGCATCGCCTGCGAGAGGCAGCAGACTTTAGCGGCCATGGTGGCGGTGCGCTGGCGAAGCGCTTGTTGTCTCAGGTAGATGTGATCGGCTAATTGTCATGGCGGAAGAGACAGTCAAACGTGGTGTTTTTGAAACGTCTCCTCGATTCCAGTCCTGGCTAAAAAAGCGCATTCCCGCGGCGAACCAGGTCACCCTCAATCAGAAAAATATATTTATCTTGCCTACCCGAGAAGGGTTGTACTTTGTGGTGATCCTGTTCATGATGCTCGCGGGGATTAACTACCAGAACAGTTTGATTTTTGCCCTGGCGTTTCTGCTCACTAGCTTGTTTATGGTGAGCATCCTTCACACCTTTAGAAATTTGTCAGGTCTCACGCTTCAGGGGCATCGTGGCAATCCTGTATTTGCTGGCGAAGACTGTGAGTTTGTTGTGACCTTATCAAGGGAAGGACAACGCTTGTACGAGGGCGTGGTCATTGGTTGGCATCAGGATATGAAGCAGGGCATCGATCTGCTTGATGAATCACTGTCGCGGCAACGTGTGTATGTCCCAGCCAGGCAGCGCGGCATGTTTAATCCTGGTCGTTTGTTGGTGGAAACGTTTTATCCAGTAGGACTGTTCAGGGCCTGGTCATGGGTGGATTTGGATTTGACCTGCGTGGTTTATCCTCGCCCGATTGCTGCGGGCGTTTTACCTGAGCATGAATCCATTGCGGATGAAGGTGAGTTGGTGCGTCGCGATGGCGTTGATGATTTTTATGGTTTGCGGGATTACCAGCAGGGTGACGGCATTCGGCATATTGCCTGGAAGACCTATGCCCGCACTGAACAGTTACAAGTGAAAGAGTTTGCGGCTCATGTGGACAGGCGGGTGTGGCTAGAATGGGAAGCTTTACCGGGTCTCGACAGAGAAGCGCGATTGAGTCGCTTAACCTGGTGGACACTTCAACTAGCCAGGACCAATGATGAATTTGGCCTGCGTTTGCCGGGGTTAGAGATAGATCAGGGACGTGGGCCCGAACATCAGCAGCGTGTCTTAACAGCGCTGGCTTTGTTTGAAACTGGCGGGGAACAATCATGACCCCGTATCAGATACCAAGAAACAGTCTGGCATGGATGCTAGGGGCCCAGGCTGCAGTGATCCTACCCCATGTCACCAGGTTACCCCTATGGGTGACAGGTATTGCAGCTGCGTGCATTTTCTGGCGCGTCATGGTGTATCAGGGCCGCTGGTCCTATCCAAATCGCTGGGTCAAAGTCCTGTTTGTGTTCACCGGCTTCGCTGCGGTGCCTTATAGCTATGGTCAAATCTATGGGGTAGAGCCCGCCGTGGCGCTACTTGTGGTGGCGTTTTCCCTGAAGTTGTTGGAAATGGTGCAAAAGCGCGACGGCTATGTGGTGGTGATGCTGGCGTATTTTGTCTGTATTACCGAGTTCTTGTTCGAGCAATCCATACCCTACTCACTGTACATGTTTACTTGTGTGTTAATGATCACCGCTTCGCTCATTGGCCTGCATCAAACGCGCTCTCATGAGAAACCCGCCAGGACTTTAAAAACTGCTGGCATACTGCTGGCACAGGCTTTGCCGTTGATGATTGTGCTGTTCGTTTTGTTCCCACGTATCTCACCCTTGTGGTCGGTACCACTGCCATCAGAAAACGCGAAAACAGGTGTGAGTGATAGGATGAGTCCCGGTGATATTGCCACCTTGACGGAATCCGATGAACTAGTATTTCGCGCCACGTTTGTTGAAGAGCCACCTCAATTTAAAGATCTTTATTGGCGCGGTCTGGTGCTTGGGGAGTTTGACGGCACCACCTGGACCCAGCGCGAAGAATGGCTGCGGAGCTCTGCGTATCGTTACCGACAACGGGCACCTGGTTGGGTAGAAAATCTCGACTACCGGGGCAACACTCAACAGTACGAGATCATTATGGAGCCGAATTATCAAAACTGGCTTTTCACTTTGATGCTACCTGAGGTGCCGGAAAATCGAGACTTTGTGATTCTCTATGATGGCCGGGTTGCGGCAATTCAAGAGATGCGCCAGAAGCAACGCATAAAGCTCACGTCTCATCTCGATTATCAGCTGAATTCTGAGATATCTGAGTTTGCCAGACGTTACCACGCCAACTTGCCCGAGGGCGTGAATCCTCGTGCTGTGGCGTTAGCAGAAAAGATGTTTGCAAGTTCCGCCAGCGCTGCCGATTATTCCGATAACGTTATGCGCATGTTTGGCCGAGAAGGCTATTCCTACACGCTAAAACCTGGCGTTTTACAAAGCCAAAACTCAATTGATGAATTTTTGTTTGAAACCCGTCGCGGCTTTTGTGAACACTATGCCAGTGCTTATGTCTTCCTCATGCGTGCTGCTGGCGTGCCAGCTAGAGTGGTGGTGGGTTATCAAGGCGGTGAGTACAACCCCTCAGGAAATTATGTGGCGGTGAGACAGTTTGATGCCCACGCCTGGGCCGAGATTTGGCTGGATGGTCAGGGCTGGGTGCGCCGGGATCCAACCGGTGTGGTTGCGCCAGAACGATTGGAGCGAGGTATTGAAGCGGCCATCGACAATGCAGAAGACTTCCTGGCTAACTCTCCCTTGTCGTTGTTGCGGTATCGGCAGTTACTCTGGCTAACGGAACTGCGCTTACAAATAGATGCCATGGGGCATTACTGGGATACGTTTGTGGTGGGCTATACCCCGGAAATGCAAACCAGTTTTCTCGGTCGTTACCTCGAGGACGTTAGCCGTAAGCGCCTGGGCATTTTGATGTTGGCGGTGTTTTTTACGGTACTGTTCGTCATTGCGCTGTTTCTTCTCGCGAAGCGTAGCGTGAATCCCGTTAGCCCGACGGATTCCCAGTATTTGCGATTTTGTCAGACCATGGCGAAACGAGGTTTACCAAGGGAGATCGGAGAAGGGCCCATGTCTTATCAAGCGCGATTGATTGCCGCATACCCAGATATAGCAACAGAGATCCGGGAGGTGACATCGGCTTATGTGGCGAGTAACTATTTGGAACAACCGGAGCAGATTGGGCTGCTGCGGAAAAAAGTGAGGGAGCTATGGTTCCGCTCCCTCACTG
>JBKAGC010000042.1:0-19233 GCA_046290215.1 Pseudomonadales bacterium | reverse complement strand
GGTGAATGGTACCGCCATACTCACCAATGACGCCGAGGTGACGGAAAGTTTCGAGCACAATGGCAAAACGCCAAAGACGGTGATTGTAGTCACCGTGGCTGAGGTTTATTTTCAGTGCGCTAAGGCATTGATGCGCTCGAAACTGTGGACCTCTGAAGATGAAAGCAAGCAGGTTCCCACCGCAGGTGAATTCTTGAAAGAAGTAGAGCAGAGCTTTGACGCAACTAGCTACGATGAGGGTTACGATGAATATGCCAAGTCGCGGATGTGGTAGTTGAGTCAGCTCCACAGCAACGAACTGAGTGTTGACGAGGCACTGGTTCGCCGTTTGTTGGCCAGCCAGTTCCCGGAATATGCTGGCCTCACATTACAGCCCCTGGGCGCCACCGGATCATCCAATGTCCAATTTCGCCTCGGCAATGAATGGCTGGTGCGCTTACCGAGACAGCCAGGTGGCGGTGACTCCCTGATCAAAGAGCAGGTATGGGGTAGCTATATTGGCGAGCATTTACCGGTAGCCGTGCCCTGGGTTCTGGCCATTGGTAAACCAGAGTTTGGCTACCGGGAACCATGGACGTTAGTGCGTTGGTTGCCCGGGCAACATCCCGTACCTGGCTCCCCATCGCCAGCAGTGGCTAAACAACTGGCAGAGCTTAACCGTGCTTTTGCGCAGATAGAGGTGCCCTCAGAAGCGCGGCAGGATAAATCTTTAGCCAGGCATTACCGGGGTCGTGCCCTTGCTGACTATGACTCATACTTTCGCAAAAACCTTGAGGATTGCCGTCAAATTAAAGACTTGCAGTTGGATCTCGATAAAGCGCTGGATATCTGGGAAAGCGCCATAAACTTACCGCATGTAAATGAATCGCGAACACGCTCTACCTGGTTTCACGGAGATCTGGTGGCTGAGAATTTACTTGTTGAAGATGGCCAGATCACCGGTCTCCTTGATCTGGGCGGCTTAGGCATTGGTGATCCCACGATTGATCTTCATGGAATATGGGAGTTGTTAGATGCTTCTGGCAGGGAAGCATTTCGTCAACACCTGGCAATTGATGACGCCACATGGCTGCGCGGCAGGGCCTGGGCGTTGGCGGTAGCACTCATGACGTTTCCCTATTACTGGCACACCATGCCAGGACGAATCTGCGACCGCCTGGTGATGGCGGAAGCAGCCCTGAGCGGATAACAGCCCTGAGCGGATAAACAGCCTTGAGCGAATAGACAGCCCTGAGCAAACGAACAAAGGGGCAGAGTAAACTACCCCCCTGGGTTTATCGGTTCGGGTGAAACCGCGCCATAGTCAGCGCGTCAACATATTCCCCGTCGCGGAACACGTACTCGCGGAGCGTACCTTCAACTTCAAATCCAGACCGCTTGTATAAGCGAATGGCCCGGTCATTATCAGCATACACGGTAAGTTCAACGCGGCGTAAATTCCACCAGTTGTCGGCAAGATCTAACGCGGCATCCATCAGCATTTGGCCAATGCCGCGGCCGGCATAGTCATCATGAACGCCCATGCCAATACTACCCGAGTGCCTGGTACGGGCTCGTTCCGATACCGTGAGGCCAATATTGCCGATAGGTAGATCATCCATACACGCCACCAGCATATGTCGGTTGTTATTCACCGCGGCGAGTCTCTCTTGCCACATGGCCGCGCTGGGATAAGGCAGTTGCATGGTGCCGAAGTAGGCGCCCCGCTGGGCATAAATTTGTTGCACGGCTTGATAGTCTCCGGGCTCGGCAGCACGGATGGTGACTGAGTTTGGCGTGGTGACATGGGTATTCATAAGAGACTCCTGGTCAAAAAGACTGCCAGGAGTTGTCACGTCTACTGGCAGCCGGTTAAGGGACTGCCAGAACGCGCGCACACGACTAGACCGCCCACCTCCGGTGGATGATTGCTAGTTGCATGATGTGACAGGTCGCGTTCATGAGGCGCAATTTACTCGTTAGATTTGCAAAGGTCAAAGAGTTTCACACTAGCGCGGTAGGGCGAGACTGGGCTCAAACCAATCTAGCAGCCTCGGGATTTCGCCTCTGGCGAAACTGTGAGGTAAGCCATCAATGATCCGCGCGGTAACATTAGCGCCCGCAGCGGTAAGTTGTTGCTCGGCCATGTGCGCCATTTCCACCGGGAACATCCAGTCTTCGGTGCCGTGCACAAGGTACACGGGTTTGTTCACAATATGGCGAATGTCCCCAGTCATGACGAGGTCTGGATGTAATACACCGCTAAATGGCGCCACATGAGTAAAAGGCGTGTTCTCGTGGCAGGCCGCCATTAAAGAATAGGTGCCACCATCAGACATACCGGTGAGTAAGATCTTCTCATCATTAATAGCCCAGCGGCCGCGAACAAAGTTCAACATGCCGTGTAGAGGCGCAAGGTCATGTTCCTCGCCCATCAGCGACCAGGTGTCCTGCTGGGAGGTAGGCGCCATCAAGATAAATCCGCGGGTGCGCGCTTCCCGCAGCCAGGACCACAAAAAGTCCGCGCCGTGGCCCGTACCCCCGTGCATGGCAATGACCAATGGTACCGGCGTTTTTGGATCGAGGTGTTCCGGCACATACAAACTGAAGCCGCCGCGTTTATCACGTTCATTGTCGGCGCTTAAAATACCGCTGTTACCCGGTTCAGCCTGCTGCATACCCTCAGCGGTGCGTTTCAATAGTTCAGGGTTTTGTCTTTGCTCTAGTTCAACAAAGTATTTATTGACGGGTGACAAGAACTCAGCGAGCGGATACAAGTGTTCCTGGGCCCGAACGTGGGCTCGCAATCCCTGCATCACACGGCCAAAGCCTTCCTCATGCTGACGCAAGCCCTCGCACGCGCGAAGGGCATAGTTACCACCTTGTTTCATCATTTCGCCGAAGTGAGATAAGTCCTCGGGAAACACGAACTCGTTAAATTCTTGAAAGTCAGCGATCAATTCCGCCTCAAAAGGCGCGACCATGTCGGCTAGCTGCGCGAAGCTGTTTGGATGAAGGTTCCGTTGCACCTGCTCGAAGGCTTCGAGAAGCATCAGCAGTTTCGGTACAATTTCGGTAATGGCGATTTGTAGCTTGTCGAGATCGGTAGGCGTTGTCATGCAAGGCACTATACTGGCAAATATGAATGAGTACACCCATCACGTCCCACCTCCTTGTGATGAGCCGGTAGGCATCATTTATGCGGACGATCACTTGCTGGTGGTGGACAAGCCCGCTGGTTTGCTGTCTGTGCCTGGCCGCTATGTGAAGGACTGCGCATTAAACCGTTTGCTCGTGGATTATGCCGATGCCCGGGTGGTGCACCGGCTAGATCTGGATACCTCGGGCTTGCTGATATTTGCCCGTTCGCAACTTGCCACTTCAGACCTGAATCGTCAGTTTCGCGAGCGCCTGGTTGAGAAGTCTTATGAGGCGGTGGTGCAAGGTGTGATGGCGGAAAGTCGCGGCGAGATTGATCTCGCCATTGCCGCGGACTGGGAGAATAGACCGCGGCAAATTATCTCGGAAGCAGGCAAGCCAGCCCTGACCCGGTTTGAGGTGATCGCCAGAGATGTGGATTCCTCCCGCGTGGCCCTTTACCCAGTAACGGGCCGTAGCCATCAGTTGCGAATTCATCTGGCCACCATTGGCCATCCTATTCTCGGTTGCGACCTATACGCCAATGAGACCGCCTTTAAGGCGGCTGAACGGTTACTGCTACATGCTCGGAGCCTACAGTTCAGTCACCCGGAAACTGGCGAGACACTGAATTTTACGAGCCCGGTGCCGTTTTAACCTCATCTAATCTAGTGAGATAGTCAGCCTATCATCACCTTCGCCCACGGCGATGGCATCGTATTCGATGTCCTGGCTGTTGCGGTCAATTTCTTTCTTCAGGTTTTCTGCTGCCTTGCCAATGCGCTCGGCATATTTGCCGATCTCTTGGCCACCTTCAGCAACCGCCTGCATCAAGCCTTCCAGCGACACATCAGCGTCAATGTTAATGCTGTTGTCAGCACCGCGGGTGACTTTAAGTTGGTCCGCGGCGGCATTTAAGCTTGCAGCGGCAAACTCTATGGCGGCGCGCTCAAGTTCTTCTTCGGTGGTAGTAGCATCAATCCCCATGGCGTGCTGAAACTTCATATAAGCGGTGTGCTCAGGCCTGGTCATACGGCGGGACTCCACTTCATTGCCGTCCTTGTAAAAGGTCAGCAAGGGTAGCGGTGGTTCGGCTACTACAGCGCCGGCGGCAAGCAAAAATAGGAACAGTGCACCACAGATGGCAGTGTTAAATGTTTTCATTGGGGGCCCTTAAGATCTGGTCGTTTTTGTTTATGACGAGGTGGCGGGAGAAAAAGTTTGCCTGCCAGGAAAAAAATTAACGACCCAGGCGTTTCTTTTTGTTCTGCACATAGTCCACCAAAATATACTCACCTAGATTATGCGGTTCGGTATAGAAAACCCGGCCACCGTTAATCTTGGTCATCTGGTCAACAAAGGCTTTTAAGTAATAACTCTGGTCAAGCATAAACGTGTTAATGGTAATGCCTTTGGTGGTGCAGCGGCGCACCTCCCTAAGGGTTTTGCCGATGGTGGCCGGTGTTGGCGGGTAAGCAAATACCGGTTTGCCGTCCTCAAGATGCGCTGTGGGCTCGCCGTCGGTGATCATTATCACTTGCCGGGTGCCTTGCTGGTGTTTTGCCAGTTTCTTCTCCGCAAGAATCAAAGCATGTTGCATATTAGTGCCCAGCAGATAATCGTCGTACTGCAAGTAGGGCAGGTCGTGGGGCTGAATGTCTTTGGCGACCGCTGAGAAGCCGATGACATATAAGCTATCCCTGGGGTATGCGCTGGAAATCAGGTTGTGCAGCGCCATGGCCACTTTCTTCGCAGATTGGAATGAGCCTCTTAAGGCCATAGACCAGGACAAGTCCACCATCAACACCGTGGCGGTTTGCGTGATTTGTTCGCTGCGATAGATCTCAAAGTCTTCAGTTTTTAGCTGTAGCGGGGTGCCTGTGCCTTCCCGGTTAATGGCATTACGGATGGTGCGGGGCATGTGTAAGTGAAACGGGTCGCCGAACTCATAGGGCTTGGAGTCTTCAATACGTTCCCCAAAGCGGCCTTCTTCTGGTACTGCATGATTACCAAGATTTTGCTTCTTCAATCGCTGATAAATCTCGCCCAGGGCTTTCTGCCCCAGATTGCGGCTGCCTCTTGGGGTCAGTTCCCACTTGTCGCCGTCTTTGCGCGCGTAGCCGGCATCCTCTAGCAACTTCATCAGTTGTTCCATTTGCTCAAGGTTTTCTCGTGCTTGTTCGCCCAGGAGTTTTTCTACCTGTTCCGGATCAACGCCGTCTAACTTGCCGTCGTATTGGGCTTTTTGCAGGGACTGCTCAAGGGCGTCGATTTCCTGCATTTCCTTCATCAGCTCCATGGCGGCTTGCAAGTCCAGGTCACCATCGCCAGAAAAGTTGTAACGTTTTGCCTTTGGGTTTAGGAAATTTAGCTCTTTTTGCAGTTGCGCCAGTTCGTGTTCAAGCTCCGGGTCACCGAATTTGCCCGCCATCAGTTCCTGCAATTGCTGTTGTTGTTCCGGCGACATGGAGTTGAACATGGCCTGGGTGGCCGCCATCTGTTGCTGCATTTGCTCCAGCAACTCATCCAGCGATTGCGGTGGATTGTCACCAAACATATCACCGTACTTTTGCATAAACTCATCGAAGCCTGGGTCTTCACCGGCAATCTTTTTCACCAGCATCTCGTTCAAGTCTTTGACCATCTGCTTCATGCGCTCGATATCGCCAGCGGACATGTTGTTCACCATGTTCTGCACATCGCTAAAGAACGACTGGGTCATGGATTTACGAAGTTCGTCTAACAACTTGAGGAACTTTTTCTGCGCGTCGGTATTTAGGAACTCGTATTTTTCGAGCGCTCGGACTTTGCCAGCAGGGTCACTGGGTAGCTGGTCGATAAACTCCTGGTTTTTCTTGCCAATATCACCGAGCAGTTTGCTTGAGAACTGGTCGGCATCCGAGCCATCGCTGGGTTCATTTAACCCCGCCGGGTCGCCGCTTGAATCCGCGCTGCTGGAATCAAAGTCTCGCCTGAGTTCTTCTTTTAAGTTGTCCACAAAGCGTGATGCTTCACCATCGTCACCTTGTTGGTTTTGCCATTCGTTGATGCTTTGCTGTTCGAGTTTAAGGATTTCATCAAGCTGGCGTTTGATGTCTTCGAGGACGCTGCCCATGTCGTAGCGCTCCAGACGTTCGTTACGCTGGGCTTTGAGTTGTTTCAGCATATCCCGCAAGCCCTGCAACTGCTGACCACTCATGCCACGCTGCATCAAGTAGCGCATGGCTTGTTCTAGATCGCCAAACTCCATCAGGTCATCCGCCAGAGCCGATAACACGTCCTCGGCCTCTAGCTGCTGAAGCTGCGTGCCATCCCAGCGGGAGTAACGATTAATTGCGGTAAAGCGAAGTCCCATGGATTTATGCCCGGTAGGTGTGGCGGCCTCCAACTTGATCTTTGTTGAGGAGCTGATTTAAGTGTAGTCCCTCTAGAATAAACTCAATGGCTGAGGCTTGTTCGGCCACCGAGTCGGTTTTACAAAGTTCTGTGACCACAGCCTCAAGACCAGTCACTTTATTGATCATGGCCTGATAGTCCTCAGAAGGCACAGACTCGCCGGTGGTGACCTTCATACCATCGACAAAATTTAAGGCGAGGTTCTCAAGCTTGTGCACATCGGCATAGCGGCTAAAAACAGCCTTTACAGCATCATCAAAAAGTTTAGCAATGATTTTATCCTCGCGGCCTTCTTCCATGGCTTCAAACTCCACCTTGCCTTGCAGGGACGGCATGATGAAAGGTAGGTCGCTAATGCGCGGCACGATTTCTTGTTCACCGGTGGTAATGGCGCGGCGTAAGGCATTGGCCAGCAGCGCCTCGTAGTTCGCCACAGTGGCCCGAACGGACACACCCGAGCGTTGGCTAATGTCCGGGGATTTGCGCGCGAGCTGGGTAATTTCCGCAACAATGTGCTGCATAAAAGACGGCACGTTCTGGCGGTATTCACCAAGGTCCAGGCGAGTTTGTTCTTGTTCCATCACGGCGATTTCTTCTAGTACCGTTTGCGGATAGTGGGTGCGGATTTGTGAGCCGTAACGATCTTTCAGCGGCGTGATGATGCGCCCGCGATTGGTGTAGTCCTCTGGATTCGCGGTAGCAACAATCAGAATGTCGAGATCCAGACGAATCTTATGACCACGAATTTGCACGTCACGTTCCTCCATGACGTTTAGCAAGCCAACCTGGATTCGTTCCGCCAGGTCAGGTAGTTCGTTAATCGCAAAAATACCGCGGTTGCTGTGGGGGATTAAACCGAAGTGGAGGGCATCTTCATCAGACAAATAACGCCCTTCGGCAATTTTTATCGGGTCAATTTCACCAATCAGGTCGGCAATCGTGATGTCTGGTGTTGCTAGCTTTTCACCATAGCGACGCTCCCGTTTTAGCCAGCGGATGCGAGTATTGTCGCCATGTTCTTCAATCAACAGACGGGCTTTGCTGCTCATGGGTTTGAGCGGATTCTCGGGGATTTCAACGCCGTCGAGGATCGGAATCTCTTCGTCTAACAAGTTTGTTAGGCTGCGAATGATGCGTGATTTGGCCTGGCCGCGCTCGCCAAGCAGGATAATGTCCTGACCCGACAAAATGGCGTTTTCGATTTGCGGGATGACCGTATCCTGATAGCCGATAATGCCGGGGAAGACTTCCTCTTTGTTGCTGAGTTTCAGCATGAGGTTGTGACGCATTTCCTCGCGTACACTTCGCGACGTATAACCCGAGGCTTTAAGCTCTCCAAGCGTGGTGGGTTTGGAGGTCTGTTGCTCCGACTGTGTTTCAGTCTGTTTCTCAGACACAGGGTTACTCCTTGACGCTGAACTGACTTCAATCAAACAGCACTCTACTCAATCATGCAAGTGCCTTGTGCCCAGCTGTTCAATTCGGGTATCTAGTGGTTAACACACGCAATCCGTTGTAAGGCTGGGGTTTGCGGACATTGCCCATGGTTGCAATAATCGAGGCATCTTTTCATAGCTTCGAGAATTCCGAATGATTACCAAAGGCGACGACTACCCGCTGCACCAGACACCTGAGCCCATTGCCTATACCGGCGCTAATCGGAACTTCTACGATCGCTATTTCTTTAACGGCTACAACCGCTCTGGCGATGTGTTCTTTGCCGCCGCGCTCGGTGTGTATCCCTATGTGAATATTATGGATGCAGCCTTCTCAGTGGTGGTAGACGGGGTGCAACACAACGTTTACGGCAGCAAGGTCATGTATCTGGAACGGCTAGATCTTGATGTGGGTGCAATTCATCTTGATGTGGTTGAGCCACTCAGGCAGCTACGTTTGCAGGTAAATGATAAAGAAAATGGCATTACTGCAGATTTACTTTTTACCGCCCGAACTGAAGCCCACGAGGAACCGCGATTTATCCGACGTAGTGGCAGCCAGCTGTTCATGGATGTGACCCGCATGATGCAAAACGGCGTTTGGCAAGGCAGCATCACGGTCAAAGGTAAGAAGGTTGAAATCGGTGCTGATGAATACTGGGGCACCCGGGATCGTAGCTGGGGAGTGCGGAACATTGGCGCGCCAGATGCACAGCCAAATCCTATGGCAGACCCTTTTCAATTTTACTGGCTCTGGGCACCTCTCAACTTTGATGATTTTGGTGCCCATTACTTTGTCAATGATGATGCCGCAGGTCGGGCCTGGAATAAGAATGGCGTGATTATTCCTACTATAAACAGCAAAACACCAGCACCGGAAATGGTGGAATACACATCGAAGCTCGAATTCGTCAAAGGTCGGCGTCATGCCAGTCATGCTGAGATTATTATGACCACCGCGGACGGCGCAGAGTGGCAGTTAACCATGACACCGAAGTGGAACTTTTATATGGAAGGGATTGGTTACGGTCATCCCACTTATCGTCATGGTAGTCACCATGGTGAACTACACACGGCCTACGACGAATGGCAAATTTCAGAAATGGGTCCAGAGCACTTACACATTCAGGCCATGTGCGACGTTGAACTGGTGACACCCCATGGCACCCATAAGGGCCAGGGTGTTTTGGAGCAGCTGATTGCTGGACCCCATGCACCGTCTGGTTTTAAAGACATGATGGATATGGCGTAAGTGGCAGATCAAGTACCCACTCTAGAAGAAGTTCAAACCCAGGTTAGCGCCTATCTCAGTGACAAATGGCAGACCGACGTTAGCGCCACGGACATTAGCCAGGTGTTTGGCGGTGCCTCACGGGAAACCTACATATTAAGCCTTGATGTGGCAGGGGAGGCACGCGGAGTTGTGGTGCGCCGCGACCCGCCAAGCAGTTTGATCGATACAGAGCGCGCGCTGGAATATGGTGCTTACGCGGCTATATATCCAACGGAAATACCCGTGCCGGAACCGCTGTTTTTGGAAGAGAATGTGGACATTCTTGGCGCGCCATTTTCCGTGATGGCGCAAATTCCCGATGCCATTTCCGATGTGACGCAACTGGACGATGCTGGGCGGGCGGCGATTGGCCAGCAAAAGTGGCAGATCCTTGGTCAGCTAGCCGCTAAAGATCCGCTGGAATTGGGCTTTGATCAGTTTTGCCCGAAGACGGATGTGGAGCGAAGTGCCCAGCAGCAACTGGATTACTGGGCGGCCGTGATTCACGACGATGAGATCCATCCACAGCCTGTGGCAGAAGCAGCCATCCGTTGGCTGCAAAACCATATGCCCGCCCCGGCGCAAAAGCTGAGTGTGGTGCATGGTGATTTTCGAACCGGAAATTTTTTACACCGTGATAACAAGATTACCGGAGTGCTGGATTGGGAAATGTGCCACCTGGGTGATCCTTTGGAAGACCTGGCCTGGTCGTTAGATCCACTCTGGAGTTGGGCTAACCCTGACCTGGCAGGAAACCTCTTACCCCACGATGAAGCCATCAAAATCTGGGAGACCGCCAGCGGTTTAACTGTAAATCTTGACGACTTTTTCTGGTGGCGGGTGTTTGCGGCACTCAAAGGTCTGGCTATTTGGATTAGTTCCTCGGAAGACTTTCATCATGGCGCCGGCAAGCAAAGTATTCTGGCTTATGCAGGTTGGGTGATGACGGACCGACAAAGTCGCATATTGTTGGATTATCTGTCGCCAGTGAGCAGCAAACAGTTTGGAGGGCCTAGGAAATGATTCCATTCTCCAGTCAGGCGATCCGTGATCTCAGCCAAAAACTGCTGGGTCAGATATTGCCAAATATTAATAGCACTTACTTGATGAGTGACGCGGCCATGATGGCCATGCTCATGAACGCGCTGGCCGATGAGGCCGAATCAGGCGTGGCGAATCGACTTGCCGATATTCAGGAAATGGCGATACTGCTTGAGGAAGCCAAAAATGCCAGTATGCCAGTGCCCGACTACCAGACTTCAACCGAGGTTCTAACCTTAACAGCGGTGAACCAGGTGCATGATCTGTGTACCCGGGCGTTAATTAATGTGCACGCCAGGGTTGAAAACGATCCGGCACAAACAGAACTCAATACGCGTATTTGGCAGTATTTGAACCGAACTTTAGAACGGCACGCTCTGCAGATTTAACCGCTAGCCTAAGCTGGCTTCTCGGCGATTAAAGTGGCCCGCCTTGGTGCGGGTAAACCCTCCGCAGTGAGAGAGTGATCGGTAGGATGCAAAAACTGCTCAAGGGAATGGAAGTCCATCCACCGGGTGGCACGCTGTTCTTCAATGGTGGTTTGGTTGATATCCACGGTTCTAATTTGCTTAAAGCCCGCCCTGGCCAGCCAGTTCTCTAAAGCGAGCGTGCTTGGTAAAAACCACACATTAGCCATTTTTGCATAACGATCTTCTGGCACCAGCACCGTTTGCTCACTGCCCGGAACGATCAAGGTTTCAAGTACCAGTTCGCCGCCGGGTTTTAGGAAACTGAGTAACTCTGTTAGGTGGTCTATGGGTGAGCGGCGGTGGTACAACACACCCAGAGAAAACACTGTGTCAAACAATCCAAATGCCGGCAGATGCTCTGAGCGCAGGGGTAAAATCCAGGCCGGCAGCTCTGGTAAAAAGTGCCGCAGCGTATGGAATTGATAAAGAAATAAACGGGTTGGATCAACGCCGATGGCCGAACTCGCGCCGCCACCCAGCATGCGCAGTAAGTGGTAACCATTACCGCAGCCAATATCCAGCACGTGGCGGTCTTGTAGTGGTGAGATGTGCGGCGCGATCCGTTGCCACTTCCAGTCGGAGCGCCATTCGGTATCTATAAACACATCACCTAGCTGAAACGGACCCTTGCGCCAGGGTTTGAACTTCAACAAGGTGCTTTCTAGATTGTCGCCTAGAGAAGCTTCGCCGATACGTATGGTATCGGTGTTTAGCGCAAAGTCATCAACAGTCAGCTCTGGCAACTCGGCCAGAGCAGCATTCCATTCCAGGGTGCGACCATGTGGCCGCTCGGCGAAAAACGCTTTGATTTGTTCGGCCAGGGTGTCCGCGAAAGGCGCGATATGCGGTGCCTTGAGGCAGGCCTCGATGTACTTTTCAATGCTCACGATGATGGCTTAGTTTGTTTCGATTTGCAGGTGGGCTTCCATCATCTCGAAAGCATCATAGTGCCCCATAATGATGGACATGAGCCAACGATCCGCTAGCAAGTAACTGGCTCTTTGCAGCCAAATTGAAAGGACAAACAAAAATATCGGGTCAGCAGTGTTAGCACTGGGGTTTGCCATGGGCAAGGCGCAAATCACCAATGGCACGGTACCGATCAGCCAACCGCCCTGATTGGAGGTGAGGCCGTAAATGACCGTCCAGCAGATCCCGGCTATGGGCAAAATTAAAGTTGACTCCCAGGCGCTGTGAGTCATCGCGAAAAATACCATGCTCGCTAAAAACAGAATTGGCGAGGTGATGGCACAGAACCAGACCAGCAGCTTTTGCAAGGTGATGGATTTGCCTGTGGTGGCTTTGACTTCAGCAGAAGTAATACGGAGGAAAAACTGCCTGGCCACTTCGCGGGGCAACGATACGTCCACTGCACCACTTTTCCGGTCAGCCTGGAGTTGCGTAAATTCAGCTTCAGTAATGTATTCAGACATAGCGTGGTGCGAGTGGCGGCGCATTGAGTTAAAGGTACGGCGCGTAGCATCGCACAGAGTGGATAAGGCGAAAAGTGCTTGTCGCACAAAACCTCGTATTACGGTTAAATCACTGCGAACTGTAGGGATAGTGAGCCATGGAAATAAGCAGCGGACTAAGTGGCACCGAGCAAGATTTGCTTCGTGAAAGGCTAGAGGCATTCAACGAACCTATTGCTGGCCCAAAGAATTTTGCCGAGTTTAGCCTGGGGGTCAAAGACGACGCCGGCGATCTTGTGGGTGGTGTCATTGCCCAGTGTATCTGGCAGTGGGTGCACATTAATGTCATCTGGGTGAGTTCTGATCTGCGCGGTCAGGGGCTGGGTAGTAGGTTGCTACGTGCGGCCGAACAAGAAGCGGTGCGCCGAGGTCGGCGGTTTGCGGTGCTACATACCTTTAGTTTTCAGGCGCGACCGTTTTACGAACGGCACGGTTATGAAGTTTCAGGTGAGCTAAAAAACTTCCCAGAGGGGCACTCGCAATTCAAGATGTTTAAAGCGCTGGCACCAGCAGGTGATGGCAGTGATGCCAGCTAAACGAGTAGTCTACCTACCGGGAGACTATCGCCAGAATTTGACTCGGCTTAAGGATTCATCTTCAAGTAGCTCCGATGATCCGGCCTTGTCGATCTTGACTAGTAGCGCTTTACCAAACCATTTGACGGGCCGGGTATTCATGGAGAAATCCTCGTCCGTTGCGCCAGCGGCAAGGAAGCCGCCGTCAGATGTGGGCACGATTTCCATGAATCTTGAACCACGCTTGGTACCCGTCAGTAACTTCTTCCAGACGGGGTTGCCTTCGAAGTCAGTTTTGAAAATAAACGCTACCGCGTGATCACCAAAAGTCTTCTTCTGTGAGCCAATGCTGTATATCCCTTCTCCATCCACAGCCATGGAACCAAAATGGGCGACTTTTTGCCCCTTAAAATCGTAGGTTCGTTGCCACAGCAGCTTGCCATCGTTATCCAGCATGCCCATCCAGGGTGGATAACGATCACCTTTGACAGCGTTTCCGCCCACCAGATAACCGTTTCCGTGGGGCATCATATGTGACAGGTTACCGGCAAAATTGTCATTGAAGCTCACGGCATTCCCTGCCTGGTCGACGATGAGTAAACCGCGGCCACTGAGCAGCATATGTTTATCGGTAATTATCAGGTTACTTGTCACTTGCTGCGGGAACAGCGACTCACCTAAAAAATCGCCTGCTTCAGTCAGCTTAAAGAGCCAGGTCTGGCGATCTTTGCCCGAGCCTTTATCACCAAGTACGAGGATGCCGCCGTCGTTGGCTATAGCCAGTGAACCCACAGTGTTCGCCTCTGGGCCGCCATACTTCCTTGACCAGATCTTTTCCCCAGCAGCGTTCAATTTCATAACAAAAACGTCTCTGGTTTCTTTGCGGTCTTTGGTGCCGTATTCGCCAATGTTGCCGGCAATGATGATGTTGCCTAGATCATCTTCCACGATTCGTTTGACACCACCGCGGGCTTCAACACCAAACGGCGTAAAAGTTTTTACCCACACATAAGCGCCGCCGGTATCCACCTTGGCCACTTGAATTTGCTTGTCAGCAACGCCCGCCCATTGCAACGCAGCGTTTCGACCGATAGCACCAGCGGTCAGGTAGCCGCCGGACTGGCTCACCAGCAGGTCTTCGATGGTGCTAAAACCACCTTTGCCGTAGATGTTGTGCCAGGTGGCCGTGTTGTTGCCAAAGCTTGATGTGGGCGTTGCAGGGTCTGAGGTTTGATTGCCAAAGCCGGCTGCGGCCGCTTGGCCAGCCATCATCAGTTGTAGAATCAGAAACCAATATCGAAAAGGTGCACTCATCAGCGGCGATCCAAAAAACCAAATCAGCCGAGATATTAGCTTATCGTTAGTAGGCGGACAATTTACTTTAAGGGGCTTTGACGGCCAGGATCGACACAAAATTAAAGCAGCGTACATACAAGCGGGCTGATGCAAAACCTGCCTGCAACAATCGGTCGATATGCTGCTCAATGGTGTTGGGTACTAGAACGTTTTCCAGAGATGCTCTTTTTTGCGCGATCTCAAGGTCGCTATAACCCTGGGCTCGTTTAAACTCATGATGTAGATCGGTCATTTCCGTTTGCTCTGCCGGGTCCGCAAACCGAACTTTCTCTGCCAAAATTAAGATGCCACCAGGCTTTAGACCGGCGGCAATGTTGCGCAAGATATGGGTCCTTTCCTCGTCTGGAATAAACTGCAAGGTGAAGTTTAAAACCACGATTGAGGCGTTCTCGATGCTCGTGTCTTGTACCGATTGCTGGCGAATTTCCACGCTAGGTTGTGAGCGATCCCTGGCAAGATTGTTACGACACCGCGTCACCATGGCTTCAGAGGTATCGATACCGATAACGTGACAACTCTCCGGAATATGATGGCGTAGCTTAAGGGTTGCTGCACCTAACGAGCAGCCAAGGTCGTAGCAATTTGTGCCTGGTTGCGCGAAGCGTTCAGCGAGCACGCCAATCATATCTAACATAAGGGGGTAACCGGGCACCGACCGGTTGATCATGTTCTCGAAAACATCAGCCACCACAGCATCAAAGCGAAAGCCGCCTACCTCTTCCAGGGGCTCACTGTAGATATTGTCGATTGGTTTATCAGGCATGAATACAAAATCCCCTGTTTTGTGTAACGGCTGATGGGGTTAAGGTGTTATCGAGTGAATCGCGATAACCGAACTAAGGGGCATTGTATGACAGATTTCCAGACCATTCGATATGAGCCTGTGAACAACGGGGTGGCACGGATTGTGTTGGCCCGGCCAGAAACTCGCAATGCCCAGGACAAACAGATGTTGTATGAATTGAACTCGGCATTTGATCTGGCGGCTCAGGACGACGCGGTAAAGGTGATTGTTCTGGCAGCGGAAGGGCCGCATTTTTCATCGGGTCATGACCTAAGAGACCAGAGTTCCATGGCAGAGTTTGAGCCCGTCACTAATTGGGGTGGGTTCTCGCTGCCCGGTGCGGAAGGGTATATGGCCCAGGAACAAGAGATTTACCTGGGCTTGTGTTGGCGCTGGCGTAACTTACCGAAGCCAGTACTTGCCGAGGTTCAAGGTAAGGTAATCGCCGGTGGTTTAATGTTGGTGTGGGTTTGCGACCTGATCATTGCTAGCGACGATGCAACCTTCTCTGACCCTGTGGTGGCGTTTGGCGTGAACGGTGTTGAGTACTTTGCTCACCCCTGGGAAGTGGGTGTTCGCAAGGCCAAAGAAATGCTCTTTACCGGTGAAGCCATTACGGCAGAAGAAGCAAGGTCGCTAGGTATGGTGAACCATGTGGTGGCGCGGGATGAGTTAACGCATTTTACTACCAGCATGGCTGAGCAAATTGCCCAGAGACCAAGTATGGGCCTGAAGCTCGCCAAGCAATCTGTGAATCAAATGCAGGATGCCCAGGGACTCTGGAGTGCCTTGCAATCCGCCATGTCGCTACAACAGTTAGGCCACTCTAATAACCAGCAGGTGCACGGAATGGGCGTTGACCCGAAAGGGGCGGAGATTATCCGTGCTCAGGCGAAAAAGCCTCAAAGTTGATCTAACTTATTGAGCCAGCGCAGAAGGCTTCTGCCCAGGAGCAGGCCGGCGGAGGCTGTCATGACCACAATGAACATCAGCAGCAATGGCGGTTCCACGTCTGGTTGTGTGTTGCCAGTGGTGAGCCAGCGCCAGATAAATTCATAAAATGCATTTTCGATCATGGTTACCTGGGCCTGCACGGTATTGGTTTCTGGATGGCGATTTTATATATGCAAAAATTTAAGTGAATTAGCGAAAAGCAGATCTTTAGTATGCGAAAATGCATGGCGTGCAATCAGCAATTGGCTCCCCCTTATGAATTGGCAATCTGTTTCATTCGACTGGAATCGTGCCAGGGCATTTTTAGTCACCGCGGAAGAAGGTAGTTTGTCCGCGGCAGCCCGCGCTTTAGGCATGAGTCAGCCCACCTTGTCGCGGCAGGTGGCTGCGCTAGAAGCGGAGGTTGGTGTGGTACTGTTTGAGCGGCAAAAACTCGGCCTGGAACTAACCCCCACCGGCCTGGAACTGCTACAACATGTAAAGCACATGGCTAACGCCGCCAATGAGTTTTCGCTTTCCGCAGCGGGCCGGTCGGAAGCCCTCGACGGCACCGTGTCCATCAGTACCACAGAGGTCACCGCAAATTACGCGTTGCCGCAGCTGATGTTGAAACTGCGAGCACTTTACCCCGGTATTCAGCTAGAAGTAATTTCGTCCCACGAAACCAGCGATTTGAAGCGGCGGGAGGCAGACATTGCCATTCGCAGTTTTCGTCCTGAGCAAGATGATCTCATCATTCGTAAGCTGCGCAACGAGCGAGGTCGACTTTACGCATCCCGTGAATATCTTCAAAAGCTGGGCAACCCGCAGCGACCTGAGGACTTTTCTGCAGCCACCTTGATCGCCTTTGAACGGGGTTCCATCACAAGGTATATGGATACTCTGGCGGAGTTGGGTTATCAGTTTCAACCAGAGCAAGTGGGTTTGTTAGTCAACAACTTGCTGGTGCACTGGGAGATGGTTAAGGCTGGCCTTGGTATTGGCGTGATGGTGGATTACGTGGGTGATCGAGAGCCTGGGGTGATTAGCGTCTTACCTGATTTGCCGCCCTGGGAAGGGGAGCTCTGGCTGGTAACTCATCGTGAACTGCGCACCAATCGGCGAGTGCGAGTTGTATTTGATTTTCTCGCCGAGCACCTGAGTCAGCCTTAAGCCTACAACATAAATGCATAATAACTCTGCATAACTGTTGGTTTCGTTTAGCATCTGCGATCCATAAGATGCGCAACCTGTATGACAACGAGCCCGAATAAATGACCACCCTGGATTCAAGCATCCGTTTCTGGAACAAAATTGCCCCCGGCTATGCAGAGCGCCCCATTAAAAATGAGGCGGCCTATCAAGAAAAACTCGCCATCACTAGGTCCTACTGTCGACCCGAGGCGTCGCTCCTGGAGCTAGGTTGTGGTACTGGTAAAACCGCAGTAACACTGGCCCCGGAAGTGGGCTCGGTGCTCGCGACAGACTTTGCGCCGGCTATGGTAGCGTTAGGTGAAGCGTATGCAAAAGAGAAGGGCGTGGAGAACATCCGCTTCGAAGCAACGGACGCTATGAACCTCAATCACGACGGACATTTTGACATTATTCTTGCCCACAGCTTAACCCACCTGTTGAAATCCCCTGATGAGTTTCTTGTTCAGGTTCGCAAGTTACTGGCGGACGATGGGGTGTTTATGACCAACACCATATGCCTCTCAGAAATCGCCTGGTTCCTAAAACCTTTTGCTGGGATTGGCAGACGGTTAGGTTGGTTGCCACAGCTGACCTTTTTCACTTACGAAGAATATGTGGCGAAATTGGCGCGCGCTGGCTTTCAGGTAGAACGTTGCTACCAGCCAAGTAAGGGGACAAATTTTATTGTCGCTCGCCCTAAATGAGGCAGAATGGGCACATAGGTTAATGAAGTAAGAGGGTGCCCATGCCCATTAAAGTGTTTGGCGATTCTATTTCTGGGAATTGCCATAAAGTCCGATATGTATGCGACCTCCTGGCCATTGACTATGAATGGCACGAGGTGAACATTCTGCAGCAGGAATCGCGTACACCGGAATTTTTGCAACTGAACCCGCAAGGTCAGGTGCCGGTGATTCAACTGCCCGGTGGTGAGGCCATTGCCCAGTCCAATGCCATCATGCGTTATCTGGCCCATGGTTCATCGTTGCTGCCAGCAGAGCCCTTGGCCCAGGCACGGGTAGATGAATGGCTGTTCTGGGAGCAATATAGTCATGAGCCTTATATTGCGGTGAACCGTTTTCAAATGCTGTACCTGGGTAAAACAGCCGACCAGCTAGAGTCATGGCGAGTACAGCGTGGTTATGCAGCTCTTGATTATATGGACGGCCAACTCGCCGAGCGCCAGTGGTTAGCCAACGATTCGTTCAGCATTGCCGACATTGCCCTTTATGCCTACACCAGTATGGCCACACAAGGTGGGTTTGATTTAGCCAGGTATCAGCATTTGCAAAGCTGGTTAAACAACTGCAAAGCGGCGCTAGAAGCCGATTAATTAGCGTTTGTTAACGACTTAACCCCTAAGGAATTGTTAAGCGTTGTTAAGTTTCTGGCAATTTATACTGTCAGGGCAGGGTCAGGACTTGATTAATTGTTTCTGCTGGATAATATGAATTTATAGGTAGCTAACCAGTCCGATGCGATTTAGTGAAGGCTCCGCATGTGAAAGACTTAAATGACAGAGTAGTAACGTTATGCCCAACCCTGGGCCAGACGAGATTGCATGTTATGCAATCCGGTCAGTCTGCCTTCAGCGTTGCTCGCCGCCAAACTTCAGATTCTGTCAGGCCTGACTCGCAGCCCAGTGGCTCCGCCCAGATAACAATAAGAAGAACTAGAACAACTAGAAAAACCAGAAGTACCAGAATGCAGGTGCGTGCGCGCATCAAGCCCCGACAGCGACTCGCTCTCGGGGCTTTTTTTTGCTTACCGAATTGTTAACAATGGAAGTGTATTATGAGTGTCAGGATCCTACGCATTAATACTGCCGGTTCTCCCATCGAATGGTTAAGCTGGCAGGACGCTGTTTGCCTCCATGCCCGGGAACTCGTGTCCTGGACTTACGGGGAGGAAGTGATGGACGTGCGCGGTGGATATTCGCGACTCACCGGCGAACAAACTGTCGTGACACTAAACAGTATTATTGCCTGTAAAGGTAAGGTGTTTACCAATAGCCGGCGTCAACCGCCGCTCACCAATCGAGCCCTTTTCAAACGGGATCATTACACCTGCTTGTACTGTGGTAAGGTCTTTGAATATGAGCAGCTAAGCCGAGATCATGTAAAGCCGGTGTCAAAAGGTGGCCGTGATATTTGGACCAACGTGGTGACCTCCTGCAAACGCTGCAATGCTCGAAAGGGTAATAGCAATCTGGCCGATATCAATATGGATTTGCTGGCCCTGCCATA
>JBKAGC010000041.1:0-19264 GCA_046290215.1 Pseudomonadales bacterium | reverse complement strand
TGATGGTTGGACCTTATCTACTGGCCTGGGTAACTTCTCAGCGCAATACGAATACACGATGATGATCACCAGGAATAAACCTCTGGTGTTGACTGCCCTTTAGTCATTGCGCTCTAGTACAACGCCACGGTGAAAAGCCCATCGATAACCACGAGGGCTATCGATGGGTTTAAACAAGCGCCGTTACGATACTTGCGGCTGTTTCTCAGGCACGTTCGGAGTTGCTGGCACCATACTTCGCACTTGCGCAATGAGAGGCACGAGACAGAATGTAAACACTCCAACTACGGCAAAACCCAACACCACTAAAGCAGTGGACATACCCCAGATATCAATGACCAGGCCAACCAGTGGTCCAGTCACGATGTATACACCGCGAAACATAAACGACACAATGGAGTTAGCAGTAGCCCTGAACTCACTTGGCGTTCTGCGGTTTAAGGCATCAGACAAAATCACCTGGTTTAAGCCGCGGCTTAGAAAAAACGCAAAGCTCAAGGCAATACCAAGTAACCCCCCTGATACCGCCATACCGAAGTAACCCAGAATCGGTAGCAAACCCATCATGGCAAGTACCGTGCCCGCACCGAATTTGCGCTCTATCGGCACACAGAGCTTACTCGCCAGAGCAATGACAAAACTCATGGCGGCCCATAACACCCCAAAATAACTCAAAGGGATGCCTTCTGCTTGCCAATAGGGCTGCAACATCCAAACCACATAAAAAGTCGCTAGACCAAAGAATGTTGCGTTTAAACAGATCAGGCGCAGCAGGCTGTCGCCAAAGTAGAGAAAACTAACAACACCCTTAAGGTTGGTCAGTGGATGTTGTGCCGACATCTTTTGCCGTTCTGGTTCGGTAATGAACCACACCAGCAACAACGGCACCCAGGCAAACACAGCGTTGGCAATCACTACCGCATCAAATGAATACACCACTAAAAATCCACCTAGCAAGGCAGCTACACCTTCAGCAACAGACTTCACAAAACGCATGTTAGCTATACCACGTGTCTTCTGCTCAGGGCTGTGTTTTAAAGCTTCCTGAGTATCGTACAACAGCGACAAATCAGCCCCGGAAAACAGGCTCACTGCAATACCCACTAAGGCTTCAAACACCAGCAAGCCAATAAAGCTCTCTGTAAAACACAACCAGGTAAAACCTATGGCATGGAAAATACTACCAAGCAGCAGCGCGAGTTTCCGTCCCAGGACATCAGCAATATACCCAGAAGGTACTTCGCACATCACCACGATAAAGGCGAAGAAGGCCTGCAGGTAATACACTTCTGCAACGCTAAGTCCTCGAGACTGGAAGAAAGGCACCATCACCGGAATGATCACTAGCGCCAGCCAGAAGAACATAAACAGAAATATGACCGGTACGTTTCTTTGTAATTTTTTTGTATTCATGACGTTTTACTCAATGCGTCAGTTTGATTGCTTGAAAAGCCCTTACCTCAGTAACAAAACCTCCACGACTCGTGTTCTTGGAAACCTAAAAAACTTCAGGCAAAAAAAAAGCCCCGGGTGTTTTGCACCAGGGGCTTTTTCGAAAAAATAGTGTGTTCCCTAGTACAATCTCGCACTCCAACCGTGAATAGGACGAAGGAATACGGACACGGTGGTTTGTGTGACAGACACACAAACAGCCGCGGAGTAATCCGACGCGGTCATCAGGTTTGCTGCTTTGGCAGATATTTGCTGAACAGTATTCATTGGTTCGAAATAACTTACTTGCAAAGGGTTGAAATTAAGGCGCGCATAGTACTCCGATACGGAGTAAAGTCAACGATTAGTTTGAAGAATAGCTGAATTGTTAGTTAGCGCTACTTGATGTGCGCGAACTTGGACTCTGAATCCGCAAAGATTTTCTGCCAGCGGCCTGAGCGAAATCTTAAAACCAGCATCAGCGCCTTAACCATGTAGTCACCAATTAGGGCAGCGAATATCCAGACAACGCTGAGACCGAGCCAGGCAAATATTGCCGCCAGACCAACCCGGACCCCAATCAGCCCCGCCATGGTGGTGACCAATGGGAAGCGCGTATCACCAGCACCACGCAAACAACCGCCGAGGGAGAATTCGATGGCCATCAGGGGCTGTGCCACGCCGAGGATATAAATGAATATCACCGTCAGACGCACTACTTCATCATCATCGATGAGGAATCTCGCGATGGTTTCAGCGAACAAGAAGATAATCAAACTCAAGAACACCATACTGGCAATGGCGAAATAGGTTGCCTTCCAGCCTTGTTGCGTTGCACCCACCGGGTCCCCTGCTCCCAGATACTGACCCACTAGTGTTGCTCCAGCGATCGAAAAGCCAAAGCCCACCACAAATGACAGGGACAAAATTTGCACACCAATGCCGTAAGCGGCAAAAGGTGCAGTGCCGTAAAAGGCCACCAACCAGAGGAATGCAATGAAGCCTGCCTGGAACACAAACTGTTCTATACCTGCTGGATAACCAATATCCACCAACTGGCGAACTCGTCTTTGCGTCACGGAACCCGCACCCCCCACTGCAACTCGCAGCTTACCGCCGTACCAAAGTCCCAATAGTAGCAATGCCGCAATTAAGAACGAGATGCCATTCGCCAGCGCAGCACCAGGCACGCCAAAAGCAGGCAAACCGAACTGGCCGAACACCAGCACGTACAGCAGCCCAACATTAACAATATTGGTTAGCACCCCAATCCATAAGGGGGTTCTGGTATCACCTGCGGCACGTAGAGCTGCCGACAAAATCATATTCACCGCGAACGCCACATTGAATAAGCTTAAGTAGCGGATAAAAACACCTGCCTGAGCGGTGGTTTCCGCATCTAAGCCAAAGACACTGGCAATCTCTTCAGAGAAAAAGAAACACGGGATGGTCAACGAGATGGCCACCAGGTTACCAATCCAAAGCGAAACGCTGGTGACCCTGGCAGCTTCCTCATAATTCTTCGCGCCCCAGGATCTTGCGACCATGGCCGTGGTACCTGCCGATACGGCCATTAATATTGCCTGCAAGGCAAAGAATATCCGATGGCCCGTGGTCACAGATGCCACAGCAGATGCACCAAGGCTACCGATCAACTTAATGCTGATGATGCCAATTACCGAGTAAAGTAAATTGGTCAGTATCGTTGGCCACGCGAGTTCCCATATACTGAGCTGGATTTTGTTCTCCAGTTCGTTCTGGTCGGTTTCAGTTAACTCATTGCGTGCGGTATCTGTCAATCTCGGTTCCGTAACGTCCGGTACATTGGTACTGGAAGGGTTGGCCTGGCGGGAGCGGCGCTAGAGTAAACGAGAAGACAACTCAGGTCAAAACGGATAGCTAAAACAGCATGAGCAAAGGCGTCATCATCGGCGGTGGTCACAATGGTCTAGTGGCCGCTTGTTACCTTGCCAAAGCCGGGCATCAAATCGAGGTGTTTGAGGCCCGACAACTAGTGGGTGGCGCTGCAGTAACCGAAGAGTTTCATCCTGGTTTTCGTAATTCCACGGCCAGTTACACTGTGAGTTTGCTACATCCTAAAGTCCAGTCAGACCTGAACTTGCAAAACCATGGGTTAGAAATCATTGAACGGCCTATTAGTAACCTGTTGCCGTTACCCGATGGCCGTTACCTGACATTGCACCCGGATATTGAAACTAGCCAGGCGAGTATCGGTCAATTTTCTAAGGCGGACGCGCAAAACCTGCCGCGTTACTACAAGGATCTGGATGAGGTAGTCCCCGTGGTTCGCTGGGTCATGGAGCAAACCCCACCAAACATTAGTCACTCGGGATTGGCAGACATTTTCAAAGCCATTCAACTCGGCGGGCAGTTTCGTAAGCTGTCAGAGCAAGCCAGAGCCAGGTTGCTTAAACTGTTTACTTTGAGCGCAGCGGAGTTTCTCTCTGAGTACTTCGAATCCGCGGAGCTCAAAGCGCTGTTCGGCTTTGACGCTGTGGTTGGCCATTTTGATAGTCCCTACTCTCCTGGCTCTGCCTACGTCTTGTTGCACCACGTTGTTGGAGGGGTCAATGGCAAGTCTGGCACCTGGGGCCATGCTGTGGGCGGCATGGGGGCAATTACTGAAGCGATGGCCAAAGAGGCGGAACAGCTGGGTGTAACGATTCATGTGAATTCAGCCGTGAGTCAGGTGTTAGTAGACCGTGGCCGAGCCAGTGGAATTCGCTTAAAGGACGGCCAGGAAGTTCACAGCGATTTTGTGGTCAGCAACTGCAATCCACAACTTCTCATGACTCAACTGCTGCCAAAAACATCAGTACCCGCTGACGTTGCCAAACACTTCCAGCATTACAAAAACCGCAGCGGTACCTTTCGCCTCAATGTGGCCCTTAGCCAGCTACCGCAGTTCCTTTGTCGCCCGGAACCTGACGCTTTGTCGGGAGGTATCATCCTGGCACCCAGTCTCGACTATATGGAGGCTGCTTTTATGACGGCTAAACAACAAGGCTTCGCTGCCAGGCCAATTGTCGAGATGCTGATTCCCTCAACTCTGGACGATTCACTGGCCCCGCCTGGCAAACACGTGGCAAGTTTGTTCTGCCAGCATTTTAGTCCAGACCTGGGTGCTGCCTGGACAGAGCACAAAGACGCGGCAATCAATGCCATCTTTGCCGTGGTTGAGTCTTATGCCCCTGGCTTCAAAGACAGTATCCTCGCGACCCAGGCTCATTCACCCTTTGACCTGGAAGAGAAATTTGGCCTCAGCGGCGGAGACATTTTTCACGGTCGCTTGAGTCTGGATCAACTTTACAGCGCCCGGCCCATGAGCGGCATGGCCCAATATAAGAGCCACATCCATAACTTATTTTTATGCGGCTCAGGCACTCACCCCGGTGGCGGGGTTAGCGGTATCCCCGGTATGAACGCCGCTCGCGAGATAATTAGGGCTCTTTAAGCCGCTCGTCCTATGCACAGAAGGCAAACCCTCATCTATACTGTATATTTTCAACACAGTTAGATTAGGGCCTCACATTGAGTGATGAGCTACCAGAAATTCTCATAGCCGACGATTCTTCAGCTAATCGACTAGCCCTGGCCGCACTGGCCAGTGAAATCGATGCTGATGTTCTCCTTGCCACCAGTGGCCTTGAGGCGATCAAAATCGCCGCTGAACACCGCCCCGCCGTCATATTGCTGGATGCTGACATGCCAGATATGGATGGGTATCAGGTGATCAACCAGCTAGGTGGTAATGGTTACACAACCAATACGCCGGTTATTCTGATGGAAACTAACTTTTCCGCCCGTAAGGCTAGCTTACACGGCAATTCCGTATGGCCCACAGAACTCCTCTATAAACCGATTAATCGCGAACAGCTGGTTGAGAAAATTGAGCTGATTCTCAAGCTAAAAGAAATCCGCGACGGCATTGCCACGATCCAGGAATTTGAAGACGAGATGGGCGATAAAGGTGAGGAAGGTGTTGTTGCCATCGACCGCGCCGGACAGATCAAATACTGCAATCCTCATATGGTACGAATGCTGCGGACTCGCTACTCCGAACTGGTGGGTACTGGTCTGGAAACACTGTTTGAAAAAGACTTTCACCACACCACACCAAAATGGCCTGAACATACAGTAGCCACAGCCCTTGCTGAGAATAAAACTGTACAGGTCCAAAAGGCGGTGATCTGATAACAGGCGTCAGTCACCGACATTTTATATGTGCGTATACATAATCCTAATATTGCCGGGTTGCTGGTATTTAAAGACATATCCCGCCGTTCTCGCAGTGATGAACAAATCACCTCTTTGACCACCCATGACCTGCTCACAGGTCTGGCAAACCGTTTTAAGTTTGAAGAGGTCCTGAGCGGCTTGATTGACCTCTACCGGGCAAAAACCAACGTGTTGATTTCGCGTAAACGCTCAGCACCTTGTGCGGTGCTTTATGTTGGTCTGGATCATTTCTCTCACATCAACAAAGGGCTCGGCCATAACGCTGGCGATAAACTCTTACAAGGTGTGGCACACCGCTTAAAGAACTGCATTTCCGATTTGGATGTTGCCGCAAGACTAGGCGGCGATGAATTCACCATCGCCTTAACCCATATGTTTGATGCTAAAGATGCAAGTGAAATTGCCCAGAAGGTTCTGCAAAGTTTTGAAGAGCCATTTCTTATCGAAGGCAATGAAATCTACTCTAGTGCGTGCATTGGGATTGCCACCTATCCAGAGTGTGGTGATAACGCGGCCGACCTGCTCACCAATGCCAGTGTGGCGATGCAGAGCGCCAAACGCAAAGGCACGGGTCAGGTGCTATTTTTTACCGATTCTCTAAACGAAAATTACCTCGATAAAATCAGTATCGAAAACGGTTTGCGGGATGCCTTGTCCGCGAACCAATTACGGATTAGTTTTCGCCCTTTTTGTGCTGCCAGCGACAACGAGGTTAAAGGTTATTATGCTGCCCTGACCTGGCCGCAAAACAACCGCGGTTGGTTAGATGCCTCTAAATTGCTAGACGGTTTAGAACAGGCGCAACTGCAAACCCGATTTACCTATAAGATTCTAAAAGAAGGCTGCCGCCAATTCGTAGAATTTCAGAGGGCCGATCCATCTCGCGAGGACCTCTCTCTAGCGATTCCGTTTCCTGGATTCCATCTTATCAATGCTAACTTCCTTGGCAGCTTACGCAGTGCACTCGCCAATTCAGGCATTGATCCGCAGCGCTTGATTTTGGAAATATCTGAAACCAAAGCAGACTTCACCCTCAGGGAATTTTTACCCCTGGCAAAAGAGATCACCAGTTTAGGTGTCAAACTCGCACTGAACCTCTTCGCAACCCCCAGAACGCCGCTAACCCACCTGTTTAAGATTCATTTAGATGCGATTCGCCTGGATATCCATGCCCTGGATAACATGTCGGATAATCCGAAAAGCGCGATTTTCTTGAAGAGCATCATCAGTATGGCTCACGATCTCGGCATCGAAGTGATTGCCGACAATATCAATGAGCACAAAGAAGTACACCTGCTTGCCTCGCTAGGTGTGGATTACCTCATGGGAGATGCGGTTGAGGACCCGCTAGGTATTCCTGAGATTAGCGATACGAGTCAGGAGCCTGTAACGACCTCTCAATCGTCAACAAATCGGTAGCCCACGCCACGGATTGTTTGGATCATCTCGCCCAGGTCGCCCAACTTCTTGCGCACCGAGCGAATATGTACATCGATATTACGATCAACGACCACAACACCCTCACCAACGACGCGATTGAGTAATTGTTCACGGGTGTAGGCACGGCCTGGTTGCGACGCCAATTGGTGGATAAGTTTAAATTCGGTTGCCGTGAGCTTCACTAACTCACCCGCTGCCCTGACCTCATGTCGGCTTGGATCTATCACCAGGTCCCGGGCCACAATGCGATCCTTTTGCTGTTCTTCTTGCAGCGGACCACGACGTAAAACTGCTTTTACCCTGGCGAGCATCTCCCTCGGGCTAAATGGCTTCGCTATATAGTCGTCGGCCCCTAAACCAAGGCCGATGACAACATCGGATTCTTCACCTTTGGCAGAGACAATAATGATCGGTGTGGACCGCGTCAGGGGGTCAGACTTAATTTGCTGACAAACGGAAAGTCCATCCATGCCGGGCAGCATGAGGTCCAATAAAACCAGTGACGGTGATTGATTTCGAACCAGTTCAAGTCCTTCATCGCCACGGGTAGTAGATGACACCTGATAACCTTCACGTTGGAGGTTGTAACACATCACCTCCACGATATCGGGTTCGTCTTCAATCACTACAATTTTGGATCGACCCATATTCTCGTCTACCTTTACTTGCGCAGCCTGTTGATGGCGGCGAACAATAGTCTAAGTCGGTAAAAATCTGGTAAAGACACAATTAAACTTCTTAATTGCACCTTAACCATTATTCCAGAGCTACTCAGGCTTTTGGAACACCAGCACCGCATTGGTACCGCCAAAACCGAAGCTGTTCGACATGACTGTGCGTATACCCGCGTTATCAATGCGTTTGCGGACTATGGGCGCATCCCCTATCTCTGGATCCAGCTCTTCAATATGCGCCGATTCGCAAATAAAGTCATTTTCTAACATTAAGAGAGAGTAAATAGCCTCGTGCACACCTGCCGCACCCAGCGAATGACCAGATAAAGATTTGGTCGAGCTAATTGGCGGCATCTTGTCTCCAAAGACATTTCGAATGGCTTTAATTTCAGGGATATCCCCTGCTGGTGTACTTGTGCCATGGGCATTGATGTAATCAATGGGTGCATCGACCGTACTCATTGCCAGTTCCATAGCACGCTGACCACCTTCGCCTGAAGGCGCTACCATATCAAAACCATCGGAAGTGGCGCCGTAACCCACTAATTCGGCGTAAATCTTTGCGCCGCGGGCTTTGGCATGTTCCAGTTCTTCTACCACAAGAAAACCACCACCACCGGCAATGACAAAGCCATCCCGGTCTTTATCGTAAGCTCTGGAGGCCTCACTGGGATTATCGTTACGCGCAGTAGAAAGCGCACCCATGGCGTCAAACAAGGAAGTCATAGACCAGTGTTCTTCCTCACCGCCACCGGCAAAGACAACATCTTGCTTGCCTAACTGAATCAGCTCCGCCGCATGGCCAATACAATGGGCGCTGGTGGAGCAAGCGGAAGTGATTGAATAGTTCACCCCTTTGATCTTGTACGCGGTCGCTAAACAAGCTGAAACCGTGGAACTCATGGTTCGAGTCACGCGATACGGCCCTATACGCTTCAGGCCCCGCTCCCGTAACACATCTGCAGCTTCTGTAAGGTTACTGGATGAAGCGCCGCCAGAACCTGCAACAATCCCGGTACGAATATTAGAAACCACCTCAGGGTCTAAGCCAGCATCCTCAATCGCCTCATTCATGGCAATGTAAGCAAATGCCGATGCGTCACCCATAAAACGGCGCAACTTACGATCAATCAGTGCTTCGGTATCAATATCGATACTACCTGCCACGTGGGAGCGTAACCCCATTTCCTTGTACGCTTCCTGGAACTTAATACCCGATTTAGTTTCCTTGAGTGAGACCAGTGTTTCCGCTTTGTTATTGCCCAGCGGCGAAACCAATCCCATACCCGTAATGACAGCCCGTCTCATAACGTCACCTAAAAATCATCTAAAGAAGTAAACAAACCCACTTTGACATCCTCTGCCACATAGATCGGTTTGTCATCTACCAACACTTGCGCATCGGCAATACCGAGTACCGTACGACCTTCTCGGACCCGGGTGATATCAATATCATAAGATACTTTTTTCGCCCCAGGCAAAACCTGACCCCGGAACGCCACCTTGCCACAGCCCAACGCGCGACCGACGCCCCAGTTGCCTTTCCAGGCCAAATAAAAACCTACCAGCTGCCATAAGGCATCAAGGCCCAAACAACCAGGCATAACCGGGTCACCGATAAAGTGGCATTTGAAAAACCATAGGTCGGGGTTGATATCGAGTTCAGCAAGAATCTTGCCCTTACCCTTCGCACCGCCCGTTTCATTAATTTCGGTAATGCGATCGATCATCAACATTTCATCTACTGGCAAGTGTGCTCGACCCGGACCAAACAAGGTACCGTGACCACAAGCGAGTAGCTCTTCACGGTTGAAAGAATGTTTGTTGACCAGAGAGCGATCAAGCTCAGGTGGTTTATTGTCACTCATAAGGGTCTACTCTTGTTCGGTATAAATTAATGATGATTGTGCCGCGTAGTCGAAACGACCGGTTGCGTGCCAATAACTTTTGTGCCAATAACTTTTGAGTAAATCAGAGGCACGCATCCCGTGCTGGCTAATGGCTGTAAAAAATGACTGTGTACAATGTTGAATGGCGGCTAGTTATAATTTTTTTCTGCTTCTTGCCTGCTCCAATTGTGCATAGCAAGACGCCTTTGAATTCCGTTTAAGCTATCTTTGTGCAGGCCGAAATTATATCATCGCTCCCCGAAAAGGAAACATAAGACCCGGTTATTTCACCAAACCCGGCATGGGACTTTGCGCTCTGCAGGTTGATGTGGTAGCCCATAACTTTTACTGATCCTGTCCGTTGCGCTGACGATCGCGCCTTTATACGCTCGTCAACGGCTGTTTCTACACGGGTGTTTCTACACGGGTGTTTCCAAAAAAAACGCATGACCAAATTCATACCCAGGCATAAGGAACTTCTATGTTCTGCCTGGGTCTTACTTCGGAATAATGATAAAACCATCAAGGCACCTCGATGATTCACGTTGACCCACAAGCTGTCGTCCATGAAAGCGCTGAGATAGGCGAAAATTGTAGCATTGGCCCTTTTTGTACCATCGGTGCAAATGTCAAAATCGGCGCTAATACCACATTGCGGTCCCACGTGGTGGTAGAAGCTCACACCAATATTGGTGCCGAATGTGATGTCTTTCCCTTTGTCACTATCGGCATACAATCCCAGGATACGAAGTATGTACCTGACACTGTGACCTACACGAATATCGGCGACCGTAACGTGATTCGCGAATTCGTCAGCATTCATAGTGGCACCGAAGAAGGCTCAGCGACCACTGTTGGTGATGACTGCAACCTACTCGCCCATTCCCACGTGGCACATAACTGCACTGTGGGCAATCACGTTGTGATGTCCCACTCGGCAACCCTTGGCGGCCATGTGGTCATCGGCGACCACGCTAATATTGGCGGTTTATCAGCGATACATCAGTTCTGCCACATTGGCCTGGCTTCAATGGTTGGCGGGATGTCGAGAGTTGTCCAAGATGTGCTGCCCTTTACCATTGCTGAAGGCTTTCCTGCTCATATGAGGGTGATTAACAAAATTGGTATGGAACGCGCGGGATTTGAATCAGCCGATATCGCGGAAGTGCGAAAAGCCTTCCGAATTCTCTTTATGCGTGAAATGCGCCTTGAAGAAGCGGTAAAACAAGTCAGCTCTGAATTCCCCGATTCAAAGAATGTCAAAATCATGATTGATGCGATAGACGGCTCACAACGAGGTCTTGCCAGACCTGAGTCGGCCATGTTTGAAATCAATGTCAGCGAGTAATTGCCAAGCCGTCTTCGATTTGTATATGGTTCGCGTTTAATCTCTAAGAGCGCCGTACATGTTCAAAGCAGTCCTGTGGGACTTTGGTGGGGTCATCACCACGAGTCCGTTTGAAGCATTTAATCGATTTGAAGCAGAACAAGGTTTACCAAAGGATTTTATCCGCGGTATCAACGCCACCAATCCAGAAACCAACGCCTGGGCCAAGCTCGAAAGCAACGATATCGACGTCACTGAATTTGACGATCTGTTTGCAGAAGAAGCAAAAGAAAAGGGACACGAGGTTCGCGGCAGAGACGTGCTTGCCCTACTTTCCGGTGATGTACGACCAGAAATGGTACACGCTCTAAAAACCATCAAGCAGTCCATTCCCGTGGGCTGTATCACTAACAATGTGAAGAACGCTGGCACAGGTCCTGGCATGGCAAGTAATGCTGAACGTGCAGGAGCTGTGGCAGAAGTCATGTCCCTGTTTGATATCGTGATCGAATCCAGCAAAGTCGGTATGCGCAAGCCCAATCCAGAAATTTATAAAATCGCTTGCAGGGAAATGTCTGTGGAACCGGAACATGCCATCTTTCTCGATGACCTTGGCATCAATCTAAAGCCAGCAAAGGCGCTGGGCATGACAACCATTAAGGTGCTGAACGCAGATCAAGCGATTGCCGAACTTGAGCAGCATCTCGGACTCGACCTCCGATGAGAGTACTGCTCACTGGCGGTGCTGGTTTTATTGGCACCCACACTGCGGTAGAACTTCTCAATGAAGGCCACGAGGTAGTGATTCTCGATAATTTGTCTAACAGCTCTGTTAAGGCAATACATCGGGTCGAACGCCTAACAAACAAGGCCATACAGTTCTATCAGCGGGACGCACTCGACCGGGTTGGCCTCGACGATGTCTTCAGTAAGCAAGATATTGATGCTGTGATCCATTTTGCTGGTTTAAAAGCCGTCGGAGAGTCTGTGAGCGATCCGATAAATTACTATCATGTTAATATCAATAGCGCATTAGCAGTTTGCCAGGCGATGCTTAAACATGGCGTCCATCATTTAGTGTTTAGCTCTTCGGCCACTGTTTATGGTGAACCCAGGCAAGTGCCAATTAGTGAGCAATCCGATGTGATTGACGCGGCCAATCCTTATGGCCGCAGCAAGCTTATGATCGAGAAGATACTTGAAGATGTTTGCCACGCAAATCCACAGTTCAACGTTGCGCGGCTAAGGTATTTCAACCCAGCAGGCGCACACAGTTCTGGCGAAATTGGTGAAGATCCAAGAGGCATCCCCAACAACCTATTACCTTTCGTCAGCCAGGTTGCGGTTGGTCAACGCCCTGAGTTAACGGTGTTCGGTAACGATTACCCAACACCTGATGGCACCTGCATTCGCGATTACATTCACGTGGTAGATCTGGCCAGGGGGCATCTAGCAGCATTGAACAAGCTAAAAGAAGCACCGGGACTCGTGACTTACAATCTTGGCACCGGTAAGGGCTACTCGGTAATGGATATCGTACAAGCCTTTGAGGCAGCCAATGACATTAAGGTGCCCTTTAAGATTGGTCCACGCCGGGCTGGTGATATTCCCGAAAGCTACACGGATCCAACGGCTGCAAGTCAGGCACTGAACTGGTCAGCCAAACTTGGCATCGAAGACATTTGTCGGGACGCCTGGCATTGGCAAAAGAAAAACCCTGCGGGTTATCAAGACGAGTAGCCTTACCGCTGCACCTAAATCAGAGCTTGAGTCGCAAACGCCTGTGTGACCGGGAAGATTGCCGGAGTTACGCCGGTTGTCATGGCAAACTGGCTGGAAACTGCCGAATTATGCTGACTGACCTGAGCGCTTGCCACCAGCGCTAGAGCACATCCGCCAAACCCTGCCCCGGTCATTCGAGCGCCCAGACAACCAGGTTGCTCGCGACTGGCCGTGACGATCGTCGACAGCGCTTCGCCCGTCACCTCATAATCCCGATGCAATGAATCGTGACTTTCATTCATCAACTCACCAAAGCGCACAAAGTCAGCCTTCTGCAACGCGTCATGGGCTTCTGCCACACGTTGATTTTCCGTGACCACGTGCGCAAGGCGACGTTGTAGCGTGGCTTCTTTCAGACATCCCAGTAACTCTGGAAGTTCAGCAACTGAATACTGACAAAGGTTATCCACTTGCCTGATCTGCGCCTGCTGACCCAGTATTGTTTTGATTCTGGCCAGCTCCCCAACCCGTTCATTATATTTTGAACCAGCGAGATCCCGGGGATGACGTGTATCCATCACAACAATGGTGTGCGCATCACCCAGCGAGTTTATGCGCTGGTATTTCAAGGTAGTGCAGTCAAGACTCACAATACCGCCAAGGGCAATGGATGCTTGATCCATGATGCCACACTGCACACCAATGTAATCATGCTCAACTTGTTGGCAGATTTTCGCCAACTCGAGGCCATCTTTATCGGCAAGCTCGTCTTCGCCCGCTGCCCATAAACAGGCCCGGGCAATCAGGAGCGAAAATGAAGCCGAACTACTTAACCCGCCACTACCAATATCGTCAGTGACCAGCAGTTTCATGCCTGACAACTGAATAGACTTGGATAACAGCGCGAGGATTCCAACAACAAAGTCTGACCAGTGCCCACGGGCAGTTGCCCCAACGAGCGGCACCACCGCAACTTCACCAAACCGTTCAGAGTAAATCTTTACCTCGGCCTTTTCACTGCGACAGGCAAAACCCGTTGTACCACGTGAAATCGCCATGGGCAGCACCTGGCCGCCACAATAGTCGATATGTTCGCCGATAAGGTTTACCCGTCCCGGGGAGAAGAATTTACATTCAGGGGGCTGGTTGAACTGCTCCTGAAAAAATAACTGACTCATGTTCCTGCCCCATACCGAATCGCTAATTGTCTCATGACAACTGACGAATCTGGTAACTACTAAAGGCGGAAAAAGATTCGCCGGCCTTAAGTACCGGCATCTTAAATTCGGAGTGGTGACATGCATCAGGCAAGTGCTGGGTTTCCAGACAGACTCCGCTGTGTTTTGCCGGTAAATGGTTCCCAGTATAGATCTGTAAGGCGGGGCTATTACTACGAACGGTGAGTTGGATTTGCGAGTTTGGTGAATAGAGTTTTGCCCTTAGATCCTCTGAAGGGTCAAACGCCCAGCTATGATCAAACCCGCCGGCCAGCGCCGTTTGTGTACTCCGCAGATGTAAGTTTTGGCCAACAGCTCGCGCCTGTTTAAAGTCAAACGGTGTATCTACTACCGACAAAAACTCACCGGTGGGCAACAATTCATGGTCCAAAAGTGCGATCTTATCGGCAGGTACGAGTAGTTCGTGATCAAGAATAGAGCCGCTATTATCTAAGCAAAAGTACGCGTGATTGGTCATATCCAACAACGTATCCGCATCGCTCTCGCCCTGATATTCATAGCACAAGGTGTCATCTTGAATAGAGATATTCACCGCAATGGCAACATTACCAGGATAACCTGACTCGCCATTGCTAAACTCTGTGGCCGCCTGCAGGCCATCTGCTGTCGCGTTCACCCGCCAGACCCGATTGTGTAAGCCAGAAAAGCCACCGTGCAAATGGTGCGGCCCCTCATTCTTATCCAATTGATAGGTTTGACCATTGAGATGCAACTCACCCTGGCGAATTCGGTTACAAGTTCTACCCACTATTGCACCGTGGTATGCAGTATCTTGCTCGTACACCTGGATAGGCCAGCCACCAAGAATCAACGGTTGTTGGTGACCTGCCAAATCACTGAAACGAAAGTCCACCAGGCGCAAACCATAGTCGAGCACTGTTGCCTCCAGTTGCCCAGCGACTATTTTACTCGCAAACACCGTGGCACCGTTTGCTAGTTTGCCGTATTGGTAACGAGAAATGTCCAGGGCTTAACCACCAGCCACAAAATGCAGAAAGTGCACCTCAGACGCTACCGTCAAAGGCTCTAACAGTGGGTCAACAATGATGACGCCGTCGATCGCCACCGCCATATCCATCAGGCTGGCACGGTCCAGTTTTGGATAGCGATCGCACAACGCATCAATCAACGCCCGGTAGTCACTGGCATCAATCTCTGCGCTGGGCTCTCCAGTGAACTCTTGTAGTTCACTGGAGAAGTGCACCTCTGCCAAAACGCTTAACTGTTATCCTGGATGAGCTTCAAAACCCGTGGCGGTGAACATGGCAAGTCAGTGACAGGCACATGAATCGCCTCGCTCACGGCGGTACCCACCGCTGCAAGCGGTGGAATAATTCCGGACTCACCAACACCACGAACACCGTAGGGATGAAAGGCGTTTGGCACTTCCACCACAATGGCATCTATCATTGGTAAATCAGATGCTAGCGGAATGCGATAGTCAAGAAAGCCGGGGTTTTGCAGAAGGCCATCTTCACCATAAATGTACTCTTCGTTTAACGCCCAACCAATACCTTGTACAGCGCCACCTTGTAGCTGCCCCTCAACATAACTCGGGTGAATTGCTTTACCAGCATCCTGTGCAGCAGTGTAGCGAATCACATCCACTTTACCGGTGTCTTGATCCACTTCCACATCGCAAAGGTGAACAGCAAAACTTGGCCCCGCACCACGAGCATTGATATTACCGCGGCCAGAGATTTGTCCGCCGGTACGGTCTGCTTTGGCGCAAATTTCTGCGGCGCTCAAACGATCTTCACCAGCAAGATTGATGGCGACACCGTCCGCCCAATCCACCTGATCAGGAGTCACATTCCAGAGTGCCGCGGCACGTTCTTTCATTTGCGAAATTACATCTTGTGCCGCTTCAATCACCGCCATGCCGGTAGCAAACGTGGTACGGCTACCGCCAGTACCAGCACTAAAAGCAACGTTTTCCGTATCGGCCACAATCGGTTTGAAATTCTCTGCAGGCATACCCATTTGCTCGGCGGCCATAAGCTGCATCGACGCCCGTGAGCCACCAATATCAGGCGAGCCCTCGACAATGGTACCGGTGCCATCAGGGTTCATATTTAACGTCACGCTGGACTGGCCACCGACGTTAAACCAGAAGCCAGCAGCAACGCCGCGGCCCTGATTTTCCTTGAGTGCACTTTTGTAATGATCACTATCACGAACCGCCTCAAGACATTCCACCAGGCCCACACGCTTTAACTTTGGCCCGTAAATAGTCTGGGTACCCTCCTTCGCGGCATTCTTTAAACGAAGCTCTATGGGGTCCATACCGATCTTCTGGGCAATCTCATTGACGACCATCTCAGCAGCAAACTCCGCCTGTGGCGCGCCAGGGGCGCGATAAGCCGCAACCTTGGGTTTATTCACTAGAACATCGAATCCTTCCACATAGACATTCTCAAGTGCATAAGGCGTAAATGCGGTCATGCAGCCCATCATCACTGGTGAGCCTTTAAAGGCACCCGCTTCATAGTGAAACCGACCTTGCATAGCGGTAATGGTACCGTCTTTTTTAGCGCCAACTTTGACCCACATTCGAGCCGCCGAACCTGGACCAGAAGCTTTGAAAACCTCATCGCGGTCCATAACCATCTTCACTGGGCGCCCGGATTTGCGAGACAAAATGAGAGACACAGGTTCTAGATAGACCGTGGTTTTACCACCAAAACCACCGCCAATTTCACTGGCCACGACTTTTAGTTGGCTTAGATTCATGTCTAACAGCTTTGCCGTAGTGGCGCGAACATCAAAGTGACCTTGCGTGCAACACCATAGCATCGACTGCCCATGTTCATCATAGCGACCCAGACAAGCATGGGGCTCGATATAACCCTGGTGGACAGTGGGCGTGTAAAAGTCACGCTCGACAATCACTTCCGCCTCAGCAAAACCGGCGTCCACATCACCCAACTTAAACTCATGGCGCGTGGCGATGTTAGAAGGCTGCTCGGGTTTTTCTGGTAACCCCTCTGTGAATAGCTTCTCGTTCAGTAATGGCGCATCTGCGGCAATGGCATCTCGTACATCCATAACCGGCGGTAGCACCTCGTACTCAACCTTCACCAGGTCCAGTGCTTGCTCGGCAATGGCCTCAGTGCGCGCGGCGATGGCTAGAATAGCATGACCGTGATACAGCACTTTGTCCTTGGCAAGAATGTTTTTCGCGAGATCAATCAGGTTAGCGCTGCCTTCACCTGCTTCGATAGCAACATCGGCCACTGCAGGCAAATCCTCATGCGAGGCAATCGCCAGGACGCCATCTAGTGCCTCTGCTGCTGAGGTATCAATGCTCAAAATCTTTGCGTGAGCATGGGGACTGCGCAGCACCCTGCCCCAGATCATGCCAGGTAAGCTCATATCTGCGCCGTAGTTGGCCCGCCCTGTCACCTTATCGAAACCGTCAGGCCGAATACTGCGCTGACCAATATATTTAAAATCCTGCGCTTCACTCATGAGTTATTTACCTCCTAATACGGCGGCTGAATCTAAAACAGCGCGAATAATTTTATCGTAACCCGTGCATCGACAAAGATTACCCGCCAGATAATAGCGAGCTTCTTCTTCGCTTGGATTGGGATTTTCTTTCAGGAGTGCCTGGGTCGAAACAATCAGTCCAGGCGTGCAAACACCGCATTGTAGGGCGGCATGTTCAAGAAACTTCTCCTGGATTACGTGTAAGTGCTCTTTATCAGCGACCCCTTCAATGGTGCCAATTTCGGCACCTTCGGCTTCAACGCCGAGCACCAAACAAGCACACACTAATTTGTCATTAACGGTCACAGAGCAAGCCCCGCAATCGCCGGAACCGCAGCCTTCTTTTGTCCCGGTTAGGTTTAACTCGTTCCGCAAAGCATCCAGCAGTGTTGTGCCTGGGTCGCATAAAAATTCAACGGCTTCACCGTTGACGGTTGTACTGACATGTTGTTTCGCCACGTTAAACTCCCCTTACCCGATTGGCAGCAATAAGCGCTGCTCGTTTCACTAGCACACCAACCACATGCTGGCGATATTCAGCGGTACCACGCCGATCTGAAATGGGTTTCGCTGCAGCTGAGGCTGCCTTTGCCGCAGCATCCAGCGCGGCGTCGTCAAGTTGACTGCCCAGTAACGCCTCGGCTGCTTCCGGTACCAATAAAGCGGTTGTGGCCACAGCACCTATTGCCACTCTGGCACGGCTAACCTCACCAGCGTCATTGAGCGTTAAACTGACACCCGCGCCCGCCACAGCAATATCCATTTCCGTGCGAGGAATGAACCGTAAATAGGCATCTGCCGTGCGTGGCTCTGGTTTGGGAATTTTGATTGCTGCGAGCAGCTCATCTTTTGCCATGCAGTTTTGGCCAACCCCGGTCACAAAATCCTCGACGGCTACCTGTCTCGCTCCGTTTGGTCCGAGGATGTGACACACAGCACCATTGGCAATTAAGGCTGGGATCGTATCGGCGGCTGGTGATGAATTACATAAATTGCCACCCACACTGCAGCGACCTTGTACCTGGGTTGAGCCAATCAAATACGCGGCTTCTACCAGGCCAGGATACACAGCTTTGATATCTTCTCGTGCGGTAAAATCCACACAGCTCATGGCGGGCCCCAACGTCAAACCGTCATCGCCCAGACTCGCTGTCATCATTGAGTTAATTTTCTTGATGTCTACCACACCAACCGGCGCAGCCTGCGCCTTTGTTTGGATGATCAGATCGGTTCCCCCGGCTAATACTCTGGTGGGAATCTGCGCCGTACTGAGAAAACCGACGGCTTCCTCCAAACTATTCGCTACCTTGTAATCCACTACCGCCATGCACACCGCTCCTGCTGCTTTGTGGTTGATTTTAGAACGGCCATATATAGCACGGTGATGCAGTTGAACCAACCGTCTCAGTTCGATTCACCAGGATTGCTTTGATATTCAAGATTGCCATGGCTCACCGCGCTCCTGTAGATTTGCGATGCGACATTGGCCACCTATATGCTTAAGACATACCTATTACGAATTCTGATTTTTCTTGTGGGCAGGTTGCCCCTTGGGAGCATCCGTGCCCTGGGCAGCGGATTTGGCACCCTGGCGTGGTTGAGCCGGAGTCGGATGTGGCTGGTAAGCAAAGAGAATATTGATCTGTGCTACCCCAATCTGGATGAACATCGTCGTCTAGTGCTAGCGAAGGAAAGTCTCCGGGAAACTGGCAAAACCATGACCGAAACCTGCTATGCCTGGACCCGTTCACCTGAAGTGGTGCTGAATAACATTGAATCTATCGACGGCAC